>JAQGMC010000071.1 GCA_028292545.1 Paucimonas sp.
AGCTGCTGAACTTCCGCCGCGAAGTCGACGGCAAGGGCCTGTCTTCCTACCCGCATCCGAAGCTGATGCCCGAGTACTGGCAGTTCCCTACCGTGTCGATGGGCCTCGGCCCGCTGATGGCGATCAACCAGGCCCGCTTCCTCAAGTACCTGCACAACCGCAATATCGCCGATACCTCGAACCGCAAGGTCTGGGTGTTCTGCGGCGACGGCGAGATGGACGAGCCGGAATCGATGGGCGCCATCGGCATGGCGGGCCGCGAAAAGCTCGACAACCTCGTCATGGTCGTCAACTGCAACCTGCAGCGCCTGGACGGTCCGGTGCGCGGCAACGGCAAGATCATCCAGGAACTGGAAGCCGATTTCCGCGGCGCCGGCTGGAACGTGATCAAGGTCATCTGGGGCGCGCCCTGGGATGAATTGCTGGCGCGCGACCATGACGGCATCCTGCAGCGCGTGATGATGGAAACCGTCGATGGCGAATACCAGAACTACAAGGCCAAGGATGGCGCCTATGTGCGCAAGCATTTCTTCGGCAAGCATCCGAAGCTGCTGGAAATGGTCGCCAACATGTCGGACGACGATATCTGGCGCCTGACGCGTGGCGGCCATGACCCGCACAAGATCTATGCCGCGTTCAAAGAGGCAAATGAGCACAAGGGCCAGCCGACCGTGCTGCTGGTGAAGACGGTCAAGGGCTTTGGCATGGGCAAGTCGGGCGAGGCGCGCAATACTGCGCACCAGACCAAGAAGCTGGGCGACGATGCCGTGCGTGAGATGCGCGACCGCTTCGGCATTCCGGTTTCCGACGAACAGTTGCATGATGTGCCGTTCTTCAAGCCCTCCGACGACGCCCCTGAAATCCGCTACTTGCATGAACGCCGCAAGGCGCTCGGCGGCTACCTGCCGGTGCGCCGCATGAAGGCAGATGAAACCTTGGCGGTGCCGCCGCTGGAGACCTTCCAGCCGGTGCTGGAGCCGACCGCCGAAGGCCGGGAAATCTCCACCACCCAGGCTTATGTGCGCATGATTTCACTGCTGCTGCGCGACGCCGGACTGGGCAAGCGCGTGGTGCCCATCCTGGTGGATGAAGCCCGCACCTTCGGCATGGAAGGCTTGTTCCGCCAGATCGGCATCTACAACCACCGTGGCCAGTTATATGAGCCGGTGGACAAGGACCAGGTCAGTTACTACCGCGAAGACAAGGCTGGCCAGATCCTGCAGGAGGGTATCAATGAAGCCGGCGCGATGAGTTCCTGGATTGCCGCCGCGACCTCATACTCATCCAACAACCGGGTGATGATCCCGTTCTATACCTTCTATTCGATGTTTGGCCTGCAGCGCGTGGGCGACCTGGCCTGGGCCGCTGGCGACATGCGCGCACGGGGCTTCCTGATGGCCGGAACGGCCGGGCGCACCACGCTCAACGGCGAAGGCTTGCAGCATGAAGATGGCCACAGCCATGTGCTGGCGTCGACGATTCCGAATTGCGTGCCCTACGACCCGACCTTCGGCCATGAAATCGCAGTCATCATTCATGACGGCTTGAAGCGCATGGTCGAGCGCCAGGAAGACGTGTTCTATTACATCACGGTGATGAACGAGAACTATGCCCATCCGGGTCTGAAGCCGGGCCAGGAGGAAGGCATACTGAAAGGCCTGTACCAGCTACAGGCCAGCGAAAAGAAATCAAAGCTGCGGGTGCAGCTGATGGGTTCGGGCACCATCCTGCGCGAAGTGATGGCCGCGGCCGACCTGCTGCGCGACGACTGGGGCGTGGCCGCCGACCTGTGGTCTGCGCCTTCGTTTACGCTGCTGGCGCGCGAGGGCCAGGATGTGGAACGCTGGAACATGCTGCATCCGGGCGACGCGCCGCGCACCTCCTATGTGGCGCAATGCCTGCAGCCCACCAGCGGTCCGATCGTCGTTGCCACCGACTACATGCGCACCTTCGCTGAACAGATCCGCGCCTTCATACCGAAAGGCCGCAACTACAAGGTCCTGGGCACGGATGGCTATGGCCGTTCCGACAGCCGGGCCAAGCTGCGCGAATTCTTCGAAGTGAACCGCTACTTCGTCACGGTGGCGGCATTGAAGTCGCTGGCCGAGGATGGCGCCATCGACGTCAAGCTGGTGCAACAGGCAATCGCCAAATACGGCATCAATCCGGAAAAGCCGAATCCGGTCACGCAATAAACCCAGGCAGTAACTCATCAACAAGATTTCGCCGCAGGATAGGCGGGCGCCAACGGCGCCCGCCCGTTTGCCGGCGCACAAGAACGGAGCCCTAACCATGAGCCTGCTTGAAGTGAAAGTGCCCGACATCGGCGACTTCAAGGAAGTTGAAGTGATTGAATTGCTGGTCAAGCCCGGCGACACCATCAAGGTTGACCAGTCGCTGGTGACGGTGGAGTCGGACAAGGCCAGCATGGAGATTCCCTCCACTCATGCCGGAGTCATCAAGGAATTGAAGATCAAGCTGGGCGACAAGGTGTCCGAAGGAACGCTGCTGGCGATGATTGAAGCGGCAGGCGGCGCGGAAGCAGGCGCACCGGCCGCGGCTGCAGCACCTGCTGCCGCGGCAGCCCCGGCAGCGGCGAGCGCGACGGCATCTGCGCCCGCTTCCGCGCCGGCAGCGGCGGCTGCTGCGCCGGCGGCTGCTGGGCCTGCGGTTGCTGCTCCAGCGCCTGCGGCTGCACCGGCCTCTGCGTCCGCTCCCGCGCCAGCTGACGGTGGCGCCGGCGCCAAGGCGCATGCCTCGCCTTCAGTGCGTAAATTCGCCCGTGAGCTCGGCGTCGACCTGTTGCAGGTTGCCGGCACCGGGCCCAAGGGCCGCATCACCCTGGAAGACGTGCAAGGCTTTGTCAAGGGCGTGATGAGCGGCGCGAGTAGCGCGCCTGCCGCCGCGGCCGGACGCGGCGGCGCCGGCCTGGACTTGCTGCCATGGCCCTCGCTCGATTTTTCCAAATTCGGCGCGACCGAATTGCTGCCGTTGTCACGCATCAAAAAGATCAGCGGTCCCAACCTGCACCGCAACTGGGTGATGATTCCCCACGTCACGCAGTACGACGAAGCCGACGTCACCGGGCTGGAAGACTTCCGCAAATCCACCAATGCATCGATGGCCAAAGCCGGCGTCAAACTGACCATGCTGGCTTTCGTCATCAAGGCTTGCGTGGCCGCACTGAAGAAATACCCGACCTTCAATTCCTCGCTCGACGCCAAGGGTGAGAACCTGATCCTGAAGCAGTACTACCACATCGGATTTGCAGCCGACACGCCGCAAGGCCTGGTGGTGCCGGTGTTGAAGGACGCCGACAAGAAAGGTGTGCTGCAGATTGCCCAGGAAATGGGCGAACTGTCGGCCCAGGCGCGCGACGGCAAGCTCAAGCCGGGCGACATGCAAGGCGCCAGTTTCACGATTTCTTCGCTGGGTGGCATCGGTGGCACCAAATTCACGCCGCTGATCAATGCGCCCGAGGTGGCTATCCTCGGCTTGTCGCGCACCGAAATGAAGCCGGTCTGGGATGGCAAGCAATTCGCGCCGCGCCTGATGTTGCCGCTGTCGCTATCCTATGACCATCGCGTGATCGACGGCGCCATGGGCGCGCGCTTCACCGTCTACGTAGCCGAAGTGCTGGGCGACATGCGCAAAGTCTTGCTCTAGCCCTGCCGGCGGGCGCCGCGCAGGCCGCTTCAACGCGGCATGCGGCGTTCGACGCACCCGGGCCGCGCTCGCACCTGCCTTTGCGGCCGGCCCGCATCAAACAGAAAAACTGGAGACCCTGTAATGACCACCTGTGTCGTCGTCAAAAAAGGAAATGAGATCGCGATCGCTTCCGATTCGCTGGTCACTTTTGGCGATACCCGGCTTTCAAGCGCCTACGAAAACAATGAAAAAATCTTCAAGGTTGGCGATTCCTACGTGACCCTGGCCGGCACCGCTGCCCATTTCCCAGTCATGCGCAAGCTGCTGCTGGAAATGGGAGAGGAATGCCGCCTGGGCAGCCGGGAAGAAGTGTTCGACACGTATTCGCGCGTGCATGCGCTGCTGAAGGACAAATACTTCCTCAACACCAAGGAAGATGAAGACGATCCCTATGAGTCGTCGCAGATCACGTCGCTGATTGCCAATGCGCACGGCATCTTCGGCGTGTATTCGTATCGCGAAGTGTTCAGCTTCGAACGGTTCTGGGGCATAGGCAGCGGCCGCAATTTTGCGCTGGGTGCAATGCATGCCGTGTATGACCAGCCGTTGGGAGCGCGCGCCATCGCCGAGATTGGCGTCCAGGCCGGCGCGGAATTCGACAAGAGTTCATCCGCGCCATTCCGCATATTCAGCCTCCGCGCCCTGGACGGGCAGGCATAACCGGGCACAAGGGAGCACAAACCATGAGCAGTGTGGAAGTCAGGGTACCGGACATCGGCGACTTCAAGGAAGTCGAGATCATTGAATTGCTGGTCAAGCCGGGCGACAAGATAGCGCTCGACCAGTCACTGGTCACGGTGGAGTCCGACAAGGCGAGCATGGAAATCCCGTCCTCGAAGGCGGGCGTGGTCAAGGAGTTGAAAGTAAAGCTCGGCGACAAGGTTTCGGAAGGCACGCTGCTCTTGTTGCTGGAGGCAGCAGACGCTGGCGCAACTGCGGGCGCTGCCGCGGCTACGCCGCCTGCTGCTGCTGCCGCCGCGCCAGCCGCAGCGCCCGCAGCCACACCTGCAGCCACACCCGCCACCGCCGCGCCGGCGCCGGCCGCGGCAAGCTTTGGCGGGCGCGCCGACATTGAATGCGACACACTGGTGCTGGGCGCCGGTCCGGGCGGTTATACCGCTGCTTTCCGGGCCGCCGACCTGGGCCAGAAAGTGGTGCTGGTCGAACGCTATGCCTCGCTCGGCGGTGTTTGCCTGAATGTCGGCTGCATCCCATCCAAGGCTTTGCTGCATGCAGCCAAGGTGATCACCGAAGCAGAGGAGATGTCGCACTTCGGCGTGAAGATGTCTGCGCCGGAAATCGAGCTCGATGCGCTGCGCGGCTGGAAAGATGGCGTGGTGAAGAAGCTGACCGGCGGCCTGGCCGGGCTGGCGCGCGCGCGCCGTGTGCAGGTGGTGCAGGGACGGGGCGCTTTTTCCTCGCCCAATACGCTGGCCGTTGAAACGGCCGAAGGCAGCAAGACCATCGCTTTCAAGCACGCCATCATCGCCGCCGGTTCTTCGGTGGCGCGCATTCCCGGCTTTCCCTACGACGATCCGCGCCTGGTCGATTCCACCGGGGCGCTCGAATTGCGCGCCCAGCCCAAGACCATGCTGGTGATTGGCGGTGGCATCATCGGGCTGGAAATGGCTTGCGTCTACGATGCCCTCGGCGCGAAGGTGACGGTGGTTGAATTTGCCGATGGCCTGATACCCGCGGCCGATCGCGACATTGTCAAGCCGCTGCAAAAGCGGATTGAAAAGCGCTATGCCGGCATCTGGCTGAAAACCCGGGTCACCAAACTGGAAGCGCGGCCGGAAGGCTTGCTCGCCAGCTTCGAAGGCGAGAATGCCCCCAAGGAGCCGCAACTGTACGACATGGTGCTGATGGCCGTGGGCCGCCGTCCCAATGGCGGCGAAATTGGTGCGGACAAGGCGGGCGTCATCGTCAATGAACGCGGCTTCGTGCCGGTGGACCGGCAGCAACGCACCAACGTGCCGCATATCTTTGCCATCGGCGACATCTGCGGCGACCCGATGCTGGCGCACAAGGCAACCAATGAAGCCAAGGTTGCAGCAGAAGTCATTGCCGGCCACAAGGTGGAATTCGATGCGATGACGATCCCGTCGGTAGCCTATACCGATCCCGAGATTGCGTGGATGGGCGTGACGGAAACCGAAGCGAAAGCCAAAGGCATTCCTTACGAAAAAGCCAGCTTCCCGTGGGCCGCCTCTGGCCGCGCGCTGGCAATGGGGCGCGACGACGGGCTGACCAAGCTGCTATGGGATCCACAGACCAAGCGCATTATTGGCGCCGGCATCGTTGGCGTGAATGCCGGTGAATTGCTGGCCGAAACGGTGCTGGCAATGGAGATGGGCGCCGACCTGGAAGACCTGGCGCTGACCGTGCATGCCCATCCGACGCTGTCGGAGACGTCGATGTTTGCGGCGGAGATGGGGCTGGGCAGTATTACCGACCTCTACATCCCGCAAAAAAAATAAGTGTCAGGCGGAGCGGTGCACATGCTGACACAGCCCGTTCCACCTGCCTCCGGAAAATGACCCGGTCCGCCAAGCCGCCCACACCCGATCTTCATTCTGTTGCCTTCTTGACACTCGCATAGTTTCGCCAGAGGAACTAGAATCGGTGGCAGAGCCTTCCGGGGAAGGAAGGCCGATGGGGGTGATTCTGTACACGCTCGCGGTGCGGGACCAGAAAACGCGAATAAGACTTCTGCGCACGTTTTGGGCAGCGACTGACTATTTGCTTTTCGTGACGCTGATTTTCGGGTTTGCGCTGATCGGCTCTACCTCCATGGAGCATGCCTGGCGCTTCCTGTGGGTTGCGCTCGCCCTCAATACCGTCTTCGTCCTGGCCATCGCCAGCGGCCTGACCCTCAAGCTGGCTGACCCCGCGCTGACACTGATCCAGATCTGCACTGCCTGTACCTGGATCCTGTCGACCAATGCCGTGCAGCCCGCGCTCGGGCATCTCGGCATCGTCGTAATGTTTGTGCCCTTGTCGTATGCCTGCCTGCTTTTCGAGCCGCGCGTCTACATTCGCATCATGGTTTACGTTTCGCTCCTTGTCGTCCCACTCTTTGTCATCGTCGGGGCGGCTGAGGTGCGGTTCGCCGTCCACACGCTGCCCGAGCAGGCCTTGTCCGCGCTGACCGTTATCATTTCCGTTGGACGCTTCCTGACCGCAAACGCCGCCGTATCGCGCCTGCGCGCCGACTTGAAATCCAGGAATGACGAATTGATCGACGTCAGCGAGAAACTCGCCAACCTCGCCAGCCGCGATGAATTGACGGGCTTACGCAACCGGCGTGAATTCATGCGCATCCTGCAGCAGGAAGCAGACCGCAGCGCCCGCGGCCAGCCGGGGGTTTGCGTGTCCATCCTCGACATTGACTACTTCAAGCAAGTCAACGACGTGCATGGCCATCCGGTGGGCGACGCGGTGCTGCACCAGGTCGCGGTCTTGCTCGACAGTGCGCGCCGTGCGACCGATACGGTAGCCCGTTATGGCGGGGAAGAATTCACGCTGCTGTTGCCAGGCACGAACCTGTCCACCGCCGAACTGGCGCTGGAGCGGGTGCGCAGCCATGTGGCGCAGCATGACTGGAGCGGTGTCGCGCCTGGCCTGAAAGTGACGGTGTCGGCCGGCATCGCCGACTGGAAGCCGGACTCGACCCTGGCTTCCCTGCTGAGCCGCGCTGACGCTGCGCTGTACGAAGCCAAGAAAGAGGGCCGCAATTGCGTACGGGTCGATGGCGGCGGGGGTGCAAGGCCGGCTGGGCCCGAGACTGAAAATCCGGCGTTTGCCTGAGGCAGAACAGTCAAATTACAATCAACGATAAAAGCTGGGGAGGGACGGCCCGATGGCGCTGACGCTGGACTGGCTTGCCGTGCGCGACAGGAAAACGCGCACCAGGTTGTTACGCACGGCCTGGGCGGCGACGGACCACGTCCTTTTCCTCATCGTCATTTTTGGTTTTGCCCTGATCGGCTCGATTCCCATGGCGTGGGCCTGGGATTCTCTCCTGGGCGTACTGGCGATCAACATCATCTTCTTCGGCGCCATTGCCAGCGGGCTCACCAGCAACCTGCGCGACCCGGCGATGACAGTGATCCAGGTCTGCACCGCCTCGACATGGGCGCTGGTGGTGGCCGCAATGCGGCCAGAGATCAGCCATGTCGCGGTGCCCTGCATGTTCGTGCCGCTGTCCTATGCCGCCCTGCTTTTCCCGCCCGTCGTCTACTTCGGTATCTGGGCTTATATTTCCATGGTGATCGCCGCGGCCTTTTTCTTGCCCTGGTGGCCGGTCGAGCGGGTTGCCCTTGCGACGCTGCCCGAGCAACTATGGACCGCGATTTCCATCCTCATAAACATCGCACGCGTGCTGATGGCCAATGCTGCCGTGTCGCGCTTGCGCGCGGACCTGAAATCGAAGAACCAGGAGTTGCACGACCTCAGCGAGAAACTGGCCGACCTGGCAAGCCGCGATGAGCTGACCAGGTTGTGCAACCGGCGCGAATTCATGCGCTTGTTGCAGGAGGAAGCCGTGCGCAGCGGGCGCAGCCGGGTCGGTTTCTGTGTGGCGATCCTCGACATCGATCACTTCAAGCAGGTCAACGACGTGTATGGCCATGCAGTCGGGGATGCGGTGCTGCACGAAGTCGGCGCCGTGCTCGACAGCGTGCGCCGCAGCATCGACAAGGCGGCCCGTTTTGGGGGGGAGGAATTCACCATGCTGTTCGTGGGCGCGGACCTGGCCACGGCCCAATTGGCGCTGGAACGTATCCGTACCCACGTGTCCGGGTACGACTGGAGCAGCGTCGCTCCCGGCTTGAAAGTGACAGTGTCGGCCGGGCTGGCGGACTGGGCGCCGGACTCGACTGTTGCCTCCATCCTGAGCCGCGCCGACACTGCGCTTTACGAGGCCAAAAACGCTGGCCGCAACCGTGTGCGCACGGCCCCCTCTGAGCCGACGGGTTTGCCTGAGCGGGTAACGCCGCTGGCAGCGGATGATGAACGAGCACGATTTTCGATGGGCACGCGGGTCACACCGACAATCGTCCACAAGTAGCGATTGCCTGGTTGTTGCCTGGTTATTGCTTGGCTATTGCCTGGCTATTGCGCCAGGCCCCGGCCGCTTTCATTGCCAGTAGCCGAGCCGCTTCAGCCAGTAAGCCATCTGCTGTTCGTCGCTGCCACCGCTTTCATGTTGCGCCTGTACCCCGGGCCGATAGTCCGGCAGCCGATGCTGGTTCAGCTTGAATTTTCCTTCTATTTTTTCCACCCGCATTTCGAAAGCGACAATCGCCTTCAGCATGCCCTCGACCAGTTCTGCGCGGATGCCGTCGAACTGCGACTGGTAGCTGGCTTCGTGATGCGCGACCAGTCGTTCCAAAGTCGCGCGTTTGCGCTGTGGGTCGTGTTCGGTATGCACCTTGCCGCTGGCTTGCACGTTCACGTAATTCCAGGTCGGCACCCGTTCATCGCTGGTGTACAGCGTCGGCGAAATATAGGCATGCGGCCCGTGGAAGATGGCCAGCGCAGTCGCGCCGCGCTCGAATGCCTGCCATTGCGGATTGGCGCGCGCCATGTGGCCTTCGATGATGAAAGCCTCGCCTTCGCGCCGGGCCAGCAGCGGCAGCGGCGTGGCGAACGGCAAGCCAGCGTCGGTGGTCACCAGGGTGGCGAAGGTATGCGTCTGCATCACTTCCAGCAGCAGGGCCGGGTCGTCGACCTCGAAGTGCGCGGGGATGTACATCGCTTATTCCAGCGTGCCCAGGACTTTCGACAGCATGTCGGCCATCTGGTCGATCTCATCGTGCGTCACGTTCAATGCCGGCATGAAGCGCAGCAGGTCCGGCCGCGGCGAATTCAGCAGCAAGCCGACCGGCTGCATTTCGCGCGCGCGCTCGACCACCTCGGGGCCGATATTGCGGCCCAGTTCCAGCGCCCGCAACAAACCTTCGCCGCGCTCGCCCTTGAGGCCATGCTTTTCCACCAGGCGCATCGATGTATCGGCCAGGTACTCGCCAGCCTGCTGCACCTGTTGCAGGAAGCCCGGCGCCAGCAAGGCATCGAGAACCGCAGCGCCGACCGCCGTCATCAATGGATTGCCGTTGTAGGTGCCGCCCTGGTCGCCCGGTTCGAACACTGCGACTTCTTCTTTGCACAGCATGGCTGACAGCGGCACACCAGCGCCGATGCCTTTACCCAGGGTCATGATGTCGGGTTCGATGCCAGACAACTGGTAGGCAAACAATTCGCCGGTGCGGCCCATGCCGGTCTGGACTTCATCCACGATCAGCAGCAAGCCCTGCTGTTTCGTGAAAGCGCGCAGGCTGCGCATGAATTCGCGCGTCGCGGGTATCACGCCGCCTTCGCCCTGTATCGGCTCCAGCATCACGGCCACCGTGCGATCGGTCACGAGCTTTTCAACGCTGGCCAGGTCGTTCAGGTCAGCCTTGGGAAAGCCC
>JAQGMC010000139.1 GCA_028292545.1 Paucimonas sp.
CGATATCGGGCTTGAACTCGCCGGCCTCGATGGCGTCGCGAATCAGCTTGGCCCAGAACCTTTCCTGGCGCGCATAGCGCACTTTCTGGTGCGACGACATGTCTGCGTCGCGCGTACTCATCGCCAGGTAATTGATCCAGAAGCGCCAGAAGCGATCGTTCGGTCCGCGCAGCACATAGCCCAGCACCAGACGCCGCAACTGGGCGGCGGGCGAGCCGCGGTAGTCTTCCCAATCCAGGGGCAATTCGTAAGCGTTTTCCAGCGCCGCAATCAACATGCCGCGCTTGTTGCCGAAATGATGGTTGATGGTGC
This sequence comes from Paucimonas sp., assembly GCA_028292545.1. Classification (GTDB taxonomy): domain Bacteria; phylum Pseudomonadota; class Gammaproteobacteria; order Burkholderiales; family Burkholderiaceae_D; genus Lacisediminimonas. The sequence goes on from JAQGMC010000139.1 coordinate 313, forward strand.
CGGTGCTCATTTGCACCGCTTGCGCGACGGTACGCATGCTGAGGCTTTCAATGCCATGCTCTGAAATCAATTCGTACACTTTGCCGAGCAGGAATTTGCGCGTATCGCGTTCGGCCTCGCCGCGCACTGCTTCTTCACTGCTGGTGACCGCTTGGCGCGCCCGCGCGGGCCGCGGCTTTGCGCCAACGTTGGCGCCAGCGGTGGCGCCGGCCGAACGCGACGGGCGGGCAGGACGGGAGACAGGCGGCTTGGTTGCCATCGGCTGGTTTTCCATGCGCATCGCCGCGCCGGCTGCGAGCGTGAGATTATTGGCCGGCACGTGATATTTACTGCATTGCCCCAGCCGCACGGGTGGCGCATATTTTCACTATGCCGCACGAGCGTGCGAGTGCGGCAAATTATACAGTCAAAAATAAAGTCAAAAGGAGACAGCATGAACAAGTCGAGGCGCACAGCCTGCATTGCCATCGCCGCTGCACTGGGGGCTGTGAGCCTGGGCGGGAATGCACTGGCGCAAGCCGCCTATCCCAGCAAGCCGATCCGCATCATCGCCTCCGCCCCACCGGGCGGCGCCTATGATTTCGTGGCGCGTGCGCTGGCTGAAGGTTTGCGCACGTCGACCGGCCAGGTTGCCGTCGTGGAGAACAGGGCCGGCGCCGGCGGCACGATTGGCACCGAAGCCGCAGCCAAATCCGCGCCGGATGGTTATACGCTGCTGGTGGGCTCGACCGGACCGTTCTCGGTCGCGCAAAGCCTGTATGCGCAATTGCGCTATGACCCGGTGAAGGATTTTGCGCCGGTCGGGCGGCTGGTGCGTATTCCAAGCTATCTCGTGGTGCATCCCAGCGTGCCGGCAAAGAACGTGCAGGAATTGATACAGCTGGCCAAGTCCAGGCCGGGCAAGCTTAGCTATGCTTCCAGCGGCAACGGCTTGTCGCAGCACACGAACATGGAATTGTTCAAGTTCATGACTGGCACTGACATCCTGACCGTCGGATACAAGGGTAGCGGCCCGGCCAACATCGACTTGCTGGGCGGGCAGGTGGACATGATGATTGAACTCGGGCCGCAAGCGTTGCCCCATGTGAAGGCAGGCAAGCTGCGCGTGCTGGGCGTTTCCACCGCCACCCGCTCGGCTGCGATGCCGGACGTGCCGACGATTGCCGAAAGCGGCGTCCCCGGTTTCGACGCCTTCACCTGGTTTGCCTTGTATGCGCCGGCAGGCACGCCCAAGGATATCGTGCAAAAGCTGCATGCTGAAATCACCCGCATCTTCAGTAATCCGGATGTGGTGAATCGGCTGGCCGGATTTGGCGCTGAAGTGGCGCTGACGACGCCGGAGGAACTGGCGGCTTTCCAGGCGGCTGAAACGAAAAAGTGGACGGAAGTGGTCAAGCGCGCCGGCATCAAGCCGGAGTAAGCACACTGGCGGCGTGCCGCGGCACGCCGCACTGCCAGGCCGCGCAATGTCGGCCTGCTCCAGCGCCGGCGCGGCCGGCTGGACTCCATCCCCATCCCGTCCCCATCGCGCCCTCCACCTGGAAGGGCGGCAGCTTTATTGGTACGCCATCAGCACGCGAAACTTTGGCATGCCCCGCGTTTTCCGCTCAGGCGCGCTTCGCATCCAGCAAGCCTTGTTCCCTTACGAAAGCAATCACTTCATCCACGCCTTCGCCGCTGCGCAGGTTGGTGAAAACGAAGGGTCGCTCGCCGCGCTGTTTCTTTGCGTCGCGCGCCATGATCTCAAGGTTCGCGCCCACATGCGGCGCAAGGTCGGTCTTGTTGATGATCAGCAGGTCGGAACGGGTAATGCCAGGCCCGCCCTTGCGCGGTATTTTTTCGCCACCCGCGACATCGATCACATACAGCGTCAGGTCGGATAATTCCGGGCTGAAGGTGGCGGCAAGATTGTCGCCGCCAGACTCGACCAGGATCAGGTCAAGGTCAGGGAAGTCGGCGCTCATGCGCGCGATCGCTTCCAGGTTGATCGAAGCGTCTTCGCGGATCGCCGTATGCGGGCAGCCGCCGGTTTCCACACCCATCAGGCGCTCGGCCGGCAGCGCATCGGCGCGCAGCAGGATTTCCATGTCTTCCTTGGTGTAGATATCGTTGGTGATGACTGCCATGTCGTAGCGGTCGCGCATGCGCTTGCACAGCATTTCGCATAATGCTGTCTTGCCGGAGCCGACCGGGCCGCCGATACCTACGCGCAGGGGATTGTTCTGGGTTGAGCTCATCGTGTCAGTCACACAGTAAAAGGTTGATCGGTTGCGGCGCCGAGCCGGTTCAGGAACGGTAGAGCCGGCTGTACTGGGTTTCATGCTGCATTGACAGTAGCGACAAGCCAGGCGACCAGTTGCAAAGTTCTGCGTCGGCCAGGCTGCGCGCGGTTTGCGCCGCGGCTTCGATTTCGCTGCGCAGCGACAGCAGCAATTTCTGTCCCGCGACCTGGCCCAGTGGCACGGATTTCACGCACACCAGCACCTGGTTTTCGGCCCACGAAAACAGCATGCCGAGCAAGGCTTCCCCAGGCGGCAAGTCCAGCGCGACGGTGGCGCAGGCCAGCGCGGTGGGGAAGGGCACTTCATCCTGCTGGCGCAGCATCGCCAGCGCGGCCGGTTGCGCTATGTCGAGCGCTTCCACCAGCTTGGCCAGCGAATAACCCATCTGTATGGTTTCGGCCCGCAATTCCGCGGTGTCGCGCGCTGCGACGAAGCATTCGGTCCAGCGCGCCACCCCCGCGCTGTCAGCTGCGGCAAAAGCCTGCATCAAGCGCCACAGCAAGGGCGCCTCGAAGCGCGCCACCACCTGGTGCAGCATGTCGACGATCCAGCTGCGCGCGCTGGCCTGGTCGTGGACCAGGCCATTTTCCAGCGCCGCTTCCAGTCCCTGCGAATAACTGTACGCGCCCACCGGCAACGAAGGACTGGAAAACTGCAGCAAGTGCAAGAGGGCGGCGGCTTGCATGCTCAGGCCGGGTCCGAGGGACGATGGATTTTTTGCCGCAGCGGAACCGGCGCCAGCGGATTGTGTTCGCCATGATGATGGCCACCGCCATAGGCGCCGGATTCTGGCTCGAATGCCGCTTCTTCCTCTTCCACGCTGGCGCCCAGGCCCTGCAGCATGTCTTTCAGCACGCTGTCGCGGCGTATGCGCAGGAATTGCCCGCCCGCCGCGTCCACCACTTGCGCTTGGGTGTGGCGGTTGCCGAGGTGGAAAGCGCAGCGCAGCAATGCGCGCGCTGAGTCGCAACTGACGCGGTAGACCTGTTCGGCGGCGGCGCGGATGCGCACGATGCGGCCATCGTCGCCGCGCAGCAGGTCGCCGTCGCGCAGGACCGTGCCGCGCACCGTGAACAGCGCGACTTCCTCGCCGCTGGCAAGCAGGGCGCGCAAGCGGCTTTTTTCGCGTGCGTCATAGGGCAGGACCAGTTCGCCCGCTATGTTGTCGGCGTGGTCGACTTTGGTTGTGAGTGTCAGCATGCGGCTATCGGGTTATTGAAGGTGAGGGCGAGGGTGAGGGCGACGGTGAGGGTGATGCAGGCCATGGTTCAGAACAGGAAGTAGCGCTGCGCCATCGGCAGCACAGCCGCCGGTTCGCACACCAGCAACTCGCCATTGGCCCGCACTTCATAGGTTTCAGGATTGACTTCCATCGCCGGCGTGGCGCCATTGTGAATCATGTGCTGCTTGCGCAAGCCGCGCGTATCCATGACCGGCACCACGGTCTTGTTCAGGCCCAGCTGGCGCGCGACGCCATCGGCAAAGGCGGCTTGCGACACGAAAGTCAGCGAGGTTTTCAAGGCGCCGCCGAAGGCGCCGAACATCATGCGGTAATGCACCGGCTGCGGCGTCGGTATCGATGCATTCGGGTCGCCCATCTGGGCCGCGGCGATCATGCCGCCCTTGATGATCATCGACGGTTTCACGCCAAAGAAGGCTGGCTTCCACAACACCAGGTCGGCCACTTTGCCTGCTTCTATCGATCCGACCAGGTGCGAAATGCCATGCGTGATGGCGGGATTGATCGTGTACTTGGCGATATAGCGCCGCACGCGAAAATTGTCGTTGCGGGAATCGGCGGCCACAGCTGCCTGCGCACCCATGTCGCTGCCGGCTTCCGGCGCCAGCCAGCCGCGCTGGGTCTTCATCTTGTGCGCAGTCTGCCAGGTGCGCATGACGACTTCACCCACCCGGCCCATCGCTTGTGAATCGGAGGACATCATGGAGATCGCGCCGATGTCATGCAGGATGTCTTCGGCGGCGATGGTTTCGCGCCGTATGCGCGATTCGGCAAAGGCTACGTCCTCGGCAATCGCCGGGTCGAGATGGTGGCAGACCATCAGCATGTCGAGATGTTCGTCGAGCGTGTTGACGGTGTAGGGGCGGGTCGGGTTGGTGGAGGAGGGCAGCACATTGGCCTGGCCAACCGCGGCGATGATGTCGGGTGCATGGCCGCCGCCCGCGCCTTCGGTATGGAAGGTATGGATGGTGCGGTCCTTGAAAGCAGCCAGCGTGTGTTCCAGGAAGCCGGCTTCGTTCAGCGTGTCGGTATGGATCGCGACCTGTATGTCCATGCGCTCGGCGACATCAAGGCAATTGTCGATTGCGGCCGGGGTCGTGCCCCAGTCTTCATGCAGCTTCAGGCCGATCGCGCCGGCGCGCACTTGCTCTTCCAGGGGCAGCGGCAGGCTGGCATTGCCCTTGCCGAAAAAACCCAGGTTCATGGGGAAAGCATCGGCCGCGGCCAGCATGCTGCGGATATGCCAGGGACCGGGCGTGCATGTGGTGGCGGCTGTGCCCACCGCGGGACCGGTGCCGCCGCCAAGCATGGTGGTCACGCCCGACATCAGCGCTTCTTCAATCTGTTGCGGGCAGATGAAATGGATATGCGAATCGATGCCGCCGGCAGTCAGGATCATGCCTTCGCCAGCGATGATTTCAGTGGCGGCGCCGATGGCCATCGTCACATCGGGCTGGATATCCGGATTGCCAGCCTTGCCAATGGCGGCAATGCGCCCGCTCTTGAGGCCGACGTCTGCCTTGACGATGCCCCAGTGGTCCAGGATCACGGCATTGGTGATGACGGTATCCATTACATCCTGGTGCGCACGCTGCGACTGGCCCATGCCATCGCGGATCACCTTGCCGCCGCCGAATTTCACTTCCTCGCCGTAGGTGGCGTAATCCTTTTCGATTTCTATGAACAATTCAGTGTCGGCCAGGCGGATGCGGTCGCCGACCGTGGGGCCATACATTTCGGCATAAGCCTGGCGCGAGATGCGTGTCATTTCAGTTTCCCCATCACTTGGCCATTGAAGCCAAACACGCGGCGCTCGCCTGCCAGCGCCACCAGTTCCACGGTGCGGCCCTGGCCGGGTTCAAAGCGCACCGCGGTGCCGGCTGCGATATTGAGTCGCATGCCGTAGGCTTGCCCACGCTCGAACTGCAGCGCAGGATTGACTTCGAAGAAGTGGAAATGCGAACCGACCTGTATCGGCCGGTCGCCACTGTTGGCAACAGCCAGCGACACGGTCGCGCGGCCTGCATTGATTTCGATATCGCCGGGTTCGACCAGCATTTCGCCTGGGATCATGCCTGGAGCCTCGTCGGGAAAATTGTTCAGGGAATCGGATGGTGGACCGTCACCAGCTTGGTGCCGTCCGGGAAGGTGGCTTCGACCTGGATTTCGGGAATCATTTCCGCAACCCCGGGCATCACATCGTCGCGCGCCAGTATCCGCGTGCCTTCCGACATCAGTTCGGCCACGCTCCTGCCATCGCGCGCGCCTTCCATGATGGCGGCCGTGATCAGGGCGACCGATTCTGGATAATTCAGCTTCAGGCCGCGCTCGCGTCGGCGTTCTGCCAGCAGCGCGGCGGTGAAGATCAGCAGCTTGTCTTTTTCACGGGGCGTGAGCTCCATGCGGTTCTCCTTGATGTCCTGGTGGTGCCGGCTTTGCGTCGCGTTTTCGGGCGCGCTATCCGGCTCAGGTATTCCATATTCTTGGCGTCACGCCAGGGCGCCCGATCAATGCCGGTCGCAAATGGCGCCAGGCCGCCAGCATTGCATGGCGGGCGGTTTCACTGTGATGGCCCAGGTAGCGGGCCACGACAGCATGCTTCATTTGCGTCACGCCGAACTGCGCTTGCAGCGGAGCAAGCTCACTACGCAAGGCTTGCAGGACGCTGGCCGGCACGCCGCCCCCCGCTGCGATCAGCGTTGCGCACACCGTGCTTGCATTGAGCCCGAGCGGGCTTTGCATGGCGGCGCTGCCCGCTGCCAGGCGTCCCTGTTCAAACCACAGCAGGCGGCCGGCGCGTCGGATTTGCGTGCGTTGCGTGATGCTGCCGCGATCGAAACTTTCGCCCGAAGCGGTGCGGCCGAAGCACAGGATTTCGCAGCCGATATAGGTGGCGCTTTCATCCAGGGCGATGTCGCAATCGAGTTCGACTTCTGCTGCGTCATACAGGATGGTTTCCTGCGGCATCCATTCCAGGCTGGCGCGCGGCCCGACCTGCAGCCGCAATTGCTGGCGCGAGCTGCGGCCATTGGCGCGATACCACTTGGCTGCGCCGGGCGAGGCGATGAAGGCGCCGGCATCCGCGCCGACGCTGGCCTGGATGGCTAACTGGTCGCCGCCGACGATGCCCCCGGGCGGATGCACGACGATCGCATGGCAAATC
>JAQGMC010000001.1 GCA_028292545.1 Paucimonas sp.
ACACGTCGCTGATGGAAGCCGCTGTGCAGCAAACCTACTGGCAGGCGGCAGTCTATTTCGCCAATGGCACCTCGGTCGGCCCAAGCGGTTCGGCCCATTTGCTGACTGCACCGTACCAGGCGTTCCAGGCCAGCGATGGCTGGATCAATATCGGCGGCGCCAACCAGGCTAACTGGGAGCGCATTGCCGAAGTGCTGGGCCATCCCGAATGGAAGCAGGATGCGCGCTTCGCCACCAACAGCGCGCGCATGGAAAACCTGGCGGCCTTGTGCGCGGCGATGAATGCGGTGCTGGTCACGCGCAACAAGGCGCACTGGATTGCCGCCTTCGATGCGGCTGGCGTGCCGGCCGGCCCGGTGCTGTCGGTGGGCGAAGCGATGGAACATCCGCAAACCAAGGCGCGTGGCATGGTGGTTGAGCTCGCGCATCCGCAGGCCGGCCCAACTCGCGCCCTCGGTTGTCCGGTGCATTTCTCCGAAACGCCCACTGCCGTGCATCGCCACGCGCCCATGCTGGGTGAGCACACGCGCGAACTGCTGGGCGCCTATGGTTATTCGCCAGCCGAGATCGATAGCCTGGTAGCTGCCGGCGCGGTGGCCGAAGCGGAAGCGGAAGCCGGCCAAGGCGCCGGAAAGGGATGAAAAGCGCCACTTCGTCTTTTGGTACCCTTGACCTGTAACAAACTTTTTACAGTTACTTGCAAGTGCAGGGTCAACCGGCGGTTCCCGGGTCGCGTTGTTGAGCTAATCGGTGGCAAAGCCGATTCCGGAGATGGTCCCCTCACTGACTGAAGAAAGGTTTCTAAAATGAACAAACTGATTATGGCGCTGGTCTCGGCTGTGTTCGCAACTTCGGCTTTCGCTGCTGCTCACACCGCTGCTCCTGCAGCTTCCGGTTCTGCCGCTCCTGCTGCTTCGGCATCGGCACCTGCAAAGGCTGATGCCAAGGCCGACGAGAAAGCAAAGAAAGCAGAAGCCAAAGCTGCAAAGAAAAAAGCCAAAGCTGACGAAAAGAAAGCCAAAGCTGATGCCTCGGCAAACAAAGACAAGGCTAGCGCTGCTGCCTCCGCCAAGGCTGACAAAGCCGAAGCCAAGACCGACGCTGCCAAGAAGTAATCAGGCAACTGGTTTCAAAGAACCGCCCGGGTCGCAAGACCGGGCGGTTTTTTTTGCGCTTTGGATTCGTGCGGAATTGATGCTGCGCGGGTGCTCCAACCCCATCCCCACCCCCGCCCTCCCCTTGAAAGGGAGGGAGCTTTCAGGGTCCTGCATAGTCAAGCGGAGCTCCGGTATCCCCCTCCGTTTCAAGGGGAGGGTTAGGGTGGGGATGGGGTCAACGCACCGCAATTTCTCCACGCACTGTTCGCGTACGCCGCAATGCAACCCCGTCACCATGGGAACCAAGCCCTTGTCAGCAAGTCACTGTAAGACCCCAAACGACCGACAGGAGAAGCATCATGGGAACCATGACGGAAAAGCTTTCCCCCAGCATCACGAACATGATCCGGATGGACCACACCCATGTTCTGGCGACCTTTCACCAATACGAGGCCGACACCGCGCCCAAGACCAAGCAAGCGCTAGTCAACACCATCTGCGTCGCCCTGGAAATTCATGCCCAGCTGGAAGAAGAAATTTTTTACCCAGCCCTGCGTTCAGTCGGCCGCCATCGCGAAACAATAGACAAGAGCCCCGGCGAACATGACGAAATGCGCGAGCTGATTGAACGCTTGCGCGCAATGCGCCCCAGCGACACGTATTACGACGATACGGTCATGCAGTTGATGCGCACCGTCATGCATCACGTGGCAGATGAAGAAACGATCCTGTTACCCGATGCGGAAGTGTGGCTCGCCGACCGGCTGGGCGAACTCGGCATGGAAATGACCAAGCGCCGCCTGCAGCTGGCCGCACCCCGTGCTGGTGAAATCGCGTACAACACGGTGCGCGGCATGCCCACAACTTCGATGCTGGTGGCGGCGGGCGCGGTGCTCGCTGGCACTTACCTGTTCAAACGCTCGGGCCGCACCCGCTGGCAGGCTTGATGTCGCCTGCTTGGTGCACGTCTTAGTCCACGACTTGCCGCACGACTTACCGCACGCTTACCCCACGACTTGCCGACTGCCGCGACGCCTTGCTGAAGTCGCGGCAGGCCGCGCAAACTCCGGACTTGTGAAAATCAAAAGATCATAGCCAAACGACAGTGTTTTGCGGGACAATCTTGTCCTGCCAAAATAGGGACTCTGCCCGCCTGGCTTCCATAGGTTTTTGATAACAACTACCGGAGAGACAATCAGATGCAACGTCGTTCCTTCCTCAAAAATGCGGCCGTCGGCGCCACGGTCAGCGCCGTTGCCGTCCCCGCCCTGGCCCAGACCCAGCCCACGGTCAACTGGCGCCTCGCTTCGAGTTTCCCGAAATCCCTGGACGTGCTGTTTGGCGCGGCTGATACCTTCAGCAAGCGGGTCTCAGCCCTTACCAACGGCAAATTCAATATCCGTCCTTTCGCGGCCGGAGAAATCATCCCCGCGCTGCAAGTGGTGGATGCAGTCCAGGCGGGCACGGTCGAAATGGGCCATACCGCTGGTTACTACTATTTCGGCAAGGATCCCGCTTTTTGCTTCGACACGGCGCTGCCATTTGGCTTGACCGCACGCCAGCAAACCGCCTGGATGACGCAAGGCGGCGGCATGGCCCTGATGCGCGACTTTTTCAAGGATTACGGCATCATCAATTTCCAGGGCGGTAATACCGGCACCCAGATGGGCGGCTGGTTCCGCAAGGAGATCAAGACGGTGCAGGACTTGAAAGGTTTGAAGATGCGCATCGCCGGCATGGCTGGCCGCGTCATGTCGCGCATGGGCGTGGTGCCGCAACAGGTGGCAGGCGGCGACATTTACCCGTCGCTGGAAAAAGGCACGATCGACGCTGCCGAATGGGTCGGTCCTTATGACGATGAAAAGCTGGGCTTCAACCGCGTTGCACCGTTCTACTACGCACCGGGCTGGTGGGAGCCGAGCGCGCAGTTGTCCTTCTATGTCGGCATCAAGGAATGGGAAAAGCTGCCCAAGGATTACCAGGCAGCGCTGGAAGCCGCGAGCATGGAAGCGCATACCGTCATGATGGCGGAATACGACGGTCGCAATCCGCAAGCGCTGGCCCGCTTGCTGAAAGCCGGCGTCAAGCTGCGCAGCTTCTCCAAGCCGATCATGGAAGCGTCGTACAAGGAAGCCAACGCCGTGTTCGAGGAAGAATCCGCCAAGAACGCAAAGTTCAAGAAAATCTACGAGCCCTGGAAGCGCTTCCGCCAGGACATCAACCAGTGGTTTTCGGTGGGCGAAGTGCCAGTCCAGAACTTCATGCTGGGCAAGAAGTAATTCCGGTCACTGCCGTGGAGAGTCTTTCACGGCAAGCCGCGGCCGGGCTGCCCCTGCAGCTGCGGCGCTGAAACCAGCCCCGTCATCCGCAAGGATGGCGGGGTTTTTTATTCCTGCAAGGAGACGCCATGCTGGACCAGCCACACATCACGCATTCTGCCGCCCAGGCAACCGCCGTCATCCGCCTGACCATTCCGCGCGACCAGATACGGCTGACGATGCAGCCTGCCATTTCCGAATTGATGTCCACGCTTGCTGCGCAGGGCATTGCGCCGGCTGGCCCGCGCTTTTCGCATCATTTGCGCATGGACCCGGATGGTTTCGACTTCGAGGTCGGCGTGCCGGTTGCCACGCCGGTTTCCGCCGCAGGGCGCGTCCAGCCCGGGCAGTTGCCGGCAACCCGCGTTGCGCGCACGGTCTATAGCGGGCCCTATGAAAAGCTGGGCGAGGCCTGGGGCGAATTCATCGCCTGGATCAAATCCGAAGGGTATGTGATGGGCGAAGACCTTTGGGAAAGTTATGTGAGCGGCCCCGAAGATGGCGCCGACCCGATGGGCTGGCGCACCGAACTCAACCGCCCGTTGCGCGGCTAGCCTGGGGACGAAAGCCCGCCCAGGTTGGCGGCACGGTAGGGGCGCCGTGCGCCGCATCGCAACTTGCATGACCTTTGCGCCAGGCGCATGCATTTGCGTCCCCGCCGTCTAAGATTTGTATGAAGGACCGCGCGCTGGCGCACGGCGATCCGGCCGGCCATGGTCCGCCCCAAGGAGCACCGGCAATGCAGGCAAGCAGGCAGGGCTGGCGCAGGCTGCTGGCAATCGCAAGCCTGGTCTTGTGCAGCGCCGCGCCATCGGCATGGGCCGCAAACGGCGCGCAAGCCGATTCAGCGCCTTTGCTGCGGCAGAAATACCAGGCCTTGAAGGAAAATCTCGGGGCCAACCAGTTCGGGCGCCCCTTGCACCTGGAATCAGTAGAAACGCCCTCCAGCCTGGAAGGCGATATCTTCGCCCGCATCGACCATCCGTTTCCCGCGCTGCGCGCCGCACTGTCCCGCCCGGAAGGCTGGTGCGAGGTGCTGATCCTGCATATCAACGTCAAATACTGCCGCGTCCCGGGCGATGCGGCGCCGGCGCGCTTGCTGGTGAAAGCCGGCAGGAAGGAATTCCAGTCGCTTGAGCGCGCGCATACGGCGCTGTTCCGCTTCAATCTCGATGCCGCCGAAGCTTCCTGGTTCCAGGCCAGCCTGGCGGCGCCGACCGGGCCGCTGGGCACGCGCAATTACAAGGTGCTCGTAAGCGCGATACCACTGAGCGCGAACCAGGCTTTCCTGCACCTGCGCTATTCCTATGAATTCGGCAATATCGGCGCAATGGCGATGTCGGCCTACCTTGGGAGCGCCGGGCGCGACAAGGTCGGCTTCACCATCGTCGGCCGTGATGCCGAAGGCAAGCCCGAATATATAAAAGGTCCGCGCGGCATCGTCGAGCGCAATGCCATGCGCTATTACTTGGCTATCGACGCCGTGCTCGGGGCGCTGGGCTTGCCGCCGCAGCAGCAACAGCAAGCGCGCCTGGCAACATGGTTTGCAGGCACCGAACAATATGCGCTGCAATTGCATGAACTGCCGCGCGCCGACTATTTCGACATCAAGCGGCGCGAACTGGCGCGGCAGCAGGAAGTGGCGCCGGAAACCATCGAATGAACCGGTGCGCGGGCCGGTCTCGATTCAAGCGGTGGGGGAGGGTGGTTCCGGGCGCAGGTGGCCGCCTTCATTGTCCCAGGCAGCCGTCTCCGGCGTGTCGCTGCCATTGCCGGGCGCTCGATAATGGATCGTCGTTTTCACGGCCTGGTCAACCTCTTCCGGCGTGATCAGCGCCGTGGTTTTGCAGATCACAGAGCCGCTCGCATTGACATGCAAGGTCAGTGCTTCGGCCAGCGCGTTATCCGGCAATTCGCCGATGATGACGACATCCTTGTCGCCGAAGGCGTAATAGAAAGCTTCCACCTTGCCACCGAGCGATTCGAACAAGCGCTGGATTTCGGCGCGCCGCTTGCTGCCACCCTCCTTGAGCAGGCCGCGATAGCCTTGCCGGGCATAGTTGGCTTCGACCAGAAATTTCGCCATGTGCCGCTCCTCGTTTGCGCTACCGGGTTCAATAAAACCAATGTAGGCGGCGCGAGCCTGCGCGGGCCGTCACATGCGCCGAAGCTTGATTGGGATCGAAAAACCACCTCGCACGTCAGGGGATGGGAACGATCAAATGCTCCCCGACCAAACGGGCGAATACGGATGAAAAAACGGCGGCGTTGCCCGCGGTAAGGTATCTTGTGTGCCTTATCAAGGTCCTGCTTCGATTGGAACAGGATAATGACCAGACTGTTTGCCTAGGAAGCGCACATGAACATCGACAATGCAGTGGATTCCGGTTACAAGGGCAAGACACTATGTGAACTGGCTGACGGACCGGTTACCGCCTTACATGGCGTCAGCCAAAAGAGTGCGGATGCGCTGAAGGCTGCTTTTTCCGTTGAAACGGTGCGGCAACTGGCCGAGCTTGATTGCGTCAAGATCGCAAAGGCAATCGTAACGCTGGCCGAGGTCGAGCATTGCCAAGAGAAGGAAGATGCGGAGGAAAAATTGATCGACGATGCCGTCGAGATGTCGTTTCCCGCCAGCGATCCGGTTTCAGTTGCCTCCAGCATCACCCGCATCGAAGTGCCGCCAGAAATGGCGCCCGCGCAACTGGACCACCAGAACAGCGCCGCCATCGAAACCATACAGGGCAAGACTGCAGCGAAGCGCTGAGAAGCGCCTGCCGCAACCGGCGCGGACATCCGCATTGCCCGGGTGGCGCCGACCCCTGGTCGACATTTCGACAAAGTCCTGCAATTTCCCGGCCAGGTTGGACTGGTCGGGTATGACTGCGTCTGCACTATCTTCGTATGAAGTTCAAGTCCGCTACCACTTGCCCAATCCCTGAATTTTCCTGCGCTTGGACCCGAATGTTGTACCAGCACAAGAAATTTTGCGGTGGCAAGCCCGCATGACAGCTTAGTGACAGCTTCGCGGCCTAGTATCGATAGCGGATGTCTCCGTTGGATTGCCCCACCCGCCGCAAGGCGGTGTGGGGCTTTTTTTTTGCCTGTGACAGGCTTGCCGGCTTACTTGGAGCCGGCGTCAGATTTACCACTGCTGCTGGCGCCGCCGCTGGCTCCACTGCTGGCGCCGCCGGCACCACTGCTGGCGCTGGCTGGTTTGGCCTTCATCGACTGCGCAATTTCAAGGTGCTTGTCGATGGCAGGTTGCAGTTTGGCCGCCAAAGCTTTCAAGTCCACATCCTTAGCTTTTGCCTGGATGTCTTGCACCAGTTTGTGGGTTTTCTTGTGATCGGACACGCCGCCTTGTTCTATATACATCTTGTCGAAGCGCTCGGGCGATAGTTTGTCCAGCGTGGCCATCATGCCGCGGTGCTTGGCATCCGGCTCCTTGGGCAGGGTCACGCCCTTGGAGTCAGCCAGCGTCTGCACTTCCTTCAGTGCCGCGCCGTGCTCATCGACCATCTTTTGGGCAAAAGCTTTCACATCGGCGTTCTGGCTTTTCTTCAGGGCGACTTCACCCGTCTTCACTTCGGCCATGTTGGCCTGGGCCAGTTCGCCCAGCATTTTCTGGTCGGCGCGCCGCATCGGGCTGCCTTTGCCACTGGTGCCGGAGCTGGCAGCTTCCTTCGTCTGGGTGCTGCCCGCGGCCTGGGCCGGCTTGCTGCTGGACTGATCGGTGGTACTGGCAGACTGGGCAGCGGCCGGGCCCGTCCAGGCCAATGCCGTCAGCAGGGCCAGGCTCAGTAAACGAAGGGAAAATTGTTGCTTGCGCATAGGGTTTCTCCTGGTGGTTGTTGGACGTGCTGCGAGTGAAGTGAACGGCAGATTAGGCAATCGTCATGCCAACGGATGACTGCAAGAGCGCAGTCGGTAAAAGCGGGATCCGGCGTGAAAAGCAGGCAGGAATTACAAGCCCAGGCAGAACGATGTGGATCCCATGCCCGGCGTTGAAAGCGCGGAAGCATCCGCGGTCTATAGTCAGCGGAGCGCCGGTATTCAAGGGCAGGCCCCGCCGCCCGCGCAAGCGCTACAAAACCTTGAATTTGCGCAGTATTTGCCTGCGTCATGTTGCGAACTTAGAAATCGTGCCGGTGTCCTACAGGCTGACTGGCTGTATATGGCAGGAAACCCATGCGTGAGCATTCAGACCCACATATTCCTGCGATTTCAACGCCTGGGCTCAACGAGCCGGCCGAGATTGAAGAGGAGCAGGAACCCGCCAGGCGCGAAGTGCCGGGCAGGAGTGAAGCGACTTTGCGGCTTGCCGCGACGGCTGCCAATCTTGGCTTGTGGGACCTCGATCCCGCTACCGGTGAAATTTCCGGCAATGCAATCCTTAGCCGCTTGTATGGCTTGCCCGCTGAACGCCCGGGCCGCGCGGCGGACTTCCATGCGGCAGTGCATCCGGAAGACCGCGGCCGCGTCGAATCGGCGCTCGTCAAATTGCGCAAGGACCCGGGTTCGCGCCTGGACCTGGAGTTTCGCATCCTGCGCCACGACGATGGCAGCCTGCGCTGGCTGCACTCCACCGGCTCGTGGGTGAGTGATGGCCGCGCGCGCCGCTTCATCGGTATCACCCTCGATATCACGGACAGCAAACTCGCTGAGCAGCGCCTGCGCGAGGCTTCACAGCATGATCCCTTGACCGGTCTTCCTGGACGCGGGCTGCTGTTTGAATACTGCAGCCATTTGCTGGCAATGGCGCGCCGCACACGCAGCAATGGCGCGATGCTATTCATCGACCTCGATCGCTTCAAACCGATCAACGACACGCATGGCCATGGCGTAGGCGACCAGGTGCTGCAGCAAGTGGCCAAGCGGCTGGTGAATTGCGTGCGCGAGGAAGACATTACAGGCCGCCTGGGCGGCGACGAATTCGTGGTCGCCATACCGCATCCCGACGATTGCTACGGCCCGGCGATCGTGGCCCAGAACATCATCCGCTCGCTTGAGCAACCCTTCCACGTCGGCAACCTGCAATTGCACCTGTCGGCGTCGATTGGCATCAGCCTCTATCCGCGCCACGGCAGTGACCTCGACAGCCTGCTGAAGGCGGCCGACCATGCGATGTACCTGGCCAAGGAAGGCGGGCGCAACCGCTACCGTTTCTTCAATCCGCTTGACGATGGCAGCGACGAACGCGAAGCGCAGGTTGAAACCCTGTTGCGCCAGGCGCTCGACAATGAAGGCTTGCAACTGCATTACCAGCCCATCGTCGACCTGCAGACTGGCATGACAGTGGGTGCGGAAGCCCTGGTGCGGCTGCAGGGCGCGCAGGGCGATTTGCTCAGTCCCGATGTTTTCCTGCCAGTGGCTGAATCCTCGGGCTTGATCAACCGCCTGGGCGAATGGGTATTGTCCGAGGTCGGACGCCAGCATGTGCGCTGGCGCCAGTCAGGACTGCCGCCGATGGCAATCTCGGTCAACATCGCTCCACAACAGTTCCGCCAGCGCAGCTTCGTCACGCAATTGAGTGAAAGCCTGGACAAGTCCGGCATGGACCCCGCGTTCCTTGAAATCGAGTTGAAGGAAAGCACGGTGCTGGAAGACGTGCCAGAGGCAATTGCGGCCCTGGTACAGATTCGCAAGCTTGGCGTCCAAGTGGCGCTTGACGACTTCGGCAGCGGGTTTTCCAGCATTGGTTTCCTGAGTTCGCTCCCGGTCGACAAGTTGAAGATTGACCAGGTGTTCGTGCAGTCAATCGGACGCGACCGCCAGTCGCAAGCCATCGCCGATACCGTGCTGGCGCTGGGGCGGAGCTTGAAATTGAAAGTGGTCGGCGAAGGCATTGAATCAGCCGATGTATTCGCCTACCTGCAAGACCATGGCTGCAACCAGGCGCAAGGCTACTATTTCAGCGAGCCGCTGTCCGCCGCTGAGTTCGAACAGTGGTGCAGGCAGGAACAGAGTCACGCGCAATCTGTCCATTGACGCTACGAGCACTCATTTTCAGGAAGGGGAGTCATGGCGATTGTGCGCATAGCAACAACCGAAGTGCAGGTGGACGATACGGTTTACCTGTTCAACAGTGCAATGGATGCCGACCGGTTCGAAGCCTGCGCGGCAACGGTGGATGTGTCGCATTGCGAACGCGATTATCCACCCTTTGCCAAGCGGGCCAAGCTGGCCAGCACTGCTGTCCACTTCACCGACGAAGCCACGCCAGCCGAAGATGGCGGCGTCTACTTCAAGGCGATCGTCGAGGGCCGGCCGGTGCGCTGCCAGGTCAGCCTGGAAGCGCTGGAACGGCATTTCAATGAACCCGGCACGCGGCCGGTGGATGCCTACTTGCGCGGACGCGAAAAAATCCATGCCGTGGCCGAACGCATGCTGCGCAAGAAACCCGGCGAGCATGTGCTGATTCGTTCGGCTGATATCGGGGGATAAGCGCGGTTAAGCGCGGTTAAGCGCGGTCAAGCGCGGCTGCGCGCGGCGGGTTGCTTGTCGCAATCGGCGATCGGTTATTTCACCGAACGCGGGGCGGCCCGAGCGGGAAACTGACTGACACGACGGTGCCATAGCCAACGTCGCGGGTGCGTACGTCTATTTTTGCATCGTGGTCGGTGGCAATGTCGCGCACGATGGCCAAGCCCAGGCCGGTGCCAGCTATCTTGTCGTCCAACCGGTAAAAGCGGTCGAACACTTTTTCGCGGTCAGCCGCTGCAATACCCGGACCATTGTCTTCCACCCGCAATACGCCGCTGCCTTCTTCGACGCAGGTACGTACCGTCACGGTCGCCCATTGCGGCGAGTAGCGGATGGCATTGTCGATCAGGTTATCCACCAGGTCGCGTAGCAGGAAACGGTCGCCGAAAACCTGGGTCGGATTCAAGTCAAAGCCGATGTCGATGTGTTTCTTGTCGGCTTCCTGCACGAAATGCTGGACCGATTCTTCCACCACCTTGTGCAAGTCCACGGTTTCCAGCCGCTTTTTCTCGAACTGGGTCGGCTCCGCCCGCGCCAGGGCCAGCAACTGGTTGGTCTGGCGGATCATGCGGTCCAGCGACGACATCATCATGCCAGTGGAATGCGCCGCTTCCTGATCGCTGCCATAGCGCTGGCGCATCCAGGCCAGCTGGGTCTTCCAGCCCGACAGCGGCGTGCGCAACTGGTGCGCAACATTGGCCAGGAAATCCTGCTGCGCCTGACGGCCCTTGAAGGTGCGGTCCAGCAAACCATTCAAGGCCAGCACCAGCGGTTGCAGTTCAACCGGATGGCCGGCTTCGTCGATGCCGCTCAGGTTGTGCGGATCTTTTTCATTGAGCTGGGCGCGCATGCGCTGTAGTGGCGCCAGGCCGATCCCCACGCCGATCCAGGCGATGGCGACGTACAACACCGCCATCAGCGCTTGCTCCAGCAGCAGCTGCCACAGGATTTCATTGCGCACGCGGTCGCGGGTGATCACGGTTTCTGCCACGCCGATCAGCACATGGCTTTCCTGCAGCTTGACCCGCATCGTCACCATGCGCACCGGCAGGCCGCGCATGACGGCGTTTTGCGCCAGCGGTTCGCGCAGGCGCGCGGGCTGGCCCAGCGCCGGAAAATCGGCGTCGCCAGCCAGCGTGCGGCCGGCTTCATCGCGAATGGTGAAGAAAATCATGTCGAACTGGTCCATGCGCAGGAATTGCTCAGTCTGCTTGGACAGGTTGGCTTCCACGCCGTGTTTGCGGTCCGACAGGCTGGGCACCAGCGACCAGGCGGCGTCGGCCAGGCTCTGGTCAAAAGCGGCCTGGGTCGGTTTCCACGCGGTCCAGTAAGCCAGTCCTGCCGCCACCATATTGATGGCCAGAAGCGGCAGGATCAGCCACTTCAGCAGGGACAGGCGGATGCTTTTCATGGAGATCGTTTTTCCAGCATATAGCCGAAGCCGCGGATGGTGCGGATGCTCAGGTCGGCTGCTGCTGTCTTGATGCGGATGCGGGACACATACACTTCCACCGCATTCTCGCTTAATTCCTCACCCCATTGCAGGATGGCATCCATGATCTGCTGCTTGGAGACGACCCGTCCAGCCTGGCGCATCAAATATTCAAGCACCGCCCATTCACGCGCAGACAATTCCAGGCCATCCGAGCCAATCCGCGCGCGCTTGGCCAGCAAGTCCAGCACCAGGCCGCCGGCTTCCAGTTCGCTGGTCTTCGCAGTCGAGCGCCGGATCAGCGCCCGCATGCGCGCTACCAGTTCGCTGGTGTCGAAGGGCTTGACCAGGTAATCGTCCGCGCCCAGCTCCAGGCCGTGCACCCGGTCCTGCACTGCATCGCGCGCGGTCAGCAGCAATACCGGCACTGTGCTGCCGCGCGCGCGCAGCCGTCGCAGCAGGGCAAAGCCATCTATGCCGGGCAAGCCGATATCCAGCACCAGCATCGTGAACTGGGTGCGCTGCAGGATAGTGTCGGCCTCGGTGCCGCTATGGGCCATCTCCACCACCATGCCATTGTCTTTCAGGATGCGGGAAATGCCATCGGCCAGTACCAGGTCATCTTCGACAAGCAGGACACGCATATTCATTGCTTGCAACCTTCATCAAAAGGGCAGGGCGGGGAAGATACGGCAATCAGGCATCTTCTTCAAGCTGGCGCCGCTTTTCAGCGAAAAACGGATAAGCCAGGGGCAGCAGCATCAAGGTGAACAAGGTGGCCGAAACAATGCCGCCGACGATGACCACCGCGAATGGCCGCTGGGTTTCGGAACCGATGCCATGCGACAGGGCAGCTGGCAACAACCCCAGGCCGGCCATCAGCGCCGTCATCATGATAGGCCGCAGCCGCGACACCGCGCCTTCCACGGCGCTGATGAAGCTGGACGCCTCGCCGCGGTTGTTGTCGATGATCTGCTCCAGCATGATCACGCCGTTCTGCACCGAGATGCCGGCCACGGCAATGAAACCGACCGCCGCCGATACCGAGAAATGCAGTCCCGCGAAGGCCAGGCCGATCACGCCGCCAATCAGCGAGAAGGGCACGATTGCCAGCACCAGGCTGGCCATGCGGATCGAGCGGAAGGCCCAGAACAGCAGCAAAAAAATCAGCAGCAGCGTAATCGGCACGATCACGTACAGGCGCTTGATGGCGCGCTGCTGGTTTTCAAACTGGCCGCCCCAGGTGATGCGGTAACCCGGCGGCAGCTTGACCTGGCGCGCCACTTTCTTTTGCGCTTCGGCGACGAAGCTGCCCTGGTCGCGGCCCAGCAGGTTGGCCTTGACCGAGGCATTGCGCCCGCCCGCTTCGCGGCTGATGCGCGCCGCGCCCTGGCGCACTTCAATGCGGCATACGTCGCCCAGGCTGATGGTGCCGGCATGGTTGGGCAGGTTGACCTGGATGTTGGCAATGTCGTCGATCGAATCGCGGTGGCGCTCGGACAGGCGCACCGTGATGTCGTAACGCTGGTCGCCATCGTAGAAAGTGTTGACTGGAACGCCCGCCAGCGCCCCCTGCAGCGCGAGGTTCACTTCAGCCACGTTGATGCCCAGGCGCGCAATTTTTTCCCGGTCCACTGTGACCGCCAGTTCAGTCTGGCCGCCGATCTTGATGGCCGCTACGTCGCTGGCGCCGCGTATGCCGTTCAGGATGGCGGCAATCTGTTCCGACTTTTGCGTCAGGATTTCCAGGTCGGGCCCGAACACCTTGATGGCAATCTCACCCTTCACGCCCGACAGCGATTCCTCGACATTGTCCTGGATGACCTGCGAGAAGTTGGTCGGCACGCCGGGTATTGCGCGGATCTTGCGCTGCATGTCCGCCACCAGCCTTTCCTTGCTGGGAAAACGCCAGGTATCGCGCGGCTTCAACTCAGCCAGGAATTCAATATTGTTCGATCCCTTGGGGTCCGTGCCATCGTCGGGCCGCCCGACCTGGGCGATCAGGTTTTTCACTTCCTTGTAGCCGAGCACGATATTGCGCACCTGGCGCTCGACTTCCTTGGAAGTCTGCAGGGACGTGGAAGTGGGCAGGCTGAGCGTGAGCCAGATATTGCCCTCGTCCAGCTTGGGCAGGAATTCGCTGCCCAGCAAAGGCGCCAATGCCAGCGTCACCACCAGCACGCAAGCCGAGCTCACCACCAGCAAAAAGCGGTGGATGCCGGACCAGCGCAGGAAGGCGCGGTAACGCTGCTGCAGCCATTCCATCCAGTGAATGTGCTTTTCCTCCAGCGTATGGCGCTCCATCGTCATCGCCAGCAGCGTCGGTATCAGCGTCATGGTCAGCAGCACCGCGCCCAGCATGGCGAAGGTGATGGTCAGCGCCACTGGCGAAAAGATTTTTCCCTCCACCCGCTGGAAAGTGAAAATCGGGATGAAGGCGACAATGATGATGGCCTTGGCGAACAGGATTGGATGGCCCAGTTCAACCACCGTCGACTTCAGCACGCTGATGCGCCAGCGCGCGCCAGCTTCGGCATGGGCCGGATCAAAGCCGCGCGCTGCCAGGCGCACCATCAAGGCTTCCACCAGCACCACCGCGCCATCGATGATGATGCCAAAGTCCACCGTCCCCAGCGAGATCAGGTTGGCCGGTATGTTGCGCGCATCGAGCATGATGAAGGCGAACAGCAGGGACAGCGGAATCACCGTCGCCACGATCAGCGCCGCGCGCCAGTTGCGCAAGAAAATCACCAGCAGCGCAATCACCAGCGCCGCGCCCACCAGCAGGTTTTCCACCACCGTCAGCACGGTATGGCTGATCAGTTCGGTGCGGTCGTAGATGGTGCGGATCTTCACGCCCGGTGGCAACTTGCTGTTGACTTGATCGATACGCTCGCGCAAATCTTCGATCACCTTGATCGCATTGCCACCCTTGGTCATTTGCACGATGCCCTGCACCACGCTGTCCTGGTGGTTCAGCGCCACCATGCCCGAGCGCGGCCTTTCGCCGATTTTCACTTCAGCCACGTCGCCCACCAGCACGGTCTTGCCGCCCTTGGCGCTCACCACGACCCGGCCGATGTCTTCGTGGTTGCGCAGGATGCCGATGCCGCGTATCACCAGCGCTTCATCGCCGCGCCGCACCAGGCCGCCACCCACGTTGGCGCTATTGCTGGTCAGGGCCTGGCTGACCTGGTCGATCGTCACGCCGTAACGCATCAGCGTATTCGGGTCGACCAGCACCTGGTATTCACGCACGGTGCCGCCGAAGCTGACTACCTCGGCCACGCCGGGTGTGATCTTCAGCGCCGGGCGCACCACCCAATCCTGCAACGATCGCAATTCGCTTTCGTTCATGCCGGCCGGCGCTTCCAGGATGTAGCGATAGATTTCACCCACCGCAGTGGACAGTGGCGCCAGCGTCGGCTGTACGCCGGGCGGCAGTGAAACGGTCTGCAGCTTTTCCAGCACTTGCTGGCGCGCGAAATAATCGTCGGTGCCATCGGCAAAAGTCAGTGTCACCACCGACAGGCCGGTGATGGTCACCGAGCGCAACTGGGTCTGGCGTGGCACGCCACTCATTTCGCGCTCGATCGGCAGCGTGACGATGCGTTCGACTTCTTCCGGCGCCTGGCCCGGGAACTGGGTCACGATCTGGACTTGCACATCCTGCACGTCGGGGAAGGCTTCGATCGACAGGTGCGACAGCGACCGGTAGCCAAAGACGCCCAGCGCCACCGTCAGCAGCAGCACGAACAGGCGCTGCGTCAGGACAAAATCAATCAGCTTACTGAGCATTGGTCGACGCCTCGGCATTGAGCAGCAGGGCGCCATGCGTGACGACGCGCTCGCCATTGCCGACGCCGGCATCGACAAAACTGCTGTCCGGGCCGCGCAGCACGACACTGACCTGGCGCCGTTCGAAGCGGCCGGGCTGGGTTTCGACGAAGGCGTAGTTGTACAGTCCTTCAGATATCAGGCTGCTGTTGGGCAGGCGCACGGCGCGCTTGTTGCCGTCAGCCAGGAAGTAGACCCGGGCAAACATTTCCGGACGCAGCCGCAAGTCATTGTTCCTGACCAGGCAGCGCACCTGCACCCGGCGCGTGACCGGATCGAGCGCCACGCCGACCCGCTCCACGACCGCCGGAAACGAAACCTGCGGATAGGCGTCCGTGACGATGCTTACTGCCTGGCCCGGCTTTACATCGGCCAGGTAGCGTTCCGGCACATCGGCCAGCAGCCACAAGCGGGTGATGTCGGTCACGACGAAAAGCGGGTTGGGCAAGTCGGGGCGCACTTCCATGCCCGGGTTGATCTGGCGGTCCGCCACCATGCCCTTGAGGGGCGACTTGAGCGCAAAGCGGCCGTCTTCATGGCCGGTGGCATTCAGCAGTTTCATCCGTTGCGCGGTGCGCCGGGTTTCAGCCAGCGCTTGCTGGTGCTCCGCTTCGGCGTTTTCATAATCCTTGCGCGCAATGACTTCACGCTCGAACAATTGCCGCGCGCGTTCCCAGGCGCGCTTCTTGCGCTCGGCATCGACCCGGCTTTTCTGGAAATCCGATTCGGCAGCAGCCAGGTCGGCGGAATCGATTGCCACCAGCGGGTCACCCACGTTGACCTTGTCGCCAATCTCGCGCAGCAGTTTGTTCACGCGCCCGGTCACGGGCGAGCTGACGCGCGCAGTGACGTTTTCGTCATAGGCAATGTGGCCGTTGACGGGGTCGGCAATGGGCAGCGCCAGTGAAAATGCAGCTTCCATTTTCAGCGACGCCATCTGCGGCGCATCCTTGGCGAACTGCACCACGCGCGGGCCCGCCGGCCTTGCTTCAGGTGTTGGTTCAACCACGGCCTTTTGCTGGAAATAGCCGACGCCGACAACGACGCCCGCCGCCGCGGCGACCATGGCAGCGCCAATGGCCAGTTTGGAAATCATTTTCATTTGGTCGTCTCATCCAGTGTGGCGGCGCGCCAGGCGGCGAGGGCACGGGCGTAATCTGCGCGCGCATTCAATTCATCCAGCGTGATCGCGCGATAGGTGCGGCGCGCATCCAGCACATCGGTGACGCCGGTGGCGCCGTTGCGAAAAGCAAATTCGGCCGCATCCGCCGCGCGCCGCGCTGCCACTGTCAATTCATCACGGAAGCGGCCCAACCGCTCCTGGGCCGACTGCATGTCGCTGAAGGCGCGTTGCAGGCTGGCGCTGGCTTCGCGCCTGGCTTTCAACAGGTTGGCCTGGGCGCTATCTACACCTGCCAGCGCATTGCGGATGTCGCCTTCGTAATAGTGATTGACGAAGAGTGGCACCTGCACCGACACGCCAAAGGTATTGCTGCCGTAAAAACCGTTCAGCGGGCTGGCCGGCGAATGGTCGACTTGCACGCCAACGGACACGTCACGCGTGCGCTGGGACTGGGCCAGGCGCAGGTTGGCCTGGGCCGCTTGCAGGCGTGCATTGGCAGCGCGTATATCCGGCCGCTGGTCCAGCATCGATTCGAAGGAGGGCAGGTTGCCGGGCGCGACCGGCACCGGCCATTCATCGGCAGCTTCGACTTGCTCCGGCGCTGCGCTCACGCCCAGCATCAGCAACAGCGCAAGGCGGCTGCGCTTGGTGTCGGCCTCGGCCTGGCGCACGTCATTTTTGGCGCGCAAGGCATCGACCCGCAAGCGGTCCACATCGGCGCCGGCCAGGTCGCCTGCAGCGCGGCGCTGGTCTGCCGCCGCCAGCGTGGCGCCAAACAGTTTGGCCGTGTCTTGGGCGATTGACAGGCGCTCCTGCGCCGCCAGCGCGTTGTAGTACATGTCGGCGACATTGGAACGCAACTGGCGTTGTGCGTTGGCCAGGTCGGCCCGGGACGCATCAAGCAGTTGGGTCGCGTTTTCTGCGCGGTACTGGCGCTTGCCGCCGCGCTCAATCAACTGCTCCAGGCGCACCGCCGTGTCGACCTGCTTATCGCGCAGCGAACCTGGGCCCACGCCGGCACGCGGATTGTAATTTTGTATGCCCAGCGTCAAGGTTGGATTCGGCGTTACATCCGCGGACAACAGGGCGGCATCAGCTGCACGAACGGCAATCTCGGCCAGGCTGATGTCGGGATTGCGCTGGGCAGCAATCTCCAGCGCCCGCGCCAGGCTCAAGCGGCCCAGCGTGGGCGGCGCCGGGTCTGCGGCAAGGACACTCAGGGAAGGTAAAAGCAAGGCCAGCGCCAGCATGCGCAGCAGAAGCCATGAAGAGAAAAGTCGCTGCAATTTCTGGTCGTCCTGTCATCGGTGTTCGACGGACGCGTGTCGCCCATCGCCCTTTTAGCCAGGAAGGCGGGGAGGGTGGGAGGAGCGTATCGCCGGCGGCTTACGCGAAGCTGAGGTCAAGCTGACGGGCCGCTTACAAATGTAAAACGATGGCAAGTTTTTGCATGGCGGCCGGGTACAGACCCGACAGCAGCGCCGGCAGGGTCTGAAGGGTTGTCGCGGGGGTCGGTCAACGCTAACGCCTAAGGAAATGCCCAGCCATGAAGGGTGTGCGCAAGCGGTCACTGGCTATTAAGTAACAGGCAGAACTGTCTATGAAAAAGCCCACTAACAGTGATCGCGCCGCTCCAACAATCCGCGCAAAACTTAAGCCACTGCTTGCTTAACGCATTTGCTTCCGGCGGTATCCGCACCGCTGAAATTGTTGGTGTTTGTTTCCGATGGGAACTATCTGCCCGATCCGCTTTCCTACCCCGTGCTCGTTGCGGCGAGTACTTACAGGGAGAAGAATATGTTGTCAAAACAAGGGCAGGGCGCCATGCGTCCTGGATTGATTTCGTGCGTCCGCAGCCTACTGGCTTGTGCTGTCGGCATGGCAATGGTGACGGCTTGCGGTGGCAGTATCGGCACTGATGCGGGCAATGGATCGCCGACGGTCATGGCGGTGTCGGCCGGCACGGTCGCCGGCAATGACGGCACGACTACGACCGGCACCACGTCGAACGGCACGACGACGGCCGGCACCACTACGGACGGAACCACGACCGCCCAGCCACAGCCGGCCACGCCGGTGGCGCAGACCGGTAGCGCCGGCGTCGCTTTCGACCCCAATGCCGCGGCCACGACCACACCGACGGCAAGCGCGCCTGTGGTCATTGATTACTATGGCGACTCCACGATCTGGGGCTTGCGCAGTGTCAGCGGTGGCCAGGTTGGCGTGACCGCTCCCGCCGCTTTCGCGGCGGCCCTGCCGGCCAGCGGCAAATACGTGGTTCGCAACGAAGGTGTCAGCGGCAGCACATCCTGCGCCTTGCTGGAAGGCAGCGATGGCAAGCATCCGGCCTGGGCGACGCAAATGGCCAATTCGAATGCGAATGTCGTCATCATGAATTTTGCGATCAATGATGAATGGAAGATGGACTTGAACCGCTACCGCTCCTGCATGACCGCGCTGGCAAGCCAGGCGCGCGCAGCCGGCAAGAAGGTCGTCTTCGAAACACCCAATCCGACACGCGACAGCTATCCGGCTAGCCTTGATGCCTGGGCCCAGGCAATGCGCGACCTGGCTCGCAGCTTGCAAATACCGGTCATCGACCAGTATCAATTCCTGAAGAATTATCTTGGCGGGCGCAGCGTGACGGAAATCTGTCCGGACGGCTTGCACCCCACCGATGCGGTCTACGTCATGAAGGGCAAATACGCGGCCCAGGTGTTTCCTTCACTGCAGTTTTAAGCCGGCCGGCCAGGTCCGGCCGCTTGCGCCCTGCAGCGCAGGCGCGCAAGCGCGCAGGCGGCTGCCATGCCGGCGAGGCCTGACGGGTCGCGGCAAGAACCAAAAGGAACCTGGCGCGCCATTCGCTGCGCCAGTTCTCGCGCTGTCTCTACCTTCGGTGGCATCACATCCAGACCAGGTAGCGATCTCCGCGCCCTGCGAGGCGGCGGAAGATCCGCACGCTCTGCGGGGCGCCGGGAATGGCGCATCCTTTCAAATCTCGAATCAAATCCCAGATTGCACTGCTGCGCAGATCGTGGCGCCGCCAAGGCATTTCAAGCCCTGCGCATAGGTACGCGAAAGCAACTGCAGGACAGGCAAAAACAGGTTCTTGAAATTCCTGCAGCCGTGCCTATTTTCGGTAGCGAAGCAGGATCGCAAGCTGATTTTTTCCGC
Source organism: Paucimonas sp. (assembly GCA_028292545.1). GTDB lineage: Bacteria > Pseudomonadota > Gammaproteobacteria > Burkholderiales > Burkholderiaceae_D > Lacisediminimonas. The sequence goes on from JAQGMC010000001.1 coordinate 19,468, forward strand.
TTCCGGCGGACAAATTCGTTCTTGAATGAAAGGAGAAAGCCATGCTGTACCAGACCGTGTTTTCCCGTGATCTGTTTTCTGAACTCGACCGCCTGCAACGCGACCTGCTGGACGCCTTCGAAGGGCCCAGCATCCGTGGCGGGCGCACTGGTTTTCCGGCACTGAACATAGGCAGCACACCACATGCCGTTGAGCTGTATGCGCTGGTGCCGGGCCTGGACCCCGCCAGCGTCGAAGTGAACCTGGAAAAAGGTGTGCTGACCATTTCCGGTGAACGCCAGGACGACTTGTCCAGCGGCGAAGAAAAAGCCACCGTGCATGTGCACGAGCGCTTTGCCGGCCGTTTCCGGCGCGTAGTCAGCCTGCCGGACGATATCGATCCGGATGGCGTATCGGCTGCCTATCGCGACGGCGTGCTCCACATCACCGCCAAGCGCCGTGAATCGGTGCAGCCGCGTCGTATCGCCGTGCAGTGAGGACTAGGCCAACGCCTGCCCGGTCGGTATATGGAACCTGGAACAATCTGAAAGCAAAGGAGAGCACCATGACCAACAGTCAATTGCAAGCCAAGCCCCAGGCCCAGGCCCAGGCTGGCGAAACCGGACGCGCCGTGCGCGAGCGCGAAGTGCAGGCACAGCTGCCTGCGGTGGATGTGATCGAAGATGCTGCCGGCATCACGCTGCTGGCGGACCTGCCGGGCGTGCCGCGCGACAAATTGAGCCTGCAAGTCGATGCCGAAAGCCTGACGATCGAAGGCGAAGTCGTGCTCGACGTGCCCGAAGGCATGCAGTCCAACCATGTGGAATTGCGCGTGCCGCGTTTCCGCCGCAGCTTCACCCTGTCCAAGGAACTGGATAGTGAAAAAGTCGCCGCTGAACTGAAGAATGGCGTGCTGCGACTGCGGATTCCCAAAGCCCAGCATGCCCAGCCGCGCAAGATCGAGGTTCGCGTAAGCTGAGCAAGCGAAGACGAAAGCAGTAATCGAAAACGGCGCACTGGCGCCGTTTTCTTTTTGCGCACCGGGGCTGGCGAGCCCAGGCCAGGCGGGGCCATACTGCAGCACCGGCAGCGCCCAGCGCCCGGATGGCTGTGCTTGCGGGCGCGCATCCGCGGGCGCTGGCCGGGCTGCTATAGTAGCCGCAGCCAGACCGGCTTGAAAAAGGGAGGGGAGACATCATGAATGCACTTGCCACGCAAGGCCGCCGCGTCATGCGCATGCGCTTAACCATTGCCGTTGCCCTTGCCAGCCTGCTGGGCGCCTGCGGCTCCGCCCCCAGGGCGCCGGCGGCGCAGGCCCAGCCGCTCTCGCCGCAGCGCATCGACACGCTGCTGGCTAGCCCCGACCGCAGCCCCGCCGACCGCGCCACTGACGCCCGCCGCAAGCCGGCGCAACTGCTGGCTTTTGCGCGCGTGGGCGAAGGCATGACCGTGCTCGACATGAGTGCCGGTGGCGGTTACACCAGCGAATTGCTGGCGCGCGCAGTCGGTCCGAATGGCCGCGTCATCGGCCAGAGCGCGCCGCCGAGGCCGATGGCGCCCGGCGTGACACGCGAAGGTGGCGCAGCGCCCGCCGCTGCGCCCGTTGCAGCCGCTGCAGCCACCCCGGCTGCGCCAGCGCCGCGCCGGCTGTCCTCACCCGAAGCCCTGGCTGCGCGCGCCAAAAATCCGGCTGCGGCCAATATCGTTGCCGTGGTGCGGCCCTTCGAAGACCCGGTTCCGCCGGAGCTTGCAGTCAATGGGCTGGACCTCGTGACTTTCATCTACAACTACCATGACATGGGTCACCAGGGTGTGGACCGGGCGCGCATGAACCAGGCTGTATTCAAGGCGCTCAAACCTGGCGGCGTGTATGTGATCGTCGACCATGCCGGTCGTCCTGGCACGGGCATTTCGGAATCGGGAAGCCTGCATCGGGTGGAAGAAAATTTTGTGCGCCGCGAGGTGGAAGCCGCAGGCCTGCGCCTGGATGGCGCGGCTGATTTCCTGCGCAATCCGGCTGACCCGCGAGACCGCAACACGCCCGAACCGCCGCAGCCCAAGGATGGCTTCGTGCTTCGCTTCGTGAAGCCTTGACCACGCCGCTTCCACACGAAGCTGCCGCTGGCGCCGGCCCGGAGCCGGCGGTTCCCGCGGCGACGGGGCCGAACGTGGCGCAGCAGGATGAAGCGCCGGTTTCCTGGCTGGCCGGGCTTGGTCCCGGCCTCATCACTGGCGCGGCTGACGACGACCCCAGCGGCATCGCCACCTATTCGCAGGCTGGCGCCCAGTTCGGCTTCAACATGCTGTGGACCGTGCTACTGACCTATCCGCTGATGGTCAGCATACAACTCGTGAGCGCGCGCATCGGGCGCGTCACGGGCCGCGGCCTGGCAACCAACCTGCGGCGCCATTTTCCGCGCTGGCTGCTGCTGTCGATCGTAAGCCTGCTGGTGCTGGCCAACACCATCAATATCGCAGCCGACGTGTCAGCCATGGGCGAGGCCCTGCATCTGCTGGCCGGCGGCCAGGCGCACTGGCATGCGGTGGGTGTGGGCCTGCTGTCGCTGCTGCTGCAAATCCTCATTCCCTACCGGCGCTACGTGCGCCTGCTGAAGTGGCTGACCCTGGCCTTGCTGAGTTACGTGGCCACGGTTTTTGTGGTCCACATACCGTGGGCCAAGGTGGTGACGGGTGCGCTGTTTCCCGTGCTGCAGTCTGACGTGGCCTATGTGACGACGGTCGTGGCGGTGCTGGGCACAACCATCAGCCCCTACCTGTTTTTCTGGCAGGCGTCGCAAGAAGTGGAAGACTTGCGCGCCGATCCGAGCGCCTATGCGCTGCTGGACCGGCCCGAGCAGGCGCGGCGTCATTTGCACCGCATACGGGTCGATACCTGGACCGGCATGGGGTTTTCCAACCTGGTGGCTTTTTTCATCATGCTGACCACGGCCGTTACGCTGCACATGCATGGCGTGACCCAGATCGAAACCTCGGCCGACGCGGCGCAGGCGCTGCGCCCGGTGGCCGGCGATTTCGCTTTCGCGCTGTTTTGCGCCGGCATCGTCGGCACCGGCTTGCTCGCGATACCGGTGCTGGCCGGCGCCTCGGCCTATGCCATGGCGGGCGCCTTCCGCTGGAAAAACAGCCTCGAAGCCGCGCCGCGCGACGCCTGGCAGTTTTACGCCATCATCGGCCTGTCCACCGCGGGCGGCGTGTTGCTGAGCCTGTCAGGCATCGACCCGATCAAAGCCCTGTACTGGAGCGCCGTCGTCAATGGCGTGATTGCGGTGCCGGTAATGGCGGCGATGATGCTGATGGCGGGTCGGCCCGACATCATGGGACGCTTCGTGGTCGGGCGCCGGCTCAAGCTGCTGGGATGGCTGACGACGGCTTGCATGTCCGGCGCAGTCAGCTTGATGTTTTTCCTGATGTGGAAGGGCGGGTAAAGAAGGCCGCGATTGGAAGGCCGCGATTGACTTGAACCGGCCTCCGGGGCGCGTTACAGATCGGGCTATTCCAACCAACGAGCGCCTACCGGGGCGCGCTTTACCATGCCCAGCATTGCCACCAGCTACTACTCCGCGGACTCAAAATTGGCTCCGCTGATCGACTTCCTTGCGCGTTGTTCGAATGCGGAATTTGGCCGCACAGGTACGCTGCTCTCCGTCGATCAGGCACTCCTGCTTAGGGATGCTTGCCAAATCCATGGCGTGAGATGCAGGTTTCCTTCCCAACTTGAATCCCGGGCGCCAAAAGACCAGGTCAAAGTTTCAATCAGCATCCTGGAGGTGACGCGCGTGGCGGCCTTGCTGCTGCCCAGTGCTTGCAGCGCGCTGGAACGGCATGCCGAACTGACCGGATTGGCAAGCAAGGCTGCGCTTACGCCGTGGTATGCCTTGCCCCAGAAGCCGGCCGGCTTGATCAACTGGATGCCCGATTCTGACCTGGTGGCCCTTGAAGGCCGGCTGGCGTGCGACTTCGTACTCGCTAGCCAGCCTGGCAGTTCGCCCCTGTTCAGCATAGTCAGGGAACCGGAAGAAGCGGTCGGCTTGCTAAGGGAGCATCCCATGCGCTGCCTGGTGCAAGCCGGCACTGCGCAGTTCCTGCTGTGCGAGCGCAGCACCTGGACCGATGCCACGGCGAAGGCCCGGCACACCTTGCGTGAACATGCCGCCCTGTTGCTCCTGGTCGGGTTGCGGATGCTGGCGCTAGGTTGGTCACCACAGTTCGAGCTCACGCAAGTCACCAAATTGATGGGCCACGAACCGGAGATGGCTGAATTGAGGTCAGCGCTCGACACGCTCTACAAGTCCTGCGTTGACCAGGAGACTTACCGGGCGCTGGTGCTTGACGGCCTTTCGCGTTTGAATGCCTGGTGCCAGCATCAGGGCGTGGGCGCAAGCGACAGCGATTCGCACGCTTATTACGAGGCGCTTCGCACAACCTGTCCCAACGCCACAACGATGACGAGCGCGACAACCGCCACGACTTACACCACAACCCTGCCGGCGGCCTTTCCCATGCCAGCACCGGCGCCGGTCGCAGGCGGCGCTACCAGGAAACGCAAGCGCATTAAAAATGTGGCGGTTGAAAAAGAGGCCGCCGTGCCTGGCGTGCCAACTCTTGCCCCGCCCACCACGAACGTCAAACGCTGGACCGACTATGTGCCGCCAAATAAACGGGCCAGGCTCGATCCGCCTGCGGTGGCCGTGGTAGCCGTCACGCCACCCGGCAACCAGGACCAGCCTGGTGAGCCGGCCCAGGCGCCAGCCTTCGGCTCCGGACGCTGGTACCTCACGACTTGGCGGGAAGCAGACTCGCCTGGGTCCACTCGTCGCTGCGATGTCCCGCCTGCGGCCAGGCCGATACCGGTGGAGCCGACAGGCAAGAACCGCGGGACCGTGATTGCGCCGCAGGTGAGGCAAGCGCAATCCGCAACCGGGAACAACACCCGGGTCAATGCGCTGGGCCCGGCTCAAAGTCCAGCGGTCGGGCCGGGCCCGGTTTACGTGGGCGCCGGCGCAGTTATACGAAAGGGTGTGAGGCTGGGCAATGGCGTGGTGCTTGGCGACGGCGTGACAATTTGCAGCGGCGCGCAAATAGGTGAGGGCGCGCATATCGGGCCAGGCGTGACCGTGCCGGCACATGTGCAGATTGCCGCCGGTGCGCATGTGAACCGCATTGTTGTCGGCCGTCACCCCCTGCTGCCGGGGACCGTATTGGGCGGCGATTTCGAGTGCGCCGGAGAGACCCGGTTCGCTTCTGGTTTCACGACGGAGGGCCGCTGTACCATCAACTGGCCCGGTCTGATTTCGAAGCACCTGGTTTTCACCCGCGATGCGGTGGTCGACATACTTGCCGGCGCAGACCAGCTGCCCCCCGGGACCCGGGTCGGCGGTAACCTCATGCTGTCTCCGGGATGCCAGGTGGCAGCCGGGGTCGGGTTCGGGAGCCAGGTGATGATTGGGGAAAAAGTCGTTATTGGACCGGGCGCGTCGATCGGGGACAGTGTCGCGGTGAGGAAGAGCCTGCAGATTGGCGCCGGTGCAGTCGTCGCAAGCATGCTTGTGGTGGTCAAGAATGTTCCGGCGATGGCAGTCGTCAGCGCGAGCGGAACAATGCTGAACGGCGTGAAACTGGATCAGCCGCTGGCCTATTTGATGCCGAAGTTCAGCATCGACGGAAACGGCGAAATGGTGCTCGGTCCGAAAGCTGAGTGGCCAGCATTTCCACCGGAACTACTCGCCAGCCGCGCGCCGCAAACACAGGCCCCTGCGCCTGCCGCCGAACTACTCCCGGCGGCCGTTGTTGCAGCACAGGCTCCACCTGTGCCCAGCCAGCCGCTGCTCCGTCTTTACCCTGGTCCGCCGTCGCTGCCATCCCGGCACGCGGCGCCTGCTGTGCGGGCTTTGCTGGGCCAAAGTGCATCGCGTTCCGGGCCGCCGGGTCCCACATCGCAATCGTTGGTCGGCCCGGGCACGTCCGGTTCCGAGCCCGAGCTACCCGCTGCGCCATCCTTGCTGGCCACAAGTACAGCGCCATCGTTGCCTGCTGCACCCTTGTCGCCGCTGTCATGGACCACCGCCACACCACTGGACTTGTTAGCGCACGTGAGCGCCAGCACCACTTCCACCGAGCCTATGCCCGTCGCCGCACCGGGCAGGCTGCAGGCCAGCCCGCGCTCGCCGGGGGTGGAGATCATCGAGGCACCCGTGTCGGCCCCGGCCCCGGTTGCCGCCCAGCTTGCCCACAGCGCAGGTGTGCTTGCTGCAGGCCGAGGGGCAGATCATCCTGGAAGCCCGTTGAACCTGTCGGACTTTGGCCGCGACCGGACCCGTATAAGGATTGTGGCGCCGCCGCATCCCGCGCAGGGCACGCCCGGCACCGCGCCGCAACCGATGCGCACACCCGCTGCCGTGGGGGCGCAGTTACCTGCGGCCGGCGCTGCGCCGGGCGCGAAGCTGTCCATTTCCATGCTGCTCAACTAGCGCCATCCACTGCGGGCCCGGTCAGTTGCCCAACCAGGCGACACAGTCGGGCACTGCGAGCGCCGGCCCGCCGTGCCTTGCGGACTGGCCACCGAAACCCGGGCCTGGATCGAGCCGCCGGCGATGGCCCGGGTCACCGTTTCACCGGCGTGAACCGGTCACCAATTCCCGTTACCAAGGCCCCACGCTAACCATCAACCCCGCGTCTGCTCCGCTCCCGTCAATGCCGGCATTGCGCTGTTTGCAAGGCGGCAAAAGGTCACACTGGTCAACAAGCCGCCCGGCCAGTGCGCAGTGAATCCTTTCTATCCAGACCAGGCTCGCCATGTTCGTCCAGACCAACCCATCCGTCGCGTCCACGCCAGTGTATTTGCCATCAATACCGGATGGCCCAGAACAGCCCGGGCTGCGGCTCAAGGCAAAAGAAAAAATCGCGCTCGCGCCTGTGGGCAGCTTGCCAGGATCGACGCCAGCACCGGCGCATCCTGAAGGGTGTTCATACTGGTGCAAATCCAAGCCGGAATTCGTGAGCCGGACCTACGCCAGGGGCGCGGTTATACAGGGCACGCTTTTCGAAGCGGCAGCGATTCATTTCCCCCCAGCCAGGGGATCGCAGGAGCAACGGATATTCCAGGCAGGCGCTCGAACCCGGGACCCGCCCCGCGCTACTGACCTGGATTGCCGCTTCACCCCGCGCAGGGAACCCGCCAAGTAGCCGCGTGACATAACGCGATCGATACTGCCGTGCGCGGACACGCGCTCATTGCCATGCCCAGGCTCGCCACAAATCTGTATCACGAAGAACCCTACCTGCAATCCCTGATCGGCATCATCGGCCGCTGCGCGCCTGCAGCCACAGGCGACATGCTTGCTCGCTTCACCGCAGCCGAAGCCCGCGAGGTGGCAACCGCTTGCGAACAGATCGACCTGGCTTTTACGCTGCCAGCGGAGTGGGCACAACTGGCGCCTGATACGGAGCTTGACCTGCGCATCATGCCGGAGGACTGGACGGTCATTGCCAGCAAGCTGCTGGCGCACGCCTGCTCCCTCCTGGAACCCTTCGCTGCCGCGCTCCAGGCGGCAAGCGTTGGGCAACGGGCTGACTGGGTTCCCCTCATGCGACAACCTGATTTATTCACCCGCTGGCGCAATGAACAGGAACTGGTCGCTATTGCGTCCGACATTGCGGTCGGCTATCTCAGCCTGCGCTATCCAGCAAATGCTGCCGAACGCCGGCCTTTCAGGCTTGTCGATCGCTTTGTCCAGGGCTTTGAAGAACTGGATCGCCACAAGATTGGCTTCGCGATAATCACCACCACCGGCGAACAGTTGGTGTGCAGGAGCAGCACCTGGAAGCGGGAGATGCAGTCGGGGCAAGCCGCGCTGCTTGAGCATGCGAAGCCACTGCTCGCCTTGGGACTGCGCCTTGCTTCGGTTGGTGTGGCGGCGGACCTGGCGCCGCTGCGGATGATCCTGGAAGCCTTGCGCTGGCCAGCCGGGTTGGCCGGCGTGGAAAGCGCGCTGACTGTATTGCAAGACTTGCAGCAGCTTGAGGCCGGGCTGCAGTCGCCGCGGGCGAAGAGTGTAATTCGAACCTGCCTGGCGACGCTGGACGAATGGACGGCAGTCGCGCCCCTTGACGCCGATGCCCGCATCGTCGGCGCCGATGAAGACGAAAGCGAAGCGCTCGTCATATCGGGCCGTACTGTTCATCCGATGGCGCTCAACGGCTTCACCAACACCAACACCACCACGACCAACACGACCAACACCACCACGACCACGACCACGACCACGACAAGCACGCTACCCGAAACACCGGCAATGAATGAACTGAATGCCACGCCGGATACGGCGCTCGAACGCCCAAGGAAGATTCGCCGCATCGGGGAAGCGGGCATGCAGGGCGGGCAGCGTAGTCCAGCCGGGCCAACGACGATCGGACATATCGGGAAAAACCTGCGCGTGGTCGAAGGAGCGACGCTCGAGCCCGGCGCCGTCATTGGCGACGACGTTGTGCTGGGAGGGTATGCCAGGGTCTGCTACGGAGCGCAGGTCGGGAATGGGGTCAAAGTGCCGGCCAATGTGCAGATTGGTCCGGGGGCGATAGTCAATGCAATCAATTTGCCCGGGCAGCTCCGCTTCCAGCCGGGCACTATCCTGGGCGGTAACCTGACTTGCTCGTACCGTTGCACTTTCCCATCGCCTTTCATTACGAAGGGTGACTGCTTTTTCGGTAAGGGGGTGAAGGTTCGCTCGCTACTGGTCTTTGCACCCGGGGCCCGGGTATTTACCCTGGTTGGCTGCGAGGCGCTGCCCGCCGGTACCACGGTAGGTGGAAGTGTCTACGTCAAGAAAGGGTGTGCCGCCGGAGAAGAGCTCATCCTGGGCGCGGAAGTCAAGATCGAAGAAAATGTTCGCATCGGGTCCAGGGTGCGCATCGGCGATCACGTTCGTGTCATACACGACACCCAGATCGGGGATAACGCCAGCATCGACTCGAACTTGAAAATCGTGCGCCATGTTCCGAAGGACGCCGTGGTTACGGCGCTCGAGACGACGGTTCACGGTCAACCGGCTATCCATTGCGCACGGCCCCTTACGAAGTTCTGGATCGGCCCGGGCGGCGTCATGACACACATTGAACCGATTGTGCCGCCTGTAACTTTCGCAGGTGAAGACCTGGCGCGCGGTCAGGATGCGACCAGCACCGCAACGGCGACTATCGACTTGACGCAAGACAGTAGCGCACGCCGGTTGCCGTGGGCCGGGTGGGCGTCTCTGCATTCCAGCGAAGGCGCACAAGGAATTGGCCGTTTGGTCAATCAAGAAAGTCCGGTGCGTCCTGATGTCGCTGTCATCGCTACGCCGGACCGTACCGGACCGCGGCTGGCTGCCAGGAACCCGCCTCGTGAATCGAGCCGTTCGCGTCCCTGGACGGTCGAGGTCAACGCCGGGGCCGCACCGCCTGCGCCGTTTGCGAGCGGCGCTCCAGCACAGTTTGCGCCGCCTCACGAGAGCGATCAGCTCATGCTGCCGCCGCATCCCGTTCACTGGCAAAGCCTGGCCCCGGGATGGGGCCATCCGCCCGCCGAACTTGGTGCGGTGACCAGCGTCACAACCAGGCAGCGGATCGTGGTGGGCAATACCCCGTGGCGAGCAGCGCCCGACAGTGCCCATGGCAGTCGCGGGACTGGCGCTCCTGGGGCGATGACTGGCTCAATGACTGGCTCGATAACTGCCGCGATAACCGGCCCGGTAGCCCCGCTACTGCCACGATAGCTGCTGCGACAGCTGCTGCAATAGCGGCTGCAATAGCGGTTGCAATAGCTGCCCCGACAGGTGCAGCGCCGTCCCCGCTTGCTGGAACAAATTTGTTCCAGCCCTCCCTGAACCGCGCTGGCCAGGTTGCGACAGCCTTGGCTCGCCTGGGTCAGGCCCGCTTACCCGGCATGCCGCAGCTGCGGTGATCCTGTGAAAGGCAGAGACTTGGCCGGCGCTTCGCTTACCTGAACCGGTTCCCGGGGCAGGTTACTGATGCCGCGATCCCAACAAAAGCGCCGTCCGGCGCCTCGGCCATGCCCAGAACTGCCACCAGTTTTTATACCGACGACATACACCTTGCCCCGCTGCTCGATTTCCTCGGACAGTGCACGACCCTGGTGGACGGAAGTGCAACGGTCCGGCTCGCGCAGCCGGATGCGATGAAGTTGAAAGCGGCTTGTACGCACCATGGGATGACGATCGGCTTTCCACCGCCAACCCACCGTCAAGGGCGGCAAGAGACATCGGACATTTCCATCGAAGCCAGTGAATTGAAGAACGCTGCAGGAAAGCTGTTGCCGTATGCAAAAGTGGCGCTGCAACAGGTCGCCAGGCAAATGCAGGCAGCGCGGGGATTAGCACTGCAACCGTGGCAAACGCTGCGGGCGCAGAAGCCCGCCGGCATCGCGGCCTGGAACCCGCAGGAAGACCTGGTGGCACTGGACGCCAATGTGGCGCTTGCGTTGCTGGCAACTTGTGCTGCGAGCGGCGCCAGACCCGCGCCCGAATTGCGCCGCGTGGACGACCCGGCCGAGGCGGCGCGCCAGCTTGCTGCCGATGCGGCTGGATTCCTGGTCACGGCCGCCAATGCGCGATACGTGGTCTGCCGGCGCAGCACGTGGAGCAGCACGATCGCTGCGGCGGAGCACACGCTGCGTGAGCACGCCGCCTTGCTGATATTGCTGGGTTTGCGCCAGTTGTCCTTGGGCGGGCCAGTGAAAATCGCCATGCTGCAGGACTTGCTTCGCATGACCGGCGATCCAGCCGATGCGGCCCAGCTGCAATCCGGGCTGGACGCCCTTGGGCAGGCGCTGGACCGGAGGGGAAAAGTGGCGGGCGAGGTGGGTCGGGATTTGCTGGCCAGCTGCTTCGCCCGCTTAGGCGAGTGGTGCGACTTGCATCGGGTCGGGTCGGCTGCGGCCGGGACGCAACCGTATTACGCGTGCCTGGACTTTTATTCACCACACGGGCTGACGACCAACACGGCGACGGCGTTGACGACGGTCACCACTGCCTCCCCCTTGGTGCCCATGACGCCGCATGCCCCCGCCATGGCTACAGGGGGAAGAAAAAAAAGGAAGCGCGGGGACTGGGAAAGGCCGGCTGCAGGGGAGGCCGGTTATCCGCCCGTTGTAGAAAAAGAAGGCGAGGGCGCACAGGAACGGGCGCAGAAGCGACCGCGGCCTGGCATGGCGCGGACACCGGCAGAACATGCCGCGCCACCGTTCGCGTTCGCTGACGGGCATGCCCGGATCGAGCAGCCGGATACAGCTGCGGGCAGCCATCGAGCCAGCCCGATTGTGATCGACCTTGACGCCGGGCCCGGGCAAGCGGCAGCGCCAGCGACAGCCGCCTCGGCCGTAACCGTCATCGACGATGCAGGCAAGGCGGGTGCGGCCTCGGTCGGCCGCAATGTGCGTCTCGGAAGCCACGTGAAACTCGGCGATGGAGCAAGGGTGGAGGATGACGTGTTGCTGGAAGATTGCGTCACGGTGGGCCCCCACGCGACCGTGGGCAAAGGAGCGCGCGTTCTTTGCGGCGTACATGTTCCGGCCGGCATCATCATTGCAGGTGGTGCCACCGTTGCAAGCATCAAGACCGGCAGATACCCACTGTTGCCCGGTACCGTGCTCGGTGGCGATTTCGAGTGCAGCCAAGGCACCCGGTTCCACTCAGCCTTCACCACTGAAGGCCGCTGCACCATCCTGTGGAACATCGTCCTGGACAAGAACCTGCGATTTGTTGATGGCGCGCGCGTACATTGCCTGGTTGGCGCCGAGCGCCTGCCCGACGGTACGCGTGTCGGCGGAAGCTTCAACGTCGACGCCGGGGCAAGAGTCGGGCAGGGCGTGTCGCTCGGCCCAGATGCATGGATCGGGCCCGACGCCGTGATAGAAGATGGCGTCGTCATCGGCCGGTGCGTGATAGTCAAACCCGGCGTGGTGATTGGCGAGGGCGCGGTGATCCGCAACTGGTTGACGGTTGCGGAAAAAGTGCCCGCCCGCGCCGTAGTCTCGCTTGAACGCATGACCATAGATGGGCGCGTGGTAACGCCGGTACGCGTGCTGGCGAGCGGGCAGTACATGTTGAGAATGAACGGCGATTTCAAGGCCAAGCCAGGGGCCGGCGACCGGTCTTACCGCTATCTGCAGCCCGGTGCCCCGCCAACAAGCGCGATCAAACAGCAGGGCCTGACGTGGCCCTGGGTACCTGACCCGGGATTGCCGGCGGGCCCGGCCCCGACTCCACCCCAAGCCTTTCTCCCGCGCCCCGTGTCGCCGCCGCAGGCCGGGCGGCAACCGGCATTCACGCCTCTCTTGACGCCAGCGCCGCCAGCATCCTCACGGACCGCCATCTCGCCGATGGACACGCTGCCGCATGTAAGGGCCAGCACGACGTCGACCGAACGCATGGCGCCGGCAGCCACGCCTGGTGCAGGGCTTGTGATTCCACCGTCGAACCGCCCGCCGCAGGGCGCGACTGCCATTCGAGGCCTGCCCCACGCCGCGCCACGGCTGCTCACGACATCGCCGGGGCAGGCGGTGCACGCGCTTTTTGAAAACCTGGCGACAGATGATCTGCATACCGGCGGCGCGAACCTCGCCCCGGTTGACATGTCCACGCTCGGCCGTGATGGTCCCCGCGCGCGCATCGTGGCGCCGGGGCCAGTGACGGGACACCCATCCTTTGCGCCGCCAGCGACAGCTGCACCTGCGCTTGAACCACGACCGGGCCGGGTCTCAAAGATATCGGTCAGCATGTTGATCAACAAGCCGCATTCGTCGTAGGCGCAGTCTGATCGCAAACGCCGGCCAGGGAACCCGGAATGCGGGTGCGTGACATACCGGCACTTTCACTACCAGCGCTGTTGCGCCCCCGTGTCCATGCCCAGTATTGCAACAAGTTTGTATCACGCCGAGCCGCAGCTTCAATCGCTGATAAGTGTCATCGGACGCTGTACGCCTGCCGACGGCGGCGATTGGCTCACGCCCGTCACTGGCGTCGAAGTGGGGGAGGTGCAAGTCGCTTGCCAACAGATGGACCTGGCGTTCACACTGCCGCCCGAGTGGGCACAACTCGCGCCTGCCACGAAACTTGATCTTCGCATCAGCCACGAAGACTGGGTCTTGATCGCCGGCGAACTGGTGGGGCGTGCCCTGCTGGTGCTGGAACCGATTGCTGCGGCGCTCCAGTTGGCAAGCCAGGCGCAGCAAGACGATTGGGCTTCCCAGACCGCGCAACCGGCTTCGTTCGCGAGGTGGCGCAAGGAACAGGACCTGGTCGCCATTCCTGGCGGCCTTGCAGTCAACTATCTGGTTGAGCGTTATCCGGAAAACGCCGCCCAACGCGCGCCGTTCCCTGTAGCGGCCCACATTGCCCAGGCGCGCCAGGAACTGGGCCGACACAAGATGGGGCTCACAATAAACACAACTGCAGGCGATCTGCTGGTCTGCAAACGCCAGGCCTGGATGCAAGAGATCGAATCCGCCCAAGTGGCGCTTCGTCAGCATGCAAAGCTGCTTGCCAGCATGGTATTTCGCATGCTTTCCATCGATCCGGCGACGGATTTGTCGCTGCTGGAAAAGGTCGTCGGCTTGCTGCCCGACGACCCTGGCCTGGAAGGGATGAAAACCGCACTGGCATCCCTGCAAGAAGTCAGTCAGCCGGGACCGGGGCTGCAGTCGCGAGCCGCCAAAGCGCTGGTGGCTGCTTGCGTCACCGCGCTTGGAACCTGGACTGCGCCTACAGGGCCCGATGCGGATACAGACCCGGGCTGGGGCGACATGGAAAGTGAAGCGCTCGACTTGCAAGCACCGGCCTGGGTGGCGCACCCGGTTGCGCCTGGGAGCGCCATCAATAGCGACAATCCTGCCGCCGGCTTCACGACCACCTCCACCATCCCGGATATTCCTGGCGCGGTTGCAGTCGCGGCGTCCGTTGACGCCATTCGCCGTCCCCGCCACGACAGTGAAACGAACCGTCCCTTCGACGCCATTCCAGTCGGCCCGACCACCAGGCGGGTGGATCCAAGCGCCATCATCGGCGAGGGCGTGACGATCTCTGCGACTGCCGTGGTGGGGGCCAGGGCCAGGCTTCAGAACCGGGTTCACCTGGGCGTGGATGTCGTGGTCGGTCGCGACGCGACAATAGCAGAAGGCGTACGCGTACCTGCGAACCTCACGATTGCTCCCGGTGCCGTGTTAAGCCAGCTTGAATGCTTTCGCTACACAAAGTTCAAAAAAGGGACAGTGCTGGGCGGGAACCTGGTTTGTCGCAGCAAGGTTTACTTGAGTTCGCATTTCACGACACGCGGCGCCTGTCAACTCAACTCCACGGTGAGGGTGAAGGCGCCCCTTGTGTTTTCAGATGGTGCGATCGTCAGCGTGCTGAAGGGTTGTGAAAACCTGCCAGCCGGCACGGAGGTCGGTGGCAACATCATGCTCGGGCACGGATGTACTGTGGCGACCGGCGTGCGCCTTGGCGCGGAAGTGAAAATCGGGAATGAGGTGGTGATCGAATCAGGTGCCCGGATCGGGAACCAGGTCATCGTCGCGGATAAGGTTCGCATCGGGGCAGGCGCGTGGATCGGGTCGGGGCTGCGGGTATTCACGCACGTCCCGGCGAATGCCGTCGTGCGCGCCGAAGGAACCACAGTAGATGGCCGCGCGGCCGACCCCTGTGCCGGGCCGGTGGGCGCGATCAAGCTGCTTACGAACGGCAAGGTGAAGGTGTTCGAGCATGGCGCGATGCGTATGCCGGCCACAAGCCGGTTCAAGCTCAACCCACGACCGGTTTCACCGCGAGCAAGCGGGCGAGCGGCCCCGGCCGGGTGGACGCAGGAAGTAGCCGATTCGCTTTCGGCGATCGGGCAAGGGCGGGGCACCCCAGCGCGCCAGGCGCGAACGCCAATGCCAGTCGGACCGCAAAGCCAGCCCCGCGCCACGCGGGTTGATGCCATTCGCGAACGCGGTACGACGACAACGTCCACTGTCCCGATGCCCAAGTCCGCCAGCAGGAAACGCGATTTCGACCAAGCCTTCCCGCGCCAGCTTGCCGACGCAAACAGGGATCCGAATCCTGCGCCTGACCCAGGCGTCGCACTCACCGGCCTCCAGGCCAACCCGGCGCCGCATCCCACGCAGTGGAACCGGGCGCACGACTCGGGCGCTCGCCCAGCCGTGGAGCGTTACGTCAACCGGGCCAATAATCCGGCTGCGCCGATTGCAGGCGCAACCCCGGTACAAGCCGGAGCGCCCGGCGAAAATGAATACCATGACTTACTGTTTTTCGACGATGGGGGTGTTAGCTGGCAGCCAGACCGACGCCTGCCTCCCCACTCCCCGCAGCCGTACAGCACGCTGATCCAAGTACCCGACAGGCAGCGGATCGTCGTAGGCCAGGCTAGCGCTGCCGCCGCGACCAATGCCAGGCCAGGCACGGCAAACCGGGGGACAGTGGCCGCAGCGCCAGGCGTAACAGCCTGGCTGCCCGGAACAGGCGTGTTGCCATTCTCGTGACTACGCTCACGCCCGGCAACTTGGGCTTGCGCCTTGCGGCCGATGCTGCGCGAGATGCACGATTCGCACGGTTCGCACGGTTCGCATGGTTCGCACGCTTCGCGAAGTTCGCACTCGTGGAGAGGGTGCACCCGCCTCAGCACCCCAGCATGGCCGCCAGTTCCATCAAGCTGGCCGCATGCAGGGTGTTGGCGGGATTGGGCGAAACATCGTTGCTGCGGCTGGGCCCATATTCAAGCGGCCGTTCGATGAAGGCAGTTTGCAAGCCGCAATCGCGCGCGGCTGCCAGGTCGTCCTGGTGGGCCGCCACCAGCATGACTTCCGCCGGCGCCACGTCAAAAACATCCGCCACGCCCAGGTAAGTGGCCGGGTCCGGTTTGTAGGCGCGGAAAACTTCTGCAGACAAGATGCAATCCCAGGGCAGGCCGGCATTCTTTGCCATGTCGGTCAGCAAGCCCAGGTTGCCGTTGGAAAGCGTGCAGATGGTGAAGCGCGTTTTCAGGCGCGTCAAAGCCTGCACCGTATCCGGCCAGGGATGCAGCCGATGCCAGGCCAGGTTCAGGTGCCGCCGCGCCGCCTCGTCGAGGTCGACGCCGAAGCGGTGCAGGATCTGGTCGAGGATCATGCGATGCAAGGCATCGATGCGGGTCCAGGGCAGCTGGCCGGACCTGACTCTTTGCATCGCCGGCCGGTATCCATCGCGCCATGCCAGGGCGAAGGCATTCGCATCAACCGGCAATTCCAGCGCCGCGATTTCGCGGCACAGGCTGCCATGCCAATCCACCACGGTACCGAAGACGTCAAAGGCCAGGATGCGGGGAGCGGGAGTCAGGTCAATGGGCATGGACGCGCCTTTCAGCAGAAGGAGTTCAAGCGGGAGACCGGATTGTGACTCAGTCTTGCAGTTGCGGCAGGTGTTCCTGCACCAGTGCCTCGACCGCGCTTGCCTGCAGGTCGTCGCGCCGGCGCTTCAATGACTCGCGCCCGGGCAAGCTGCCCATCCATCTTTTGAAGCGGACGAAGGACATCGGGGCCAGTGTGGTCATGCGCGCCATTTCACCATTGCTCGCAACAATGACGGTGGAGAAGGGCGCGGCGTCGAGCAGTTGCTGGGCACGCGGCGCTTGTGCGACCCAGAAATCGTCCTCATCGTCGCTCAGCCGGATCGGATGAGGATCGTCTGCCGTTTGCTCGCGCCGGATAATGTCGATTTCAAAGCCATCCTTGTTGACCGCAGTGTACTTTTGCGAATCGCGCAGCCTGAAGCTCGGATCGACCTTGCGCAGCACGCCCAGCATGGAACTGTCTATGCGTTTCAAGGCAGTCGCAAACGCGACCCGTTTTCGCACATCCCACAAGAGGTCGATGTCACGGGTAGCCAGTGCGCCGTCATCGAAGCGCACGCCTGCGGCCGCCTCGTAGGCATAAAGTGCGTGTGTGCCGACGACGCGGAAATGTTCGCCCAGGTGTGAGTCGGCCATGCGATTGAGCAGCCGGACGATCACAGGCGCGACACGGCCGACCCGAAGCGCCTTGTTCATGCGTTGCTGCCTTTGCAGCGTTACCTTCAGACCGTCGAGCCGGTCCTGCGCAGATTTTTTGCGTTCTTGAAATGCGGCATAGATGCGCTCGGTTTCCGGGGACCGGGGTCCGAGGCTTTTTTCACTACCAGAGGCACTGGTCCGGGCAAGATATTCCGTCGCCGCGCCCGTGCTTTTATGCCAGTACATGCTGCCCCTGACCTGGGCCGCTTCTTCCCTGGCTTCTTCAAACGCCGAGAACGCCTGGGTGGCGTCGATGTACTGACGCGTGGCATCCGCATCGAGCTCGCGAAAATACAGGTTTCCGGTACTTTTCATGGTTTTGGGAGTTTATACCGGAAACGCTTATGAATCATAGGTTTATCGTCGTTGCAGGGGCGGCTCCGCGGCCCTTCCGCCAGGAATAGCGGCGTCCCGTGGGCGGCCGGTCAATGCTGGCTTCCAACCGGCGCCGTGACGCTGCGCGCGGCGGATCTGTCACTGTTAATCAACAAGCCGCGATCGTCTTGAGCAGGAGCGGAAACAAATCGCGGGCAGGCGGAACCCGGCATGGGGGTGCGTGACAAAAATCCACTTTTATCCGCCAGCGCTTGCGCGCGCCCATTCCAATGCCACGTACCATCCCGAGCCTGTATCACGAAGCCCCGCACCTGCACACCGTGCTCAACATCCTCGCGCACTGCACGCCTGCAGACGGCGGCGACATGCTGGCCCGTTTCACTGCAGGTCAGTCGCTCGCCGTGCAAGCCGCTTGCGAGCAGATGGACCTGGCTTTGACGGTGTCGGCGGAGTGGGCGCAACTGTCGCCCGATACAGAACTCGACCTGCGTATCAGCCAGCAGGACTGGGCTGTGATTGCCGCTGGCTTGCTGCCGCAGGCGCATGCCGTGTTGGAGCCCTTCGCTGCCGCGCTACAGGCGGCAAGCGTCGCAGCGCGGGCCGACTGGGTTGCAGCCAATGCGCAGCCAGGTCTGTTCGCAAACTGGCGGCGCGAACAAGACCTGGTGGGCTTGCCGTCTGCGCTCGCGCGGCGCTACTTGCGGCTGCGTTATCCGGCCGCTGCTGCGCAGCGCGCGCCCATGGCCGTCGTGGAGCGCTTCGTGCAGGCCTGCGAGGAACTGGATCGCCACCGGATCGGTTTCATGATGGACACCTCCACCGGCCGCCAGGTCATTTGCAAGCGCAGCACCTGGGAACGCGAAATCGCGTCAGCGCAAACCGCATTGCGGAAGCAGACAAAATTACTGGTGGACCTGGGGCTGCAGATGCGGTCCCGCGGCGCGCAAGCCGATCCCAAGTTGCTGGACGACATAGCCGGCTTGCTGCCTGATCCGGCGACACTGGATAGGATAGAAGCGGCGCTTGCCTCGCAGCCGGAATGGCAGCAACAGGACGAAGGGCTCCCGGGCAAGGCTGCAAAGTCACTGTTGGCAACCTGCCTTCCGGCAGCTGGCAGCCGACCCGCGCTGGCCTTGGACGAGCATTTCGATTCCGGCATTGGCGATTCCGGCATGGGCGATTCCGACAGCGAATTCCTGCCCGCCCAGCTCACTGCCAGCCCTGACGAAGCGATGGCACAGGCGAATACGGGTGCCGTGACCACCCATACCGACACGCGGCCCATGACCTCAATGGCCCAATACAGGCCAGCTGCGCCAGTCGCAATCGCGCCGGCCATTCCAGGCGCAGCCCCAGGCAGTGAGCCGGATGCCGGCAACAAGTCTTACCAGCCCCGCGCGCCAGGCCAGCTTCCTGCAACCGGCAGGACATGGAGAGCAGATCGTGGCGCACCTGTCGGCCGCGGCGTCGTGCTGCTCGACCTGAGCGAGGCAAGCGCAGCCAGCGAATCGACTGAAGCCAGCGAGTCGACTGAAGCCAGCGAATCGAGTGAAGCCAGCGAAGAAGCGGCGGCTGAAGAGATGGAAATTGACATGCTTTCCGCAAGCCTGGCGCTGGCCAGCACGGCAAGCGGAGCAGCGCAACTGCCGCACCTGCCGCAACTGCTCACTGCCGGTTGGTCGCCGGCCTATGCTTTCATGTTGGCTGGCGGCATCCCGCTACAAGGCAGTGCGCCAGCAATCGCGTCGCCCCCAATCAACCTGCGCCTGGGCGAGGGCGCGACCTTCGACCCGCGCGCAACAGTCGGCGACAACGTCGAGCTGGGCGAATTTGCGCGGGTCGAGGCCGGGGCGCGGGTCGGCAAGGGCGTGAGGATACCTGCGAATGTGACCATTGGCCCGGGCGCGACTGTCAACCAGATCCAGACCGGAACAAGATCCCTGTTCCAGCCGGGAACGGTGTTGAACGGTGATCTGGTATGCCTGCAGAGCTGCAGGTTCCCGGCGCCTTTTGTCACCTTGGGACACTGCACTTTCGAGGAAACGGTCAGGGTCGCGGCCCAACTGGTATTCGAAGCAGGTGCAAAGATAAGGTGCCTGCTCGGCTGCCAAGCGCTGCCGCCCGGCACCCGGGTTGCGGGCAGCGTGCATATCGGCCCCGGCTGCGTCGTCGCCAGCACCGTCAGCCTGGGCGCTGAAGTCCGGGTACTGGCCTTGGCCGAAATCGGGCCGGGCGCAAAGATTGGCAATCATGTCATCGTCTGCAAGGGCGTGCGCGTTGGCGCCAATGCCCGTATCGGCTCCAACCTGCGGGTCACGCATGATGTCCCCGCAAACGCGATCGTCGACAGGCAGGGCACGACGGTCGATGGCCAGCCCGTCGAGCACTGTGCGCATCGGGAAACCACGTTCCGGATCTACAAAGGCGGCCGTATTGCACGCTCGCCCTTGGCGGACAAGCCGGCAAAAAAACATGCAGGGGAGGACCCGGTTCGCGGGCGCGGTACAGCAAGCAAGTCTCGCGGCCCGGTGCGGCAAGCCAGCCGCAAGCGCAACTTCGACCAGGCTTTTCCACCCCCGGACTTGCCGGGCGGCCGCCAGCCTGAGGTCGACCCCAGTCCCGTGGTGCAGCCGCAGCCGGCATCCCTACATGACCGCACGGAACGCGGGCCGCGGCTGGCAGTCTGGGAGCGGCCGGTCGGACCAGGCACCGTTGCAGCGCATGCCGGCAACGTCGGTCCGGCAAACCTGCTCACCTCGGGGGATGTGAGCCCGACGCCGGTGCGGGTATTGCCCCTTGGGGAAAGCGAGCCCGTGATGGTGTCAAGCGACGGCTTGCACTGGCATGACGCCGCATCCATTTCCCAAAGCGAAACTGGCCACGCCGGCGTCTTTGAGAACACACGCAGCAGGCAGCGGATAGTCGTCAATCCCGCGCCGGCAAATGCAGCGCCCGCCGCGCCTGCTGGCAGGGGCGCAAGCGCAACGCCGGGTGCCACAGCGGGCGCGCCGCCCACGCCTGGCGGGCGCGGGTGGTTGCCGTTTTACTGAGCCGGCAATGCATCGAAACTGGCGTCGGCTGCGGAGCAAGTTCGCACCGCGACGCCGGCCGGGTGAGCGATCAGTCCAGCTTGAAATTGCCGGCCTTCAAGACCGCATTCACCCGCTTCGATTCATTGTCCAGGAATTGGGCCAGGCCTTGCGGCGACAGCGGATTGGCTTCCACACCCAGGCCGAGCAAACGTTCTGTGACGTCCGGGCGCTTGAGCACCGTGGCGACGTCGCGGTTGATGCGGGTGACGATTTGTGGCGGCGTGTTCTTGGGCGCGTACAAGGCCATGAAGCCGCTCCATTCAAAGTCGACGCCGCTTTCGCGCATGGTCGGCACATCGGGCAAGACCGCCGTGCGCGTCGGCGTGGAAACCGCCAGGGCCCGTAGCTTTCCAGCCTTGATCAGGCTGGTCATCGGGGCCACGTCGATCAGCAGCGCTTGCACCTCGCCGCTCAATAGCGCCGGCGTAGCCTGGTTCGAGCCCTTGTAACCGACAGGGAAAAGCTTCACTCCCGTGGTCTGCGAAAACAGTTCAGTGGCAATACGCATGCCGGGATTGGCCCAGCCATAGTTGATCTCGCCAGGCTTGCTCTTGGCCAGCTTGATGAACTCAGCGACATTCTTCACCGGCAGGGACGGGTTGACGACCAGCACATACGGCACTACCGCCAGGCCGCTTACTGGAACCAGGTCGCGCGCCGGGTCAAAGCTGGCCGAAGGCCGCAGTGCCGCTTCAATGATCATCGAGCTTGGCGGCGTGACCAGCAAGGTGGTGCCGTCGGGCGGCTGGGCCGCAACAAAATTGCTGGCGATGGAGGCATTCGCGCCCGGCTTGTTTTCCACAATCACGGGCTGGTTCCATGCCTTGGACAGGTGCTCCGAGAGCATCCGGGCGATGATATCGTTACTGCCGCCGGGTACGAAGCCGACCACGATCTTGCTCGGGCCAGTGGCAGCGGCTTGCGCATGGGCCGGTGTCAGCGCGGTCATTGACGCGCCTGACAATGCCGCCATGGCCAGTGCCAGGCGGGCGAAGATGCGTTTCATGTGTGTCTCCTCATGGGCTGTTATTGAATGCTGCTTTGCCTGCCGAGCGCTTCAACTGTCGAGCAATTCGATGGCCGATGCCGGGCAAATGTCGCAGGCGCGCCTGACGTTGGCGGCTTCCTCTGGCGGTGGGCTGTCGGTCAGCAGGATGACGATGCCATCATCCTCGCCCTGGTCGAAGACCTTGGGCGCGTTCAGCACGCACAGGCCGGCGCCGCAGCATTTCTCTGGGTGTATCAGTATTTTCAATCGATTCTCCTCGCTTTACGCACTACCACTGGACGGGCAATTCCTTGACGCCGTAGACAAACATCTCATCCTTGAAATGCAGGCTGTCGCCTGGCACCGCCAGCTTCAAGCCGGGCAGGCGGCGGATCAATTCCGTGAACACCGTTTGCAACTCGATGCGCGCCAGCGGTTGACCCAGGCATTGGTGGTTGCCATAGCCGAAGGCGACGTGATGGCGGGCCTCGCGCCGGATGTCGAACCGGTCGGGTTCGGGGAAAGCATTGCCGTCCCGGTTGGCTGACAGGCCCAGCGCAATCACGCCTTCGCCGGCGCGGATGGTGGTGCCGCGCAATTCCACGTCTTCCAGCGCCACGCGGCGCCGGCCGGAGTGAGTCGGGTCGAGGAAACGGAGCATCTCTTCCACGGCTTGCGGCACCAGGGCGGGATCGGCGCGCAAGGCTTCCCACTGCTCACGGTGCTGCAGCAGGAGCAGGGTGCCCATCGCTGTCATATTGGCCGTCGTTTCGTGGCCGGCAATCAGCAACAGGCGCGACATGCTGATCAATTCGTCTTCGCTCAGTTCGCCGGTGCGCAATTGCTTTACCACCAGGCGGCTCAGGATGTCGTCCTCTGGATGGGCATCCTTCTTCCGGATCAGGCCGCGCAGGTAGACTTCACACAATTCGTGGCCGGCCGCCAGCGCTTCTTCGCGCGATGTCTTGTGCGAAGCGAGGACCTTGGCTTTGGCCTGGAAGAAGTCATGATCTTCGTAAGGCACGCCCAGCAATTCGCAGATCGCCAGGGAAGGGATGGGCAACGCAAGGTGCTCAACCAGGTCCAGCGGGCCACCGTGCTCCACCATCGCGTCGATCAGCTCAGTGACGATGCGCTGGATCTTGGGCCGATAGGCTTCCATGCGCTTGACGGCAAATTCGCCAGTCAGCATGCGCCTGTGCCGTGTGTGGCGGGGCGCATCCATGGTGATCAGGCTGGGGTATTTTCCACGCGCCACTTTCATGCCGGCGTTGACCGTCGGGTAGCCCTCACGGGTAATGTCGGCGCTGAAGCGCGGGTCGCTGACGACGGCACGGAAATCGTCGTAGCGGGTAATTATCCACGCCAGGCTGCCGTCCCACAGGCGCAGCTTTTGCAGCTGGCCGCTGTCGCGCAGTTCGCCATAGTAGGGTGGCGGATTGAGAGGGTTGGCGCGCGGGCACGGAAAAGCCGGCGGCTCGACCTCGTGGAAGGGGCAGCGGCCGCTGCCGGCCGGCACCGGCGCAGTGGTTCCAGTCATCTTTTGGCCTTGTTAGGTTAGGACACCTAACAATCCTAAGGCGTGCTTTGGTATGATGTCAAGCTCTCCCCGTCCCTGGTTACAACCCGACTTGCTGGAGCGCCGTGAAACGTGTGAAGAATGAGAAAAAAATCCTGGATGAACTGCGTCCCAGGCTGTTGCGGATCAGCCAGGCGGTGCGCCGCGAAACCAAGGCCCTGCCCATCACCCAGGCGCAAAGCGCCGTGCTGTCGGCACTGATGATGGGAAAACCCATGCGCCTGACCGACCTGGCCAAGGCTGAGGCGGTGGCATTGCCGACGATGAACCAGGTGATCAACCGCATGAGCCTGGCCGGCTGGGTGACGCGCGTGCCGCAAGCCGATTCCGCCACGGTCCTGATCGAGATCACGGAAGAAGGACGACGGGTGGCGCTGGAGGCGGCGCAGTTGCGCAACCATGCATTGTCGATACGCGTGAGCATGCTCACGCCGGAAGAGGCAGCCATGCTGCCTCAGTTCATCGCCATCATTGACAAGATGTTTCCGCGCGAACCCTGGCTGTTCGATCCAACCGAAGAGAAGTGAGCGCCGCCTTTGACTGCACCGCTTCCCTGCGGAGGCAAAGGATCGTCGTCGGCAATGCCATCCCGAATGCAGCGCCTGATATCGCTGTGGTTCTAGGCACGCGTTTTCGCGTTGCGCACGCTTTGCGCGCCGCGCGTGCCAGAATCGCCCGCCATGAAGCGCGCCAGGTAGGGTGCGGTGCGGCTGCCCGCCGCGGCAGCCACGGCGGCAGGCGCGCCGCAAGCTACCACCTTGCCGCCTTCTTCGCCAGCGCCAGGGCCGATATCGATGACCCAGTCGGTCGCTGCAACGACGCGCATGTCGTGTTCGACCACGATCACGGTATTGCCGGATTCGACCAGGCCATCGAGCTGGGCGATGAGCTTTTCCACATCGGCTGGATGCAAGCCGGTTGTGGGTTCGTCGAGTATGTAGAGCGCATTGCCGCGCGTGGCGCGCTGCAGTTCGGTCGCCAGCTTGATGCGCTGCGCCTCGCCGCCAGATAGCTCCGTCGCCGGCTGGCCCAGCCGCAAATAGCCCAGTCCTACTTCGCGCAAGACGTTCAGTGAGCGCTGGACCTGCGCTTCGTCGGCGAAAAATTCGTAAGCGCCATCCACCGTCATGCCCAGCACATCGGCAATGTTTTTGTCGCGGTACTTCACTTCCAGCGTTTTCGCGTTGTAACGCGCGCCGTGGCAAGTGGGGCAGGGCGCATACACGCTGGGCAGGAACAGCAACTCCACCATGACGAAGCCTTCACCCTGGCAATGTTCGCAACGGCCCTTGGCGACGTTGAAGGAAAAGCGGCCGGCGTCATAGCGCCGGGTGCGCGCGGTTTTTGTGTCGGCAAACAGCTTACGCACATGGTCGAACAAGCCAGTGTAGGTGGCCAGGTTGGAGCGTGGCGTGCGTCCGATCGGCTTTTGGTCGACCCGCACCAGGCGCTTGATCCGGTCCATGCCTTCGGCAATCCGGCCTTCGGTGCTGGCCTGGGCCGTGCGTTCCAGTGCGTCCCCTTCCTCGTCATCTTCGTCCACCTGGTGGCCGAGATGGCTTGCCACCAGTTCCACCAGCGCCTGGCTGACCAAGGTCGATTTGCCGGAGCCGGACACGCCCGTCACGGCCGTCAGCACCCCCAGCGGGAAGGCTACGCTGAGCTGGTCGAGGTTGTTGCGCGTGACCCCGGCCAGGCGTAACCAGCCCTGTGGCGGGCGTGGCGCGCGTTGCGCCGGTTTGTTTTCCAGGTACAGGTAGCGCCGCGTGTGCGAGGCTTGCACCATCTTCAGCCCCGCTGGCGGGCCGCTATACAGCACATGGCCGCCTTGTTCGCCTGCGGCGGGGCCGACATCCACAATCCAGTCTGCATGCCGGATCACATCCAGCGCATGTTCAACCACGAACAGTGAATTGCCACAAGCCTTGAGCCGGGCCAGCGCCGCCAGCAGCGCCTCGGTATCGGCAGGATGCAAGCCGGCCGAGGGTTCGTCCAGCACATAGACCACGCCAAACAGGTTGGAGCGGACCTGGGTTGCCAGGCGCAGCCGTTGCAGTTCGCCGGGCGACAGGGTTGGCGTGCTGCGGTCCAGCGCCAGGTAGCCCAGGCCCAGCGCCAGCAACTCACCCAGGCGCCCGACGATGTCGTTGGCGATGCGTTGCGTGACGAGCGCTTTTTCAGGATGCTGCGCATCCAGCTTGCTGCGGCCTTGTACTTTTCCTTCGGCATACGGTTGCAGGATCGCGGCCAGCCGTTTCAAAGCCAGGCGCGACATGTCGGCAATATCAAGGCCGGCAAAAGTGACGGACAGCGATTCGCGCCGTAGCCTTTTTCCCTTGCACAGCGGGCATTCGCTGCTGACCATGTATTGCGCGACCCGCTTTTTCATCGAGGCGCTTTCCGTGTTGGCAAAAGTTTGCAGCACATAGCGCCGCGCGCCGGTAAAGGTGCCCTGGTAGCTGGGCTGCATTTTCTGCTTGATAGCCTGACGCACTTCATCGGCGTTGAAGCCGGCGTAGACCGGTACCACGGGCTGCTCGTCGGTGAACAATATCCAGTCGCGCACTTTCTTTGGCAATTCGCGCCAGGGGCGGTCGATATCGTGGCCCAGCGTGGTCAAGATGTCGCGCAGGTTTTGTCCATGCCAGGCAGTAGGCCAGGCCGCGACGGCACGTTCACGTATGGTGAGCGAGTCATCCGGCACCATTGAACGTTCAGTCACTTCATACACCCGGCCCAGGCCGTGGCATTGGGTGCAGGCGCCGGCCGGCGTGTTGGGAGAAAAGGCTTCAGCGTCAAGATGCGCCTGCTTGGGCGGATAAGTGCCGGCGCGCGAATACAGCATGCGCAACAGGTTTGACAGCGTGGTCACGCTGCCAACCGATGAGCGGGTAGTGGGCGAGCCGCGTTGCTGCTGCAGCGCCACCGCCGGCGGCAAGCCTTCGACTTCATCGACTTCGGGCACCGGCATCTGGTGGAACAGGCGCCGCGCATAAGGCGACACCGATTCAAGATAGCGCCGTTGCGCTTCGGCATACAGCGTGCCGAAAGCCAGTGACGATTTGCCCGAGCCGGAAACGCCGGTGAAGACCACCAGCGCATCGCGCGGAATGTCGACGTCGATGCTTTTCAGGTTGTGTTCGCGCGCGCCGCGTACCCGGACATAGCCGCGGGAAGTGCCGGGTTGTGCGTCCGCTTCAAACGGCGGGTTTGGAAATTTTTTCATGGACGACACCTTCAGGATGCAAATTGGGGAAGGGCTGAGCGGTGCGTCGGCAGGCAAGCCTCGAACGCCCGTGCGCCTTTCTATTACCCAGTTCCTGCGAGCACGATCCATACCCGCCTGTATACGGAAAGTCGTTGAAAGACTTTTGGTTGGTGAATGGCATACCGGCTTTGCAAGGCGCTTCTCCATCAAAACAAATCTTCTTCGCATGAATAGGGGGCCGAAGTGCAACAGCCGATGTCGCAATTCGTGCAGGAATATCTGGAGCCGATCGGTTATGCGCCGTGTTACCTTGCCTCGATTGAGCACGTGAAGCTGGAAAAAGAGGCTGGCGCGCGCTGAGGGTGCCGTGAACAAGGAGAGGGCGCATGTCATCGATAACTGGGCATCGGCACGCGGCAAGTCGCGTCGGCGACAAGTTGAAGACCTTGATGATTACCGATCCGGATGGCAACCACATCGCCTTTGCACAGGCGGTCGACAAGTCAATGGCACAGTGATTGCCTGCCTGTCTCACTGCTGCAAACGCCGCACGGGACAGAAGCCCGGGTAGCCAATCGCGGATCATTGATGAAACTGCTGATCAACATCGACGTCCCGGACCTCGAGCCGGCTGTGGCCTTCTACCAGGCCGCGCTCGGCCTGACGCTCAAGCGCATGATCGAGGGCGACGTCGCCGAGTTGACCGGTGCCGCTGCCACAATCTACCTGTTGCAAAAACCCCAGGACTCTGTAGCCAATGCGAGCGCGACGGCCGTTCGCCAGTACACCCGGCATTGGACCCCGGTGCATATTGATTTTGTCGTGGAGGATATCCACGAGGCTGCGGAGCGCGCGATCAGGGCCGGCGCCAGACAGGAATCGGCATGCATCGAGTGGATGGGCTCGAAATGCATTACCTTCTCGGACCCGTTCGGCCACGGGTTTTGTTTGTTGGAGTTCGAGGGGGAGGGCTATCGCGACGAAAAAAAACCCGCAAGCCTTTCGGCTGCGGGGACAAGTCAAGGTTGATTGAATAACCCGGACAAGGAAAAAACATGAACTCTTCACTTCTTAATTACCGGTGCAACCAGAATAAGTCCTTTGCATAGGGCCGTACGTTCGGCAGCGCACGGAGCGTACAGATACTTATGTGGATACTTCGGTTTGATTCAGCAAGCGTCCATCGCCCCGGTCGGTTTCCCTCCCGACCTGATAGTCGGTGGATGGCACTGAGCCATCTTCAATCTCAACCAAAGGATTCACAATGAAAATCTCCCTGCTCCTGCTGGCACTCGTCGGCACCCTTGCACTGTCTGCCTGTGACCAACGCCAGGCGACACCGGTCGTCGTTCCGGTTGCAGTTCCCGGCCCGGCCGGCGCGACAGGCGCGACAGGCGCCACTGGCGCTACCGCCGCAGCTGGCGCAACCGGTGCAACTGGTGCGACTGGCGCCACTGGCTATGACGGCGCTAGCGGTGCCAAGGGCGCGACCGGATCGACCGGATCGACCGGTTCAACGGGCGCCACCGGCCCTAGTGGCGGAGCTACCGGTGCCACTGGTTCCACAGGCGCAACGGGTGCGACTGGCGCAACCGGTGACACTGGTGCGCCCGGTTATGACGGCGCCAAGGGTGACAAAGGCGACAAAGGCAGGACAGGCGATACTGTCGTCGTCGTGCCGAAGTAAAGCGAGCAGGGCCGCGGCGGAAATTTCCGTCGCGGTCCGACGCGGTCATCAAGTACGGCCGCCTCACTGATCAAAGCCCTCTTTACGAGGGCTTTTTTGCGCTTGCTGTCCTTCAAAGATGTTGCTTCTTTCAAGGCGCCGGTTCGAACCTACCGTTAGGTGCCAACCCCATCCCCACCCCCGCCCTCCCCTTGAAAGGGAGGGAGCTTTCATGGTCCTGCCTAGTCCATCGAAGCTACGGTATCCCCTCCCTTTCAAGGGGAGGGTTAGGGTGGGGATGGGGTCAACGGACGTCCGCCACCTGCCGGACCGTGACCAATATCATTCTCCCCGCCACGCCTTTGAACTCCGACAAGATTTTGTTCTCTAGCAATGTATCGAAAGCGGAGGACTCAATGCGTCAAAAATCAACCGCGCTGTTGCCACTGGCTTTGGCAGCCATGTGTCTGTCAACCGGCTATGCCTGGGCCGATGAAGTAAAAGACCTGGAAGAAGAGCTCGCGCTGACCATTGAGGATGCCACGCCCAGCAAAGCCGGTTCGGTGCAGTTCAATGGCGGCATGCGTTACCAGCGCATGCGGCCGCAGCCCGGCGAGGGGCGCAATGAATGGCAGTTCACCCCACGGCTGCAGTTCGGCTTGACCCAGGATTTCCAGGCGTCGGTATCCACGCCTTACCGCATCGGCGATGCACCCGGCACCAGCCAGGGTGAGTTCCGGCTTGAGGGGCTGTATCGCCTGAACCGGGAAACCGAATCCATGCCCTCGTTTGCCGTAGATGCCGGCGTAGAACAACCTTACGGCGCCAACCGCGGCGGCACCGAAGCACTGGTCAAGGGCATCATGACCAAATCGCTGGGCACGGCGCCCGAGAATGCGCGGCGCGCACAGTTGCATGTCAACGTGGTGGCACGCCACAACTTCAATCCCGATCCGCTTGAACGCCGCGACCGCTACCTGGCGGGCGCCGCGCTGTCACACCAGGTGAGTGAGCGTTGGCTGGTTGCGGGCAGCCTGTTCCGCGAACAGCAGCGCGAAGCAAGCCAGACCTTGAACATGGGTGAGCTTGGCGCGCGCTGGAAATTGTCGGACAAGGTCATTCTTTCCGGGGCGCTCGGACATGGCTTCAGCGGACCGGTGCGTAACCGTTTTCTGGTGGGAATGCAGCGTTCCCTGGACTAGGGTTTGACAGCTTGTTTGACAACTTGCCGGCCCCAGACCAGGATTTTTATACCAGGGGTGCTTCACGATGACCATCACCATTACGGCCTTTGAACGCTCGCCCGACGGCGGCAAGGGACTGGCGCGGGATACGCGCGTGCGCTGGGCGCTGGAAGAAGTGGGGCAGGTCTATCAAGTTCGCCTGGTCTCGTTCCGTGCAATGAAGGAGCCTGCGCATCTGGCGCTTCATCCTTTCGGCCAGATTCCGACTTATGAAGAAGGCGATCTCGTCCTGTTCGAGACAGGCGCAATCGTGTTCCACATCGCAGAGCGTCATGCAGGCTTGCTGCCGGTGGAGGCCAATGCCCGGGCGCGCGCCGTCAGCTGGATGTTTGCCGCGCTCAATACGGTGGAGCCGCCGATACTTGAACTCGGCACCGCCAGGCTGCTGGAAGGCGACAAGCCGTGGACCAGGCAACGCCTGCCTTTGGTGGAAGAGCGCATCCGGATTCGGCTGAGCCAGCTTTCGACCCGGTTGGGGGACGCCGACTGGCTTGATGCCGCGTTCAGCGCCGGCGACCTGATGATGGTGTCAGTGCTGCTCAGGCTGCGGTCATCAGGCATCCTGGATGAATTTCCAAAGCTCGCCGCTTATGTTGCCCGCGGCGAAGCGCGGCCTGCCTACAAGCGCGCTTTCGACGCCCAATTGGCAGTCAACACCGGCAAGCCCCTGACCGGTTGATCGACGTACTGGCCTGCAGTCGTCATCCGGGTTTTCGTTGAGTTCAGGCGGCCCAACCCTGGGCCGCCTGCAATAGCCATCCACTGCTGAAGCAGCCACGGCGCAGCCAAGCCGGACCGCGCCTTGCTACGGTCGCGCGCCACTCTCCGGCAGGTCGAAGCCTGGCAAGCCCGGGGCTGTATTTGGCCAGCCAATAAGAACATACAAAAAATCGATGCATGCAATCTGGACGGCGTCGTAAGATCAGCTGTCCAAGCTGCGGCATGGTCGGCGAAACAGAAGAGGCATCAGCCCTCAAGAACCAGGCGTCAAGGAGACGAAAATGAATATGTCGAAGTGGATGGTTGGCTTGCTGCTGTCGCAGTTGGCAGTGTGCGCGCAAGCGGCCGAGTGGCCTGTTAAAGCGACGAAGGTGATCGTTCCTTATGGCCCCGGTGGCGGCGTGGACACCTTCACCCGTCCTGTTGCCGCCAGGTTGCAGGAGCAACTGGGACACCCGTTCATTGTCGACAACCGTGCCGGTGCCGGTGGCACGATAGGCGTGGCAGCGGCGGCAAAGTCGCCGGCTGATGGCAGCACGCTGCTTGCCGGTGGCGTGCACCAGCCGATGGCTGAGAGCCTTTACAAGGACAAGGGCTACGACCTGGACAAAGACCTGGCGGCATTGGGCGTCATCGCGGTGGTGCCGAACGTTCTCCTCGTGCTTCCCAAAGCGCCGTGGAAAACAGTGAGCGAACTGATCGCACATGCACAAGCCAATCCTGGGAAGCTCAACTACTGCTCATCGGGCATCGGCACGTCGCAGCATATCGTCGCTGAAATGTTCATGATGCAGACCAAGACCAAGATGCTGCACGTTCCGCATAAAGGCACGGCCGCTGCCTTGGTGACTTTCCTGGCGGGCCAATGCGACTTGATGTTCGATGGCATGGGCACGGCAGCGGGGCAAATCAAGGGCAGCAAGCTGCGGCCACTGGCCGTCACGACGGCCGAGCGCAGCGAATTGTTCCCCACCATTCCAACGATGAAAGAAGCAGGCGGACCCGCAATGGACGTGGGCACCTGGTACGCCATGTGGACCACTGCCGGCACGCCAAAAGACGTGCAGCAGAAAATGCGCGCAGAAATCGACAAGGCACTGACCTCGCCCTCCGTGAAAGAGACCTGGAAGGCGCAGGGCGCGGCGCTGCGCAACATTCCCCTGGACCGGATGCAGTCTTTCGTACGTGAGGAAGTCAGCCTGTGGACCCAGGTGAACCAGCAGGCAGGCATCAAACTCGACTAGGGCTGGCCGCCGGCACGAACGACGCGCAAGGAATGACGTCAGAACGACTATGGCTGACCCTTCATCCGGCATAGAGGCAATCCAACGGGCGCGAACGCTGCTGTTCGTGCCCGGGAACCGTCCGGACCGCTTCGACAAGGCGCACGCCAGCGGCGCCGATCTCATCATCATCGACCTGGATGCATCGGTTGCGCCCGAAGCCAAGCATGAGGCAAGGCAGCAGGCACTGGATTACCTGCGCCAGTCGCCGGCATCCGGGCGCTGCATCGTCCGCTGCAATGCAATCGACAGCGCATGGGGCAGGGACGAACTCAAGGCTTTGAACGGCCTGCCCCTGGCCGGCGTGATGCTGGCCAAGCTGGAAAGCGCCGCCCAGTCGGTAGAAGCAATCAGCTTGCTGGGAAACGCGCCCTTGGTGGGCCTGGTCGAAACCGCGATCGGTATCAGTCGCGTGCGTGACATAGCCAGCCAGGGGCAGTGCTGCAGGCTGGCCTTTGGCAACATGGATTACGCCACCGACCTGCACCTTGAAGGCAATCGATGGGGCATGATCTATCCCTCGTCCGAACTGGCGATCGCTTCACGCTGTGCCGGATTGCCGCCACCTGTTGCCGGCGCCACGCCGAATTTTTCAGACTCATCCGCGTTGATGGCCGACCTGGCGTTTGAAAAGGAACTGGGTTTCGGCGCCAAGCTTTGCATCCATCCGGCCCAGGTGTCGATCGCAAATGCAGCGCACACGCCGGACCAGCGTCAACTGGAGCGGGCAAGGCGCATTCTTGAAGCAAGCCAGTCATCCCACGCCATCAACCTGGATGGGGAAATGGTCGATCGCCCGGTGATTGAGTGGGCGCAGCGGCTGCTTGGCAAACAGTAGGCTGCCACCCTGGCGGGGAAGCCCACGAGCGCTGCGACAAAGCCTATAGCTTCTTCCAGGTCGACGTGGCAAACGCCACCAGCTTGCCTTCTTCATCGCGCAGCGAAGATTGCAGGAAAGACAGCTCGCGTCCCTTGCGCAGGAATTCGCCGCGTGCCTGCAGCCTTCCGCTTCGTGCCGCCTTGAGGTATTGCACCTTCATTTCAAGCGTCGCACCGGCGCCATCTTCGTGTTTCAGCAAATGTCCCATCGAAATGTCCATCGCCATCGCGATCACGCCGCCGTGAAGCGAGCCCTGCGGATTAAACATGAAGTCCTGCAGCTCGAAATCAACGATACAGGCGCCTTCTTCATACCCGACGGTCAGGCCAAACAGGCGGGCCAGGAAAAATTCACCGAACTCCTGCTTGTAGGTTGACAGCGCATGCTCAAACGCTTCTTTGGCTTTCTGCTCATCCATTTTTATTCATTCCTCTCGTGTTCAATTGCTGCCCAGGGGCTTGCCCGCAGTGCGGATCGCGCCTTCAGCTTCCAGACTAGCCACCTGGCTTTCCGTCAAGCCCAATAGAGACTGCAGGACTTGTGCCGTGTCGGCGCCAAGCAGGGGCGGCGGTCTTGTTGGCTGGTTGGGAAGATCGTTCAAGCGTACCGGACTGGCGATGGCTTTTACTTCGCCAGCCACGGGATGCGGCATCTGCAGCACCATTCCGCGCGACGTCAGCTGCTCTGCCTCGCAAACTTCGCCTATCGTCTTGATCGAACCGCAGGGAACGCCGGCGCCGCCGAGCACGCTGACCCAATGCATGCGCGGTTTTGCCGCAATGATGGCGGCCACCAGCGGTTGCAGCGATTCGCGGTTTTTCACGCGCAGCGGAGCGGTTGCGAAACGCGGGTCTTGCTTCAGCGAGCCGGCATCCACCGCATCGCAGAACAAGTCCCAGAACTTGTCGTTTGCCACCCCCAGGTTGAGCCAGCCATCGGACGCCTTGAAGGTTTCGTACGGAGAGATGGTGGGGTGTTCATTACCCCGCCGGGTGGGCGATTCGCCAGTGGCAAAATAAATGCCGGCATTGAAGGTAAGCAGCGACGCCATGGCATCAAGCATGGACACATGCACGCTGCTGCCAACGCCGGTCTGGTTCCGTTCAAGGATGGCGGCCAGAATGCCTTGGGCGGCGTACAGTCCCGCGACCATGTCACCGATCGAGGTGCCGACTTTGGTTGGCGGGCCGCCGGCCTGCCCGGTAATGTCCATGAAACCTGATTCGCCCTGGATGATGAGGTCGTATCCTGGCCGTTGCGCATCCAGGCCCGTGCTGCCGAACCCGGTGATCGTGCAATAGACCAGGCGCGGATTCAGCTCTTTCAGCGCGCTGTAACCGATGCCCAGGCGCTCCATCGTGCCGGGCCGGAAGTTCTCCACCACGACATCGCATTGCAGGACCAGGTTCCTGATCAGATCCTTGCCCGCTTTGGTTTTCAGGTCGATGCAGCAGCTCTGCTTGTTCCGGTTCACGGAAAGGAAATAAGCGCTTTCGCTTCCAATGAACGGTGGTCCGAAAGCGCGGCTGTCGTCGCCGTGCCCGGGTTCCTCTATCTTGATCACCTCCGCGCCCAGGTCGCCCAGTTGCATCGTCGCGAACGGGCCGGAAACAACCCGCGTCAAGTCGAGGATTCGTACGCCATTCAGGGGCTTGCCGTTCATTGCGTTCTCTTGTTCAGTCCAGGGGTTAGGGCAGCGTGAACCCCGGGCGTAGAAATTGCGCGCGCGGCAGGTCCGGTCATTGGGAAGCTACGATAGCCCGCTTTACGTTATTTGAGAAATCAATTCTGCCTATGCTAGCATTGACGGCGCCAATAACAGTCCTGCCCAATCCACATGAACCTGCGCGCCCTGGACCTGAACCTGCTTGTGATTTTCCACGCCCTGATGACCGAGCGGCACGTCACCCGGGCCGCGATGAAAATTCCGATGAGCCAACCAGCGATGAGCAATGCCCTGGCGCGCTTGCGGTATCTGTTCAAGGATGAGCTTTTCATTCGTTCCACGCGCGGCATGGAACCCACGCCGCGGGCGCTTGAATTGGGCGAGGCCGTGCACCAGATCTTGCGGCAGACAGAGCGGCTGATGTCTTCTGACCTCAGCTTCGATGCCGCCACGGCGCAGCGCTCCTTCACCGCTCGCATGTCTGACCTGGTCGGTTATCTCGTGCTGCCGGACCTGATCCGGAAGATCCGCAGCGATGCGCCTGGCATCAAGCTTGATGTCTTGCATATGGCGCCGGAACGAACCGTGAAAGCGCTCGAAGCCGACCAGCTCGACTTTGCGCTGAGCATGGAGCTTAAACACAGCACCAGCATTCAAACCCAGCCGATGTTCAAGGACCGTATGGTTTGCGTGATGCGCAGCGGTCATCCGCTGGCCAAAAAGAAGCGCCTGGCGCTGGACAACTTCTTGCAGGCAGAGCAGGCCAAGGTGGCGATGAGCCCGACCGACATACGCTTCGTGGATGGCGTGCTGATGGACCAGGGCCTGGAACGAAAGATCGTGGTGACCGTGCCGCATTGGTTGCTGCTGCCGGAAGTGCTGGGGAAGACCGACGTGATTGCCGTTATCTCCAGCAAGCTCGCTGCCCGTTTGCCGCGCGATGCATTGGTCACACGTGCTTTGCCGTTTGATTCACCGGACTTCCATTGGTCGCTGTATTGGCATCGCCGGCATGACAACAGCATTCCACAGCAATGGATCAGGAGCGTCGTGGCTGAGACTTGCCGGGACATTTGAACGCTGGATTGATGCCCGTGCTCCGCCTGGACCGCACCGACGCGAGGTCGAAGCAAGGCAGCGCCTCGCCTGAGGGACGGGAAGTAGCACGCCGCCACGCCACCACGCCACCACGCCACCATCCATTCAATGAATGAAGGCATGTTCATAATCGATTTCCAAAATGAGCGTGCGCTCTGTATTGTCTTCTTCCATGCGAGGGTCAGTCCGGCCCGCCGCCTCACGTCTCCAGGAGAATGCAATGGCTAGCGTTGAAGAGCTAAAGAAGAAAATCAAGGTAGTTATGTTCGACCAGTACGGCACGGTGGTCGACATGCAGAAAGGATTGATCGAAATCGCCACGCCTTTTCTCAAGGAAAAGGGCTGGACCGGCAAGCCGGACTCTTTTGTTACCTGGTGGCGCCGCACGCATTTTGAAAATTCGATGATTGATGCGTTGCTGCACAAGGAGCACACGCCTTATCGCGAAATCGGACATCGCGCGGTGTCCTACACGATGGACCGGGCCGGCATCAGCTATACGAAAGAAGAGGTCCGCTACCTGGTTGCCTGCATCGAGCGCCTGACTTGTTTTCCTGACGTTCCGGAGGCGATGGAGCGCTTGAAGCAGAAGTACAAGATCGTCGTGCTGTCCAACGGCGACCGCGACATGCTGGAGACCGCGAAGCAGTATCACAAGATACCTTTCGACCACGTCATTTCGGTGGCTGAAGCGAATACGTTCAAGCCCCACGTTGCGACGTACACCAAGGCGGCAGAGATCGTGGGCGTGAAAATGGATGAAGTCTTGTTCGTGGCTAATCATGCGTTTGACTGCATCGGCGCGAAAGCGGCTGGCATGCACACCGCCTTCATTGACCGTCGCAAGCGTCCTTTCGGCGAGACGCCACATCAGCCAGATATCTGGACGCCGGATATGCTGACTTTGTCACACGAGATGGTGGACTGAGTGTAGCTGCTGTAGCCGCAGGCGATCCCGGTGAAGGCGCGTGCCTTTCAGGGCGCCAGGCGCCGGGATGGCGCCGCGGCCAAGTTTCAGAGAAACCCTATCCAGCGGCCGGCAACAAGCGTCGCGATCCAGCCGAGCAGCGAGAAACCAGCGGCAGCCTTGACCGAAGCTGATGCCTGCCCTGTCTGCAGCGCGAGGCGCCACGCGGGATTGGCATGCAGCAGCAGGGCATTGGCGATGCCGGCCAGCAGCAAGGCCATCTTGGTCTGGAAGGCTGGGTTGTGGGCGTATTCCGGCGCCTTGGCCGTGAAAAGCGTGATGCCGGTCAGTGCGGCAAGAGCCACGCCAACCATTGCCGTGCGCGACAGGAAGGGACCAAGCACGCCAAGCGGAAATCCCCTGAAAAGCCCAAGCACGCGCAGGTCGAGCGGCAAGATGCTGCCGACCACCAGGCCAATGGAGACGATGTGGGCTGCGTTGACGAAGATGTAAAGCGTCGGGTACGCAGCCAGCGCCTGGGCCAGCGAGCTGCCGGATAGCCATTCAAACGCGGTCATCAAGCCGCGCTCAATTGCCTTTGATCCGCTCGGGGTACAGGTCGAAGTTTTTGCCCTCGATGGTGAGGCGAACCGCCTTCATCAGGTTCTTGTTCTTGTCCAGCGCGCGGTTCCCGATGATGGTGACCGTGTCGCCCGGCTTGGCAGCGCCGGGTATGAATCCGGCGCGTTGGGTCGCGCCTGGATTGGCCAGGTCGATTTGCCAGACCGCATCGGCTGCCTTCACCACCAGTGAAGGATGCGGCGGGGCAAAAGAAATCTCCTGGATCGTACCCACCAGCTTGCTCTGCTCGCCTTCGGCCCAGCTCCAGCCGTGATGGGCAAGTGCAGGGCTGGCAACCAGCAGCGCTGTGCTGATTACCGAAAGCACCCGGCGTAAGCTTGAAGAAACCATGACACTCTCCTTTTTCGCTTTGACTAGCGTTGCATGCACCGGGTTCGAGTGTCAATCGGTTCTCCCCCTCAGATTCGGGGCGCAAGCAGCTTGCTGTCATCCTGCTTTTCCATGCGCACCTGCTGCATCTTCAGGGGCTGGATCAATCCTTCCGCCGCCGCATGGGCGGCAGCGGCTTCGCTGTCGGGCGTAAGCAGCAGCTGGGTGCCGGTGGTGCGCAGCTCGTCGATAAGGGCGTCGAGCGCTTCTATCCGGCTGGGGTCGGGGTTGACGTTGCGGATGTAAATGGCGCGCACCCGTTCTGGATAGCGCCTGACCACCTCGCGGTAGATCTCCGGGTCTTCCTGTCCGCTGTCGCCGATGAGGATGAAGGGGAGGGCGGGATAGGCTGCCATGATCCTTTCTATGTTCAGCAGCTTGTGGCCCTGGTGCCGGTCGCGGCCAAACAGTTGCTTCACGCCCAGTTCCTTGAGCATCAGCGGCCCCAGCGGAATGCCCTGCGTCTGGAGAAAGTCCACCAATGGCGTAAAGAGATGCCAGGGACTGCTGGAGACATAGAACAGCGGGTTGCCATCATCGCCGCCAACGCCGTCACGCAATGCGCGATAGAAGGCCGCCACACCCTTGAACGGTTTGCGCGTGTGGGCGTTGGTCAGCGCGAGCATCTTGAGCATCTTGAGTTTGTTACCGACATTGCTCCACAGGATCGTATCGTCGATGTCGCTGATGACGCCAAAACGGGCGCTCGCCGGCGGCACCAATACCTGCGCGCGCGTCGGTGCGGTTGCCTCGCTTGCCCGCTGTGTGCCGGCCAGCTGCAATTGCACTTCATGCCAGCCGGGCCCAGGCAGCGGTTGCGGCAGGTCGAAGACGACCCGGAAATAGCCGTGGTCGTTTGCCACGACCGCTTGTTCCACGTCTCCCAAGCGCGCCAGCACAGTAGCGCCCGGAACCTCGCGGGAATCGATGCGCCGGTAAAGTTCGCGCAGGTTGGACCAGCCTGAGCGGGCGGGGCTCGGTGGAGAGAAATCTTCATTCCTGATGACGCGCCCCTGCAATTCCACCCGCTGCGAAGTGCCGAAGCCAATGTAGGGAAGGATGATCGCCGGCCCGTCGGACGCCGAGAAGCGCTTCAGCTGGCGCCAGGCCCAGCGGGGCAGGGAGTCGGTTGCGGCGGATGCGACAAGGTGATCGGAACCTTCGGCGGCATGCCGTGCGGGCGCTTCCGGTCCGGCTGCCTGTTGCTGCACAGCCTGGCTAGGTCGCGCTGGCTGTTCGACCCAGATAGTGCCGGGGCTCTTGCGCCGGATCTGGTCCAGCACGGCCTCGATTTCATCATGTGAGCCTGTGCCGACGGCGCGCGGCAGCACGTGCAGTTCAACGCCGCCGGCCTGAATCTGGGCGAGCTCGTCATCCTCCAGGACGCCGGGATTGATCCAGACCGAGGCAACGCGGTTGTCGAGCTGGTCCGCCAGGTCAGCCAGGCCTTGGCGCGTCAGGATGAGGTAGACCATGGGACGAGGGCGGTTGTTGGAAAGGATCGCTGGATTGTGTCCCAAGGGGGAAAGGGGTGTTTTGACCGGTAAGGAAAGGCTTGTCGAAACTGAGGGAAGGGAAGTGCAAGAAAGCGATATCCGGGAAATTGCGCCGCAGGTGCTATTATTCACCTCAAATTATGAGCCGTATATTGAGCGATATGCCTCACGCTACCCCCTATGTATGGCAAAACCCCTCGTGGCCGACATGGCGCTACGACCACGCGTCGCTCATGCCCGCCGTGACTGACGCTCGCCAGACGCTCGGTGAGCTTCTTGGCGCAGCGCGCACCGTAGGCTTCGCTAGCGAAAACCTCGAAAATGCCCTCGAAGAGATCTGGATCCAGGAAGCGATCTCCACCGCGGCCATTGAGGGACAAAAGCTGGACCTTGCAGAAGTCCGTTCGTCGGTCATGAAAAGACTGGGCGCCACAACCTATGGTGCTCGCTCCCGAAGCGTAGAGGGCCTCGTGGCGGTGATGCACGATGCAATCTCCAATCACACCCCTTTGGATGAAGACCGGCTGTGCGCATGGCAGGCCGCGCTATTCCCCACCGGAAGATCGGGCATCCAGAAGATCGAGGTCGGGCACTGGCGCTCGTTCAAGGAGCCGATGCAGATAGTCAGCGCAGCCCGTATCGGCAAGGCCGCCACTGTTCATTACGAAGCGCCGCCATCGAACCGGGTCGCTCGCGAGATGCAGCGTTTGCTCGCATGGCTGAACGCGCAGGGCAGCGAGGATGGCATCGTCAAGGCAGCTATCGCGCACCTATGGTTCGAGTCCATACATCCCTTCGAAGACGGCAACGGCCGCGTCGGCCGGGCCGTCGTGGACTATGTGCTGGCACGGGAATTCCATATTGATGTGCGCCTGATCAGCCTTTCCGCCCAACTGCAGGCCAATCGAAAGCAGTATTACGATGCGCTGAACCAGGCACAGAAAGGCGAGCTCGATGCCACGGCGTGGATCATGTGGTTCGCAGTGGAGATTGCAGCTGCCTGCAGGCGCTCCTGCGTCGTGGTGGGTGCAGCTGTAGTCAAAGCGAAATTCTGGGCCGAGCAGGCTCAAAAGGGATGCAACGAGCGGCAAGTGAAGGTGTTACGTAAGCTTGTTGCCGCGGGCGACGGCGGGTTTGAAGGTGGGCTGACGCGCGAGAAGTACGCGAAGATGGTGGCTGTTTCGGATGCGACGGCTACGCGCGATTTGGCTGCGTTGGTAGAGAAGAATGCGTTACTCGTGCGCGGTGTGGGGAAGGGGACGAAGTATTACGTGAATGTGGCGGGATGGGAGCACGGCGGTTAGCGCCGACGAACTTCCTCATGAACTTGCTTTAAGGCGATAGCTTGTCTTGCTATTCAGGCTGACTAGAACAGGGGGTCCCTGTGAACAATTCGGATTCGAACCGTCCTTCGCGACCCGGTTATTGGGCTCTGCAAGACGCAAAAGCGCGCTTCAGCGAGTTGGTGCGCCGCGTACACAGTGAGGGGCCGCAGCATGTGACGGTACACGGGCGGGATGAAGTGGTGGTCGTGACCGCCGAGGAGTTTCGGCGCTTGAAGGGAGAAAAAACCGGCGCGGCCCTGATCGACGCAATCCAGGCATCGCCTTATCGCGATATGGAGCTTGAAGCGCCGCGTACTTCAATGCCGGTCAGGGATGTGGCGCTGTGAGCTGCCTATCTGCTGGACACGAATGTCATATCTGAACTGCACCGTCCACACCCGGCGCAGAGGGTAGTGACTTTCGGATTGGGCGGGTCGATCTGCCAGTCAAAAGCTTGACATTGCCCGAATACACTGCCGGGTTGATAGAAGTCAACGCTCACGCGCCCGGTCCGAGCTTTACTCCCGGAAACCGCCGGGAGAGGCTATGAACATTTTTCTGCTGGTGCACTTCAGGCGTGGCCAGGGTGATGTCTTCAAGCTTGAAGAGTTTGAGGACCTTCTTCCTTGCAGTCCCTCCCAGGCACGCGTAGTGCGCACCGGTTCAGCATTTCTCGCTTCCTGGACGATCAATGAATTCGGCGGCAGGTCCTACACTGCGCAAGACGCCAATCACGTACTGAGCGTCGACGGACTGCCCACACGAAGAGGGCATGTCCCGTCTTCATCGGCAAATTACCTGGCCGAGCTGTTGCGCTCCCTGGCTTCAAAGCCGTCGATGATGTTCGATGAGCTGTGTGGTGAATTCAGTCTGGCCTACAGCGATGGTGCAGGCAGTGCACTCACAAGCAACGTGGGTGGTTCGCATGCGGTGTACTACGTCGACCGGCCAGATTTCGTGGCTTTCACCAACCGCGGGCCGCTGTTGCTGGCGCTGCCCGGCGTCTCAGCCGATCTTTCCCCGGAAGCGAGTGCACTGATCGCTTATCAGGGCTACGTTACGCAGCTCCTGACACCGTTTTCCTCGATGCGCAAATTGCAACCCGGGGCAATGGCCACCGTTGATACGGGAGGTCGATTGCACATCCGCGAGCGCACTTACGCGGATTTGATCGACCCGAACATAAGCGAAGCGTTTGCTGAAAAACCGCAGGCGACTTTTCGCAGTATTTTTGACGAGGTCACACGCTACCTTTTCACACTTAAAAAACACAACGGTGACTTGCCGCTGAACCTGCCGCTGAGCGGGGGTAAGGATAGCCGCTTGATGCTGGCCCTGCTGCTCGGAGCCGGGTTGAAGGACGAGCTTGATATCTGGACCCGGGGCCCGCTTTACAGCCCTGACGTAGTATCGGCCGCCGAGGTTTGCAAACGGATCGGCTACTCACGGCATGTCATAAAACGACCCGAAGTTTCGGTTCGCCAGCAGCCCTTCGCCAAACTCGCGCTGAATAGCCTCAATTACCTTGAAGGCAATCTTTCCCTCTACGACACGCAACACATTGCGCGGGATCGATTCCTGACCGTTGGAGGGCACCAGAATGCGCTCCGTCCAGGCAGTTTTTCTGCCTGCCGCCTGGGCTCTATTGAAGAATTCATCGACGATGCCCTGCGCGCGCGTCATCGCGATCCGCTGAAGGTTACGCGCCCCGGTGTCGCGCAAAACCTGGAAAAAAAGTATGCAGATTTCTTCCGGACGCTGTACGAGGCCGGTGTCCCCATCCATCAACTGGGCGATTTGTATTATCTCTGGCAGCGCAATGCGAACTGGGTAAGCGTGTACAGCAACAGCGACTCGTATTCCGGGCCAATGACGAATCCCTTGATGCACGGAGATGTCTACCGATTCGTCTTCAGTGTTCCGCTGGCAGTGCGCAAGTTCGAACTGTTCCATTACCTGGGCATGGCATGCACGCCTGCCTTGCTCGATGTCCCGTTTGGCAACCAGGCATGGCAGCCCGGCATAGACGCCGCCCTGCGCCAGCTTGGCATCAACGCAGCGAGCCCGGTGAGAACACCTTACCGCAGCCACCGCGCATTTCCAAACATGGCAAACCCCTATATCAGCAATATCAAGGTGGAGATGGTGCGTGCGCTTCACCCAGTCGCGCAAAAGCTGTTGCAAAGGCATCGCGACTACTTCGGCCAGATCTTCGATATCGAACGCGTGACAAAGGCTTCCGGACAGCCTGAGAAGCTCAGCTTTGCCGAGCTCTATGCGGTCCTGGGTATTTTTGGGAATGCCGTCGTCAAAGAGTACGGCAAGGACGTGTTCCGTCGCTCGCAGCAAGCCGCATTGGCCAGTGAGCTGCAGGACCAGTTGACTGAAATGTGCGCCGCTTGAAACGACTGCAAGCCATAGGAGAAATGTTCAATGATGAGCACCATCCAGACCGCGCCGGATGAGCAGATAGAGCGATACGAAGCTTGTATCGCCGAAATGGTGCGCGACATACAACGGCTGCAGCAAAAACTCGACGACTGCGCGGCTACACCCCAACCAAGTGCCACCCGGGCCTGGCGGCATATCCACCTTCGGTCCGGATCGACACAAGCCCGCTGCTTCAGGTTCCAAGGGATTGACTTCGTGAATCGAACAGTGACGCTGTCACCCAAATCAGTATTGCAGCCAGATAGCGAAATCAAATACGGCACTCAGATCGAATGCGGTGTGGTCAATGTGCTGGAGGTTTGCGAG
This sequence comes from Paucimonas sp., assembly GCA_028292545.1. Lineage (GTDB taxonomy): Bacteria > Pseudomonadota > Gammaproteobacteria > Burkholderiales > Burkholderiaceae_D > Lacisediminimonas. Next base: position 61,797 of record JAQGMC010000001.1, read on the forward strand.
GGCGATTCCGCGGATGGGGAACGCCTTGTTCTGGTGGAGACGCTAAGCGTGGCATCTGAGCGGTTTCGGTACTCGGTTGTGCTGGCAGGGGGACCGCGTAAGTGATGAAGGGGATGGTTGCGGCGAGTACCACCGTCTCAACGCGAAAAGGAATGACTTGGCCGTAAGCTGTGCAGCATGGACCTGCCCGACAGGTTATTCGAGCGGAGGCGTTATCGACGTTGGCCGACCCATGCTGAAGCGGTTTGAAAGGGACGTACTTCGCTGCCGGCGAGCGGGGCCTCGCTCGTCAGGCATTGATTACTGTCATAAGTTGGTAGGTGCAGATGCCGAGGGCCGCTACAAATGCGAGATAAGGAATGCGAAACTCTACGAACCCGGCGGAGTAGAAGGACCTAAAAAAAAGAAAGGCCATTAATCTGAGTTTGGAAGCGTGCCGATATTGGTATGCATGTTCTGAATTGAACTTGGTAATACTAGTGCTCTCTACTATTGCCTGAAAGTGGCCTTCGTCGGCGCCGTGGGATAACTCCTCAACGCGGATTATTACCTTCCTTGCGGAGCCAGCGTCTGTGCCGAGCCTTCGCAACGAGCTTTCGTAGTCTTGCTGTATGCCTAAGCCGTCGGGAAAGAGCGGAGAATGCTTTCCCGCTTGAATGAGGTCGATCAAAGCGTGTTGGATTTGAAGTCGCATCACGGCTCGTCGTGTATCCCATCCTTCTACCTGCGCTTCTCCCTTGGCGACTTTTGTCTGCGCAGAAAAGCGAAACCTCAACGCCAAATAAAGCAGAATGGAGGTGGCCAAGCCCCACAGCTTTAATTTTGGAACATCGCTAAAGTGCAGGCCAAAGGCCGCAAAATCCTTGGTTACGCTATCTCCGAGAAAGGCGGAGACGATGATCAAGGCACTGAAGGCCAAGAGGTTTCGACGGATTTTTTCGCCGTTATCTACGAATTCCATCGGCTTTACTTTCAGAGTAAAAGAGAGAGGAGGAACCTGTCACGCCGTCCAGGTCGACTGGGTCGAGCTCCGCTGAAGCGGGCGGCTTAAAGCCGCGGTTTCGTCAGGCAGAAGAACTGAATTACTGACGCAATCGCTCCTGCCGCACCTATCACGAAGAGGATCTTCGCAACGGTCGGATCGACTGAGGTGTTACATGTGCCGCCAGCTCGAAGGATTGCGGAGCATGACACCTTCAGAAAGTGGCGCATGGTCAAATAGACCGCGACCATGGGGACGGTGAAAGCCAGTATTGGAATCAATGCCCGAATGGGGTGTTTAGATCGCATTGCCTCAATCCTCTTTAGAAGCGCGTTCAATGCACGCGTTTGACCGATTCAATCACATGCACCATGTCTTGCATACTGTTTGTTCGTCGCGGCCGCGGCACTGGGCCATGGGCACAAATGAGGGCGTTTTGGTTGACTTCTGCGTTAGGCGCACGTGGTCGCTCAAGCTTGGGCTTTGCCCGGCCACGACTGTCTGAGCGAGACTAGTCCGTCTTCATCGCTTTGCAACATCATTGGCTCCAAAAATGGAAAAGCGCAGCGGGTATATTAGAAAACCGTCTAATATACAGCGCCGCGTTTATGTCCAGCAGACTATGTAAGTCCTTGATCTCTTTGGTCGGGCGGCGGGGTTCGAACTCGCTATCCCTTGCACTGCATTTCATTAATTGCCAGTCCAGCCGCGTCTAACACCATCCAACAGGATCGAATAAAAAATCAATGGCTTGCGGATCGTTGTTGTCCAAGGGCATCTAACCCGGTACGCTGGAAGCCAGAGATAATCCGGACACGCGCCGGACACGGATACGGAGAATGCATGGGGAAGCTTACAGTGCGAGGCATTGAAAATGCCAAGCCCAAGGACAAGCCGTACCAGCTTGTCGATGGTGACGAGCTGCAGCTACGGGTCGCGGCCGATGGCAAAAAGACCCGGCTGGTGCGTCACGTAGTGAACGGAGTCGAGCGCCGATACCGGGGGCGGCTCACATCATCCGCGTAGTCCATGTGCAGATCGCGATGACGATGGCGCTGAGGCTGCAAGGGCAGCGCACGGCGCTTTCCACTGCCATCAGTTCTGAGCGGCGGACACTGCCGAATGGCTTACCTAGGAAAGGACGAGGCGAATGATTCTGACCGACAACGAGACCAGAGTTGACTTGCTCAACAACGAGGCAATCGCCAAGACCATCATCGAGCTGTTGTGCGATAAACCAGACCGCCCCGTCACAATCGGAATCCATGGCGATTGGGGTGCTGGGAAATCCAGTGTGCTGGAGATGATCGAAGCAGGATTCGCGGACAAGGAGGATGTGCTCTGCCTTAAGTTCAACGGTTGGCGCTTTCAAGGATTCGAGGATGCCAAGATCGCACTGATCGAGGGCATAGTTACGGGCCTAGTCGAAAAGCGCCCGGCAATGACTAAGGCCGCAGACACGGTCAAGGACGTCTTCAATCGCATCGATTGGTTGAAGGTCGCGAAGCGCGCAGGTGGCTTGGCAGTCACTGCATTCACCGGCATTCCGACGCCGGATCAAATCAGTGCCATTGTGGGGACGCTTGAAGGAATGTTCGAGGATCCCGGCAAGCTGGCGACGAAAGAGAATCTCACATCCGCAATTGACAGCGTGAAGTCGATGTTGAAGCCGGCAGACACCAAGAACGTCCCGGAGGAGGTTGAAGCCTTTCGCAAGGCGTTCGATAAGCTCCTGAAAGACGCAGGCATCAAGCAGCTCATTGTGCTGATTGATGACCTTGACCGCTGCCTGCCGGATACAGCGATCGAGACGTTAGAAGCAATCCGGCTGTTCGTATTTACCGCCCGCACGGCGTTCGTTGTCGCAGCGGATGAGGCGATGATCGAATACGCGGTACGTAAGCACTTTCCAGATCTTCCAGAGACCACGGGGCCGCGAGATTACGCTCGAAACTACCTCGAGAAGCTGATCCAGGTGCCGTTTCGAATCCCCGCCCTAGGCGAGACTGAGACGCGCATCTACGTGACGTTGTTGTTAACGGGTGCCGAGATCGGCGATGGGGATGCCGATTACGCAAAGCTCATTTTCGCCGCGCGGGAGCGCCTCAAACGGCCTTGGGAAAACGCCGGCCTTGATGTTTCGACCGTCAAAGCCGCACTCGGCACAAAGGCGGACAAGGCCAACAACGCGCTCGCCCTCAGCGATCAGATCGGTCCGATTCTGGCAAGTGGTGCCAAGGGCAACCCGCGCCAGATCAAACGCTTCCTAAATACCTTGCTGTTGCGAGAGCGCACGGCAAGCGCGCGCGGATTTGGTTCTGATATCACCTTGCCCGTGCTAGCGAAACTGATGCTCGCCGAGCGTTTCATTCCACGGTTCTTCGAGCAGATCGCTTTTGTCGCGGCCGTTCACCCGAAGGGTGTCTGCGAGGACCTTGAGGCGCTTGAGACGAGCATCGCCGCTGACGGTGCCAGCGCCAAGGGTGACGGCGAAGCGGTAGCAGCAGATACGCGGAAAGGCCCCAAGGCGGTGGAGGCCGCTTCGCCTGCACAGGAGAACGTCGTCCTCGCGGAGTGGAAATCATCGGACACGATTCGTGACTGGGCGCGCGTCCAGCCCTTGCTGTCTGGCATCGATCTTCGCCCATACCTCTTTGTGACGAAGGACAAGAAGGACTACTTCGGCC
>JAQGMC010000002.1 GCA_028292545.1 Paucimonas sp.
CGCGCATTGCCGCCAAGCGGCGTCGCGGTTTTCCCGGCTGACGATACGTACACGCCCTTGTGGCGCAGCTTGGCCAAGGCCAGCGGCAAGCGCAAGATGCTCAGCTTCGGTTTGACCGATGAAGCCAGCGTGTCGTGCAGCTGGAAGCCGGCCGGCTTCGGCAGCGAAATGACGGTGCGGGTGAAGGAGCACAGTTTCACGGTGCAATTGCAGGCGGCCGGCGTGCACAACGTGCGCAATGCGCTGGCCGCGATTGCCTGCGCATTGGCGATCGGCGTGCATCGCAAGGCAATCGTGCGCGGGCTTGAATCCTTTGCGCCGGTAAGCGGGCGCCTGCAACGCAAGCGCGCGCCAAACGGTGCGACCGTCATTGACGACACCTACAACGCCAATCCCGATTCCGTGCGCGCCGCCATCGACGTGCTGGCCCAGGGCAGCGCGCCGCGCATCCTGGTGCTGGGCGACATGGGTGAAGTGGGGCAGGAAGGCCGGCAATTCCATATCGAGATCGGCGCCTATGCGCGCGGACGCGGCATCGAGCAACTGTTCACGCTGGGCGACTTGGCGCAGCATGCCAGCGCAGCCTTTGGCGCGCATGGCAGGCAAGTGGCTGATGTCGATGCCTTGAAAGCGGCGGTGCAGGCAGCTTGCGCGCCCAACGCCACCGTGCTGGTCAAAGGATCGCGCTTCATGCGCATGGAGCGGGTGGTGCAGCACCTGACAGGCGAAACCCAGAAGGAGGCGCACTGACATGCTGCTGTGGCTGGCCAATATGTTCCAGCAGGATTTTGGCATCCTGCGTGTTTTCAACTTCATCACCTTCCGGGCCGTGTTCGCGACCTTGACTTCGCTTGCGATCGGCCTGATTTTCGGCCCCGCCGTGATCCGCATGCTGACCCGCTTGAAGGTGGGACAAGCCGTGCGCACCGATGGTCCACAAACCCACCTCGTCAAGTCGGGCACGCCCACCATGGGTGGGGCGCTGATCCTGATTTCAATCTTCGTCTCCACCGTGCTCTGGTCCGACTGGAGCAACCGCTTCATCTGGCCAGTCATGGTCGTGACCTTCGGCTTTGGCGCCATAGGCTGGGTGGATGACTACCGCAAGGTGGTCTACAAAGACCCGAAGGGCATGCCGTCGCGCGAAAAATATTTCTGGCAATCGCTGATTGGCCTGGCCGCTGCGCTGTACCTGGCGTTCTCTGTGTCGGGCGCGACCAATGCCAAGGTGCTGGAACTGTTCCTGGCCTGGGTGCAGTCGGGATTCAATATCGACCTTCCGCCCAAGGCCGACTTCATCGTTCCCTTCTTCAAGACCATCAGCTATCCGCTGGGCGTGTGGGGCTTTATTGCACTGACTTATTTCGTCATTGTCGGCACCAGCAATGCCGTGAACCTGACCGATGGCCTGGATGGCCTGGCGGTGCTGCCCACTGTCATGGTCGGCTCCGCGCTGGGCCTGATCGCCTACCTGACCGGCAGCGCCACTTATGCGCGCTACCTGTTCATTCCGCACATACCCGGCGCTGGTGAATTGCTGATTTTTTGCGGCGCGATGGCAGGCGCGGGCCTGGCCTTCCTCTGGTACAACGCGCACCCGGCGCAAGTGTTCATGGGCGACGTCGGCGCGCTGGCGCTGGGCGGCGCGCTCGGTACGCTGGCCGTCATCGTGCGCCAGGAAATCGTGCTCTTCATCATGGGCGGCGTGTTCGTGGTCGAAACGCTGTCGGTGATGGTGCAGGTGGCCTATTTCAAGTACACGAAGATGCGCACCGGCGTGGGCCGCCGCGTGCTGCTGATGGCGCCGCTGCATCACCACTATGAACAGAAGGGCTGGAAGGAAACCCAGGTTGTGATCCGCTTCTGGATCATCACGATGATCCTGGTGCTGTTCGGATTGTCGACCCTGAAGTTGCGTTGAGATTGTTGCGTTGAGATCGCTGCGTTGAAAACCGCAACCGTGGAATTGCCGGAATCACTGGAACAGATGCAATAAATGGACTACCAGGGCAAACAGGTACTCGTGCTCGGCCTCGGTGAATCGGGGCTGGCGATGGCACGCTGGCTGGCGCGTTGTGGCGCCAGGCTGGTGGTCGCCGACACGCGCGAAGCGCCGGCACGCCTGCCCGCCCTGGTTGATGCCGTGCCGGAGGCAAGTTTCGTCAGCGGTCCGTTCGTCGCGAGCCTGTTGCAAGGCTGCGATTTCGTGGCCGTAAGCCCGGGACTGGCGCCGGGCGATGAGCTGGCCGACATTATCCCGGCGGCACGGGAAGGCAATATCCCGCTGTGGGGTGAAATCGAATTGTTTGCCCAGGCACTGGCTGCGCTGCGCGCCAGCCGCGATTACCAGCCCAAAGTCCTGGCCATCACCGGTACCAATGGCAAGACCACGGTAACTAGCCTAACCGGCCTTTTGTGCCGGCGCGCCGGCCTGACAGTGGAAGTCGCCGGCAATATCAGCCCGGCCGCGCTCGACGTGCTGCGCCATGCGCTCGACAGCGACGCCTTGCCCCAGGCATGGGTGCTGGAGTTGTCCAGTTTCCAGTTGCATTTCACCTGCTCGCTGCAGGCCGACGTGGCGACCGTGCTGAACCTGAGCCAGGACCACCTGGACTGGCATGGCAGCATGGAAGCCTATGCCGCCGACAAGGCCCGCATCTTTGGACCCGGCACTGTGCGCGTGCTAAATCGTGAAGATGCGCTGGTGATGGCAATGTCGCAGGCGTCAGCCCAAGTCGTCAGCTTTGGCGGCGACGAGCCGGCGCAGGCCGGGTCGCTTGGCTTGCTTGATGAGAATGGCATGCAGTGGCTGGCGCTGGCTGTGCCCGGCGAAGAAGGCGAACGCCGCCGCCGCAAGAAGGACATGGAAGCCGTGCCGGTTGCGGTGAACCGGCTGATGCCGGCCGATGCGCTGAAGATCCGGGGCCAGCACAATGCAATGAATGCGCTCGCCGCGCTGGCTTTGTGCCGCGCGATCGGCTTGCCGCTGGCGCCGCTGTTGCACGGCTTGCGCGAATACCGCGGCGAGCCGCATCGCGTGGAATTGGTGGCAAACATAAGCGGCGTCGAGTATTACGACGACAGCAAGGGCACCAATGTCGGCGCCACCGTGGCCGCGTTGAAGGGAATGGGCGCGGTATGCAGCGGGCGCCTGCTGCTGATTGCCGGCGGCGATGGCAAGGGCCAGGATTTTTCGCCGCTGGCCGACCCGGTGGCGCGCTACGTGCGCGACGTCATGCTGATCGGCCGCGACGGCCCGGCAGTGGGTGCGGCCCTGGATGCGACCGGCGTGCCGCAACATGCCTGCCAGACGCTGGAGGAAGCAGTCGAGCGCGCCGCCTCCCTGGCCCAGCCCGGCGATGCGGTGCTGATGTCGCCCGCCTGCGCCAGCTTCGATATGTTCCGCAGCTACCTGCACCGTGCCGAAGTCTTCGTGCAGGCCGTGCGCGAACTGGGCTTGTCGCGCGGGGAGGTGTTCGCATGAATTTCGCGCCATCCTTCCTGAAGAGCGCGGTTGCAGCCAAGCCGGCCGGCCTGGCGCAGCGTTCGCGCATGCTTGAATATGACCAGCCGCTGGTGTGGGTGGTCGTGCTGCTGATGCTGTTTGGCCTGGTGATGGTGTATTCGGCATCCATCGCCTTGCCCGATTCGCCCAAATACGCCGGCTACAAGAGCACGCATTTCCTGCTGCGGCAGGCGATTTTCATTACCGTTGCACTGGCTGCAGGCATGCTCGCTTTCCGCGTGCCCATCAAGACCTGGCAAAAGCTCGCACCCTACCTGTTCGTCGCCACGCTGGTGCTGCTGGCGCTGGTGCTGGTGCCGGGCGTGGGCCGCGGCGTGAATGGCGCGCGGCGCTGGCTGTCGCTGAAATTCCTGAACGTGCAGCCGTCCGAACTGATGAAGCTGTTCGTCGTGCTTTATGCAGCCAGCTACACCGTGCGCAAGCAAGAATTCATGCACAAGCTGACCAAGGGTTTCCTGCCGATGGCGGGCGCCGTGGGCGTGGTCGGCCTGCTGCTGCTGCTGGAGCCGGACCTGGGTGCCTTCGGCGTCATTGTCTGCATCGCAATGGGCATCCTGTTTTTAGGCGGCATCAATGGCGTCTGGTTCAGCGGCATCGGCGCCACGCTGGTAGGCATTTTTACGATGGTGATCGTGCTTTCGCCCTGGCGGCGCGAACGTATCTTTGCCTATCTGAACCCGTGGCAGGAAGAAAATGCGCTGGGCAAGGCTTACCAGTTGTCGCATTCGCTGATTGCATTCGGCCGTGGCGAACTGCTTGGCGTGGGCCTGGGGGGCAGCGTGGAAAAGCTCCACTACCTGCCCGAGGCACATACCGACTTCCTGCTGGCAGTCATCGGTGAGGAACTCGGTTTCGTTGGCGTGCTGACTGTGATCCTGATGTTTTACTGGATCGTCAAGCGCGCTTTCGACATCGGCCGCCAGGCGATTGCCATTGACCAGACCTTTGCTGGCCTGACTGCCAAGGGCATTGGCATCTGGATCGGCGTGCAGGCATTCATCAACATGGGCGTGAACCTGGGCCTGTTGCCGACCAAGGGCCTGACCCTGCCGCTGATGAGTTATGGCGGGACCGGCGTGCTGATCAATTGCATCGGCCTGGCCATCCTGCTACGCATTGATTATGAAAACCGGGTGCTCATGCGCGGAGGCCGCGTATGAAGCGCCTGCTCGTTATGGCAGCCGGTACGGGCGGACATATTTTCCCCGGTCTTGCGATCGCCCAGACGATGAAGGCGCGCGGCTGGCACGTATCCTGGCTGGGCACCACCCACGGCATGGAGCGCGAGCTGGTGCCGCGCCACGGCGTGGAAATGGATGCGATTGCGTTCAGCGGCTTGCGCGGCAAGGGCTGGAAACACACGCTGACTGGCGTAGCGCGCATGGTGGCTGGCTTTGCCGCCTGCCGCGCGATATTGCGGCGGCGCCGGCCAGACGTGGTGCTGGGCATGGGCGGCTATGTCACCGTGCCGGGCGGCTTGATGGCGCGGCTGCAGCGCATACCCTTGGTGCTGGTCAATGCTGATGCAGCCTTGCTGTTGTCGAACAAGACGCTGGTGCCGGTGGCCAGCAAGGTGCTGTTCGGTTTTCCAGCGCAGTTCGGCAGCGCTGCAGAAAAGGCGGTCGTGACCGGCAATCCGGTACGGCGCGAAATCCTGGCCCTGCCGCTGCCGGCGGAACGCTTCGCCGGCCGCAGCGGTCCGTTGCGTTTGCTGGTGATTGGCGGCAGCCTGGGCGCGAAAGTGCTCAACGACACCCTGCCGCAGGCGCTGGCCTTGCTGGAACCGGCGCAGCGCCCGCTGGTCGTGCACCAATCCGGCAAACAGCATATCGACAGTTTGCGCGCGGCTTACCAGGCCAGCGGTGTGAGCGCAGAGGTCGTCGATTTCATCGACGACATGCCGCGCCGCTACAACGAAGCTGACCTGGTTATTTGCCGCGCCGGCGCGATCACGGTGTCTGAACTGACAGCCGCGGGCGTGGCCAGCGTACTGGTGCCGCTGGTGGCTTCAACCACATCGCACCAGCGCGACAACGCGCAGTGGATGGCGGCGCAGCATGCAGCCATCCACCTGCCGCAATCCGAATTGAATCCCGTGCAACTTGCCGCCCTGTTGCGCGACATGACGCGCGACGCCTGCCGCCAACTGGCGCAAGCGGCCTGGGAACAAGGCCGTCGCAACGCCAATGAGGCGATTGCCGCGGTGCTCGAAGAACTGGTGAAGAAATCATGAAGCACAAGGTCAAGAATATTCATTTCGTCGGCATCGGCGGCTCAGGCATGAGCGGCATCGCCGAGGTGTTGCTCAACCTCGGCTATGGCATTTCCGGTTCCGACTTGTCCAGCAATGCCGCCACCCAGCGCCTGGAGCGTTTGGGCGCGCGCGTCTGCTACGGCCATACTGCCGACAATATCGTGGGCGCGGATGCGATCGTGACCTCGACTGCGGTGAAGGGCGACAACCCGGAAGTGATGGCTGCACGCGCGCGCCACATTCCGATCGTGCCGCGCGCGATCATGCTGGGCGAACTGATGCGCCTGAAAAGCGGCATTGCCATCGCCGGCACACACGGCAAAACCACCACCACCAGCCTGGTCGCCAGCGTGCTGGCCGAAGGCGGCATGGACCCGACGTTCGTGATCGGCGGCCGGCTCAACAGCGCCGGCGCGCATGCCAAGCTGGGCACGGGCGACTTCATCGTGGCGGAGGCCGACGAGTCGGATGCCTCCTTCCTGAATCTGTCGCCTGTGATCGAAGTCATCACCAATATCGATGCCGACCACATGGAGACCTATGACCACAGCTTCGCCAAGCTGAAGCAGGCTTTCATTGAATTCACCCAGCGGCTGCCGTTCTACGGCGTTGCCATCATTTGCATGGACGATGCGAATGTGCGCGAGATCATGCCTTTCATCGCCAAGCCAGTCGTCACCTATGGTTTCCACGAGCAAGCCGAAGTGCGCGCCGTGGATGCCACGGCCGTCAGTGGCGAAATGCACTTCACGGTGCGGCAGGAAGGCTATCCCGATATGCGGGTCTGCCTGAACCAGCCTGGCATGCACAACGTGCAGAACGCCTGCGCCGCGATTGCGATTGCGCGCGAAGTCGGCGTGGCTGACAGCGCCACGCAAAAGGCGCTGCGCGAATTCAACGGTGTCGGCCGGCGCTTCACGCGCCACGGCGAACTGCGCATCCTGGGTCAGGATGGCGTCGACCGCGGCAGCTTTGCGCTGGTGGATGACTATGGCCACCATCCGGTTGAAACCGCGGCCACGCTTGCAGCTGCGCGCGGCGCCTATCCCGGCCGCCGCCTGGTGCTGGCGTTCCAGCCGCACCGCTACACCCGCACGCGCGACTTGTTCGAGGATTTCGTCAAGATCTTGTCCACTGCAGACGGCCTGGTGCTGGGCGAAGTCTATGCAGCCGGCGAACAACCCATCGTGGCTGCGGATGGGCGCACGCTGGCGCATGCGCTGCGCGTGGTGGGCAAAGTTGAGCCGGTATTTGTTGAAAACATTGCCGACATGCCCGCGACCATCATGGACATCGTGCGCGACGGCGACGTCGTCATCACGATGGGCGCGGGCTCGATCAGTGCGGTGCCGGCGCACCTGGCGAAATTTTCCCGGCAGGAGGCGGTATGAGCGGGCAGGAAGTGCGTAATTTTGGCAAGGTAGGCGTGCTGTATGGCGGCCGTTCGGCCGAGCGCGACGTGTCGCTGATGTCGGGCGCGGGCGTGCTCAAGGCACTGCGCGACAAGGGCGTGGATGCGCATGGCTTTGACCCGGCGCAGCGCAGCCTGGCCGACCTGGCGGCAGAGAAATTCGACCGGGTATTCATCGCCCTGCATGGCCGCTATGGCGAAGATGGCAGCCTGCAGGGCGCGCTGGAGCAGCTTGGCATTCCGTACACCGGATCGGGCGTCATGGCGTGCGCGATCGCGATGGACAAAATCATGACCAAGCGCATCTGGGCCAGCCAGGGTTTGCCCACGCCGGCGTATGCCGAATTGACCGCGGCCATCACCACCCAGGCCGACCTCGACCGGGTTGCGGCTGAGTTGGGCATGCCGCTGATGCTGAAGGCGCCGCATGAAGGTTCTACCATTGGCATCAGCAAGGTGAGTGTGCCCTCCGGCATGCGCGCAGCCTTCGACGATTGCGCCCGCTATGACGAAGTGTTGCTGGCCGAAGCCTTCGTGCAGGGCCGCGAAATCACGGTGCCGGTGCTGGGCCAGGGCAGCAGCGCCCGTGCCCTGCCGGTGGTGGAAATACGCGCGCCGGGCGGCAACTATGACTATCACAACAAGTACTTCAGCGACGACACCCGCTATTTCTGCCCGGCGCCGTTTGCACCGGAATTGACGGCGCGGGTGCAGGAACTGGCAGTGCGCGCTTTCAATGCGCTGGGCTGCTGCGGCTGGGGCCGGGTCGACTTCATGATCCGCGATGGCGACGACGCGCCGTTCCTGCTGGAGATCAACACCTCGCCCGGCATGACCGGACACTCTTTGGTCCCCATGTCGGCCAAGGCGATGGGCATCAGCTACGAAGACTTGTGCGTGGACATACTTGGCCGCGCGCGGCTTGAATTGCATGCCGCGCAAGCGCCCGGGCAGCCGGCAACGGGAGGCAACTAGGCGCCATGTGGCACGACATTAAATTGTTGAACGCAGTGTCCAGCACTTTGCTGGGCGCGACCTTGCTCGCCGCGATTGCGGCAGGCGGTTGGTGGCTGTCCCAGCGGCCGATGTTCACGTTGAAGTCGATCCGGGTGGAAGGCGCGGCCAGCGAGCTGCGCCATGTAAGCGCATCGACGATACGGGGCACGGCGCTGCCTCGCATCAAGGGCAATTTCTTTACCGCCAACCTGGACCGGGTGCGGCTGGCTTTCGAATCCGTGCCCTGGGTGCGCCGCGCCAGCGTGCGCCGCTCCTGGCCCAATGGGCTGGTGGTGACGATAGAAGAGCACCAGCCGCTTGGGACCTGGGGCGAGGATGGACGGTTGCTGTCGGTGACGGGCGAGCTTTTCACCGCCAACCTGGCTGAAGCGGAAGAGGATGGCGACTTGCCCGCCTTCACCGGCCCCAGCGGCAGCGAGAAAGAAGTGGTCACGCGCTACGCCGACTTCGTGCAGTGGTTTGCGCGCATGAACCTGAAGCCGGAAGCGGTCAGCCTGTCGGGCCGTTATGCGTGGTCGGTAAAGCTCGACAATGGCATGACGGTGGAGCTCGGACGCGAGCAAACCAGGGAAACCTTGAAAGCGCGGGCCGACCGGCTGGCCAGCATTTATCCGCAACTGGCGGCGCGCTTGCAGGACAGGATAGAGAGTATCGATATGCGCTACCCGAATGGATTGGCGCTGAAGGCAGCCGGGCTCAACCTGAAGCCGGAAAACAAGTCAAAGTGAAGCGATAAAAAATGACAAAAGACGCGAAGAACCTGATCGTTGGCCTGGATATCGGCACCTCAAAGATTGTTGCTGTGGTGGCCGAGATCATGCCTGACGGACGGCATGAAGTGATCGGCTTGGGCGAGCATGAATCGAAGGGTTTGAAAAAAGGCGTGGTGGTCAACATCGAGGCAACGGTGCAGTCGATACAGCGCGCGCTTGAAGACGCCGAGCTGATGACGGACTGCAAGATCCGCAATGTCTTCACCGGCATCGCCGGTAGCCATATTCGTAGCTTCAACTCCAGCGGTATGGTTGCGATCAAGGAAAGGGAAGTGACGGC
>JAQGMC010000014.1 GCA_028292545.1 Paucimonas sp.
GATTTCAGGAACCAGATGTGGGCCGTCGGGGAAGCCAGCTCAATATGGCCCATGCGCTCGCGGCGCACCTTGGCCAGCGTGACTTCGACGCCGCATTTTTCACAGATGACGCCGCGATGCTTCAGGCGCTTGTACTTGCCGCACAGGCACTCGTAGTCCTTGATCGGGCCAAAGATCTTGGCGCAGAACAGGCCGTCGCGCTCTGGCTTGAAGGTACGGTAGTTGATGGTTTCCGGCTTTTTGACTTCGCCGTAGGACCAGGAACGGATTTTTTCGGGCGACGCGAGGCCGATCTTGATCGCGTCGAATTGTTCGTTCTGTTGAACTTGCTTGAATAGATCGAGCAGGGCTTTCATGTATCACTCCAGTGTGGCGTGAAAAAACTTGGATTCTGTTCTCTGCACCTCCCGTTTCGGGAGGTCGGGAAAAACGAGGCGTTCGCGCAAATGCGCCGACGGGTCGCTTCCCCTGCCCTCCCCTGCAGCGCAAGGGAGGGTGGCCGGCCGTTACTCGCGTTCCAGGTCGATGTCGATACCAAGCGAGCGGATTTCCTTCACCAGCACATTTAAGGATTCCGGCATGCCGGCGTCGATCACGTGATCGCCCTTGACCAGGTTTTCGTACACCTTGGTCCGGCCGTTCACGTCGTCCGACTTCACGGTCAGCATCTCCTGCAGCACGTAAGACGCGCCATAGGCTTCCAGTGCCCACACCTCCATCTCGCCGAAGCGCTGGCCGCCGAACTGGGCTTTGCCGCCCAGCGGTTGCTGCGTCACCAGCGAGTATGGTCCGGTCGAACGGGCGTGCATCTTGTCGTCAACCAGGTGATGCAGCTTCAGCACGTGCATGTAACCCACCGTGACTGTGCGCTCGAAAGCTTCACCGGTGCGGCCGTCATACATCGTGACCTGGTTCTTCGACGGCGTCATGCCCAGCTGCTTGGCAATATGGTCCGGATAGGCCAGGTCGAGCATGCGATGGATTTCCTTCTCATGCGCGCCATCGAATACTGGCGTTGCAAACGGCACGCCATGCTTCAGGTTGTCGCTCAACTGCAGCACTTCGTCATCGGTCAGGCTTTCGAGGTCTTCCTGCTTGCCCGACTCGTTATAGATCGCGGTCAGGAACTTGCGCATCTCGGCCGCCTTGGCTTGCGCTTTCAGCATTTCGCCGATGCGCAGGCCCAGGCCCTTCGCTGCCCAGCCAAGGTGGACTTCCAGCACCTGTCCAACGTTCATCCGCGATGGCACGCCCAGCGGGTTGAGCACGATGTCAGCCGGCGTGCCGTCTGCCATGTAGGGCATGTCTTCCACCGGCACGATGCGCGACACCACACCCTTGTTGCCGTGGCGGCCTGCCATCTTGTCGCCAGGCTGCAGGCGACGCTTCACGGCCAGGTAGACCTTGACCATCTTTTGCACGCCCGGGGGCAGTTCGTCGCCCTGGGTCAGCTTCTTGCGCTTCTCTTCGAAAGCCAGGTCGAACTGGTGACGCTTCTCGGCGATCGATTCCTTGATCGCTTCCAGCGCGGCAGCGGTGTCCTCTTCTGCCGGACGGATGTCGAACCAGTGGTATTTCTCCAGGTCGTCCAGGTATTCCTTGGTCAGCTTGGCGCCCTTGACCAGCTTTTTCGGGCCGCCATTGACGACTTTGCCAATCAACATCTTTTCCAGGCGCTGGAAGGCGTCGCCTTCAACGATGCGCAACTGGTCGTTCAGGTCCAGCCGGTAGCGCTTGAGTTCATCGTCGATGATCTGCTGGGCACGCTTGTCGCGCGGGATGCCTTCACGGGTGAAGACCTGCACGTCGATCACGGTGCCGATCATGCCCGAGGGCACGCGCAGCGACGTGTCTTTCACGTCCGATGCTTTTTCACCGAAGATGGCGCGCAGCAGCTTCTCTTCCGGCGTCAGCTGGGTTTCGCCTTTGGGCGTGACCTTGCCCACCAAAACGTCACCCGCTTCGACTTCCGCGCCGATGTAGACGATGCCCGATTCATCCAGGCGCGCCAGCTGGTTTTCAGCCAGGTTGGAAATATCACGCGTGATTTCTTCGGCACCCAGCTTGGTGTCGCGTGCGACCACCGACAGTTCCTCGATATGGATCGAGGTGTAACGGTCGTCAGCCACGACTTTTTCAGAGATCAGGATCGAGTCTTCGAAGTTGTAGCCATTCCAGGGCATGAACGCGACCAGCATGTTCTGGCCTAGTGCCAGCTCGCCCAGGTCGGTCGAGGCGCCGTCTGCAATTACGTCGCCGCCGACAACCCGGTCGCCTACCTTCACGATGGGGCGCTGGTTGATATTGGTGTTCTGGTTTGAACGCGTGTACTTGATCAGGTTGTAGATGTCCACGCCGACTTCACCGGCAGTAGCTTCATCATCATTCACGCGGATCACGACGCGGCCGGCGTCGACATAGTCGACCAGGCCGCCACGCAGGGCTTGCACGGTCGTGCCCGAGTCCACCGCCACGGTGCGCTCGATGCCGGTACCGACGAACGCTTTCTCCGGACGCAGGCAAGGCACGGCCTGGCGCTGCATGTTGGCGCCCATCAGGGCCCGGTTCGCGTCATCGTGCTCAAGGAACGGAATCAGCGATGCAGCAACCGATACGATCTGGCCCGGCGCCACGTCCATGTACTGGGCGCGTTCCGGCGACACCAGGATGGTTTCGCCAGCCTGGCGTGCCGACACCAGTTCGTCGGACAGCTTGCCCTGCTCGTCGATGGTTGCGTTCGCCTGGGCGATCACGTAGCGGCCTTCCTCGATCGCCGACAGGTAGTCGATCTGGTTGGTCACCATGCTGTTCTCAACCTTGCGGTACGGCGTCTCGAGGAAGCCGTATTCGTTCAGGCGTGCATACAGCGCCAGCGAGTTGATCAGGCCAATGTTCGGGCCTTCCGGTGTTTCGATCGGGCACACGCGGCCATAGTGGGTCGGATGCACGTCGCGCACTTCAAAGCCAGCGCGTTCGCGGGTCAAGCCGCCCGGTCCCAGTGCGGAGACGCGGCGCTTGTGCGTGATCTCCGACAGCGGGTTGGTCTGGTCCATAAATTGCGACAACTGCGAGGAACCGAAGAATTCGCGAATGGCAGCCGAGATCGGCTTCGAATTGATCAGGTCATGCGGCATCAGGTTGTCGGCTTCGGCCTGGCCCAGGCGTTCCTTGACGGCGCGCTCAACGCGAACCAGGCCAGCGCGGAACTGGTTCTCTGCCAGCTCGCCGACGCAACGCACGCGACGGTTACCAAGGTGATCGATATCGTCGACTTCGCCACGTCCATTGCGCAACTCGACCAGGATCTTGATAACACTCAGGATGTCGTCGTTCGACAGCGTCATGGGACCAGTCAATTCATCGCGGCTGACGCGACGGTTGAACTTCATGCGGCCCACGGCCGACAGGTCGTAGCGGTCTTCGTTGTAGAACAGGCCGTTAAACAGCGCCTCGACCGAGTCCTCGGTCGGCGGCTCGCCAGGACGCATCATGCGGTAGATGGCTACGCGGGCGGCCATCTGGTCGGCGGTGTCATCGGTGCGCAGGGTTTGCGAGATATACGCGCCCTGGTCCAGGTCGTTGGTGTACAGGGTCTGGATCTGCTGCACGTTTGCGTCGCGCAGGCGGCCGAGCAATTCCTCGGTCAGTTCATCGTTGGCGTTGGCAATGACTTCGCCGGTATCGCTGTCGACGATGTTCTTGGCTAGCACGCGGCCCAGCAGGTAGTCTTCCGGCACCGAAATGAAGGTGATCCCGGCGGCTTCGATGTCGCGCACATGGCGCGCATTGACGCGTTTGTCCTTCTGCACCAGCACCTTGCCGCTGCGGTCGGTAATGTCGAAACGCGCTACTTCACCGCGCAGCCGGTCGGCGACGAATTCCATCTCCGCACCTTCGCCGCGCAACGTGAAGTTGTCGAATACGAAAAAGTTAGCGAGGATCTGCTCGACGGTCATGCCGATTGCTTTGAGCAGGATGGTGACCGGCATCTTGCGGCGGCGGTCGACGCGGAAGAACAGGATGTCCTTCGGGTCGAATTCGAAATCCAGCCATGAACCGCGGTAAGGAATGATGCGGGCAGAAAACAGCAACTTGCCCGAGGAATGCGTCTTGCCGCGGTCATGTTCAAAGAACACGCCCGGCGAACGGTGCAGCTGCGACACGATCACGCGCTCGGTACCGTTCACGATGAACGAGCCGTTGCGGGTCATGAGCGGCAGTTCGCCCATGTAGACTTCCTGTTCCTTCACTTCCTTGACCACGATGGACTTGGACGGGTCCTTCGCATTCAGCGCCGCTTCCTTGTCCAGGATAACCAGGCGCACCTTGGCGCGCAGCGGCGACGCGAAGGTCAGTCCGCGCTGCTGGCATTCCTTGACATCGAAAGGCGGCTCGCCGAGCACGTAGGACAGGAACTCAAGGCGTGCGTAGCCATTGTGGGAAACGATAGGGAAAATCGACGTGAAAGCGGATTGCAAGCCTTCATTACGGCGTTGGCTGACAGGCGTGCCAGCCTGCAGGAAAGCCTGGTAAGAATCGAGCTGAGTCGCCAGCAGGAACGGAACATTGTGAACGTTAGCGCGTTTTGCAAAGGACTTGCGGATGCGCTTCTTCTCAGTAAATGAGTAGTGCATGAACACTCCGTGAGTGACAGGAAGGATAGAGACTTCAGGTTTCGCGGCAAAACTCGCCAACTGCCCGGCTCCGTGTTGAACGAAGCTTTCGAAACCTCAAGTCTCGGCCCTGGTTAAAAAGCCATGCTGCCGGCTGGACTGGTCAAGCTGCCGACCTTGTTTCAAACCGCACACGCCAGCTTCCGGTGCGTGTGCCGGCAAATCCGTTACCGCAACACAGTTACAACACAATAGTTGCCGCGCCAAGCGTGCTGCACCAAACTTCGGTTACGGTTACGGTTACGGGTGCGGTCCCGGCCTGCTCGGTTTGCGGCCCGATGAAGTAACGGCCCAAGCTTGCCAGTTCCTCTACTTCTCTCAACAACTCTTGTCGAATTTCTAAAACGACAAAGGAGCCAAAGCCGGCCCCGCCTCAGGCAGGTCCTGCGCTTTGACTCCGTCCTGCGAAAAAGTGCGGCAGAGCGTATTACTTGATCTCTGCTTTTGCGCCGGCGTCTTCGAGCTTCTTCTTGGCGGCTTCTGCATCTGCCTTTGGAATCGCTTCCTTGACAGGCTTCGGTGCGCCATCCACCAAGTCCTTGGCTTCTTTCAAGCCCAGGCCGGTGATTTCACGAACGGCCTTGATGACGCCAACCTTGTTCGCGCCGAATTCCGTCAGGATGACCGTGAACTCGGTTTGCTCTTCAACTGCTGCTGCAGCGGCACCGCCACCTGCAGGGCCAGAAGCGGCCACAGCTGCTGCGGAAACGCCAAATTTCTCTTCGAACGCCTTGACCAGGTCGTTCAGCTCCATTACAGACATCTGGCCTACGGCTTCGAGGATGTCGTCTTTGCTGACTGCCATTTGAAACTCCTAAAATTTATGTCGATTTGATGATCGGATTGGTATCTGACGCAAAGCGGGAACAACGCCTCAAGCTGCTGCGGCGCTTTCTTCCTTCTTCGCTGCAACTGCCGCAAGCGCGCGCGCCATACCGGCCACCGGTGCCTGCATCATGCCCACTACCTGGGCCAGCAGAACCTCACGGCTCGGAATGTTGGCCAGGGCGGTAACACCAGCCTTGTCCAGTTGCTTGCCTGCGTAGTTGCCTGCCTTGATGACCAGCTTGTCGTTGGTTTTTGCAAAGGTGGAAAACACTTTTGCAGCTGCAACGGCATCCTCGGAGATCGCATAGATCAACGGGCCGGTCATGTCGGCGGCGAGGGGCGAAAACGGCGTTCCATCGACGGCGCGGCGTGCAAGCGTGTTTTTCAACACTTGCAGGTGCACCGACTGGGAACGCGCATCCGCGCGCAGTTTCGTCAAATCGCCAACCCTGATGCCACGATATTCGGCCACGACGATAGTCTGCGCCTTTGCAACCATGGCGGAGATATCGGCAACAACGGCCTTCTTGTCATCCAGATTGAGACTCACGGTCAACCTCCAAAAATGATGTTTCGGTCACTACACAGCCAGATGGCTGCTTACCTCACACCGGTTCGAACACGGCGTCCGAAGTCAGGAGTTTCTTGCCGGCGCCTGGTGACCATGCGCTTCGAAGCGACTACTAAACTTGCTCGGGTTCGCCATCTGCGTTGGGTACCGAAAATTCCGGCGGTTTAACCTGCTGCAAAAATGCGACTTGCACCGGGCCCAACGGTCTTTGATTGCCTGGACCTCCACTTGCCATTACTTGCAAGCTTGCGATCCAGCCCAAAGTCTTGCCTCCCATCCGCGAGGATGCGAGGGCTTGATTCTTTACTGTGCTGCCAGGCTCGAGTGGTCTACGCGAACGCCGGCGCCCATGGTGGACGAGAGCGAGATCTTGCGCAGGTACACACCCTTGCTGGTAGCAGGCTTGGCCTTGTTCAGCGCTTCAATCAGCGCCACCAGGTTGGTCTTCAGGTCAGCATCGGCAAACGACTTGCGGCCGATGGTGGCGTGAACGATGCCTGCCTTGTCGGTACGGTACTGGACCTGGCCGGCACGGGCGTTACGCACGGCGCCTGCAACGTCCGGCGTCACGGTGCCAACCTTCGGGTTCGGCATCAGGCCGCGCGGGCCCAGGATCTGGCCCAGGGTACCCACGATACGCATCGTGTCTGGCGAAGCGATGACGACGTCGAAAGGCATGTCGCCGCCCTTGATACGTTCTGCCAGGTCTTCCATGCCAACGATGTCGGCGCCTGCTGCTTTGGCTTGCTCGGCTTTTTCGCCGGTGGCGAACACAGCCACGCGAACGGTTTTACCGGTGCCGGCTGGCAGGACCACGGAGCCGCGGACCACCTGGTCCGACTTCTTCGCATCCACGCCCAGCTGGACGGACACGTCGATCGACTCGTTGAACTTGGCGTTGGCGCATTCCTTGATCAGGGCAACGGCATTGTCGAACGGATAAACCTTGGTGCGGTCGACCTTGGCTTTGATTTCTTTTGCGCGCTTGGAAAGTTTAGCCATTACAGACCCTCTACCGTGATACCCATGGAACGAGCAGAGCCGGCGATCGTGCGCACGGCTGCGTCTTCATCTGCTGCAGTCAAGTTGGCCATCTTGGCCCGGGCGATCTCGAGCGCCTGGTCGCGCGTGAGCTTGCCAACCTTGTCCGTATGCGGCTTGGGCGAACCCTTCTGCACGCCTGCGAATTTCTTGATCATGTAAGTTGCCGGGGGCGACTTCATGACGAAGGTAAAGGATTTGTCCGCGAAGGCCGTGATCACGACCGGGATCGGCATGCCGACTTCCTGGCCCTGGGTCTGCGCATTGAACTGTTTGCAGAATTCCATGATGTTCAGGCCGCGCTGACCCAGTGCCGGGCCGATGGGAGGCGATGGGTTTGCTTTACCAGCTGGCACTTGCAGCTTGATATAGCCAATGATTTTCTTTGCCATGATGATTCCTGTTGATTGAGTATTAGCGCCTGTTCTACCGCCACGCGGCGGCTTACTGGGGCTCCTCCTGGACTGCTGTCACGGATTTCGCTTGAGGCCGGCGCTCCGCATGGCGCTTGCTGCAAATTCTTTTACTGCCAATCTTTTATTGCGAATCTTTTACTGCGGCTTTTTGCTTCGACTGCCGGCCCAGCCAGGGCCGCGCCCATCAAACCTTCTCTACCTGGCCGAACTCGAGTTCGACTGGCGTCGCGCGTCCGAAGATCGTGACCGAGACGCGTACGCGTGATTTCTCGTAATTGACTTCCTCGACATTGCCGTTGAAGTCAGTGAACGGGCCATCCTTGATGCGCACCAGTTCACCCACTTCGTACAGCACCTTCGGCCGCGGCTTTTCAACGCCTTCCTGCATCTGCTGCATGATCTTGTCGACTTCATGCGGCGGTATCGGCGTCGGCTTGTTGGATTTGCCGCCAATGAAACCGGTCACCTTGTTGGTGTTCTTTACCAGGTGCCAGGTATCGTCGGTCATTTCCATTTCAACCAGCACATAGCCGGGGAAGAAACGACGTTCGGTGACGGCTTTCTGGCCATTCTTGACTTCAATGACTTCTTCAGTCGGCACCAGGATCTGGCCAAACTTGTCTTGCATGCCGGCGCGGGCGACGCGCTCAGTCAGCGCGCGCTGCACACTTTTTTCCATACCGGAATAAGCATGAACCACATACCAGCGCTTGTTTCCGGCTGGCGCTGCCGGTGCGTTTGAACCTTCTGTGCTGTCCTGCAGATTTTCACTCATGATCATTTCCAGCCCAGGATAAGGTCATACAGCGCGAACTCCAGCAGCTTGTCCGTGCCCCACAGGAAGATCGCCATGACCAGTACAAAACCGAACACGACGCCGGTGATTTGCAAGGCTTCGCGGCGAGTAGGCCAAACGACTTTTTTCGTTTCACGCACGGCATCGCGCGCAAAATTGACAAAGCCCTGGCCCGACACAGTGGTCCAGGCCAGCGCCACGCCAACGATGAGGCCGGCGACCAGCGCGCCTGCGCGCACATAGGTGGGACGACCTGCCAGCAAATAAAAGCCGATGACGCCGGCAATAACAGCACAAACTGCCAGCATGACCTTGGCTTTATCGCCGGAAGGGCTGACAGTCTGGACGGGTTGATTTGACATACTGTGTGTGACTTTCGGTGCTCTTGTGAACTGCAATGACACCGGAATGAGGCCGGACCGGAGCAACATGCGCGGCCTGCATTGTAACGACATGCCTGACTGCGCGCTGAGCCACCGAAGAAGGTGGCAGGGGCGGAGGGCCTCGAACCCCCAACCTACGGTTTTGGAGACCGTCACTCTGCCAATTGAGCTACGCCCCTACGTTCTTGGCAAAAAAGCCGTGACGCCGCCACGCGGCGGCATCACGGCCATTACATCGATTAGTCCAGGATCTTCGCAACCACGCCAGCGCCGACGGTACGGCCACCTTCGCGGATTGCAAAACGCAGGCCTTCTTCCATGGCGATCGGATTGATCAGGTTGACCGTGATCGATACGTTGTCGCCCGGCATGACCATCTCTT
>JAQGMC010000024.1 GCA_028292545.1 Paucimonas sp.
ACAGGCCCCGTCCCTTCAGGTAGTCGATCGCTTGCGGCGCGGCGCGCAGTTGGTGCCGGTAGAAATCGCAAGCCCGGCTGAGCGCTTCGGACAGGGCCATGCTCTTGGCTTGCGCCTGGGCCCGGGCCGCTGGCGGAATGCGGTCGTCCTGCTCGGGCACCACCATGCCGCTGCCTTCGGCCAACTGCTTGACGGCATCGACAAAACCCAGGCCTGAGTATTCGATCAGGAAACCGATCGCCGTGCCATGCGCGCCACAACCGAAGCAATGGTAAAACTGCTTGGTGGGGCTGACGGTAAAACTGGGCGACTTTTCATTATGGAAAGGACAAAGGCCCATGAAATTGGCGCCACCCTTCTTCAACTGGACATAACGACCGACCACGTCGACGATATCGACCCGGTTCAGCAAGTCCTGGATGAATGAGGGTGGGATCACGCGCGCAAACCCCGGTTTAAGGCTTGGCCAGCGCTGCCTTTACCAGGCCGGATACGGCAGTCATGTCGGCGCGCCCTGCAAGTTGCTGCTTCAACAAGGCCATGACTTTGCCCATGTCTTGCGGGCCGGCAGCACCCACGGAAGCCACGGCTGCATCGATGGCGGCCTGCACTTCGGCGTCCGACAGCGCGGCCGGCATGTAAGCCGACAGCACGGTCACTTCTGCGCGTTCCTTGTCGGCCAGGTCCTGGCGTGCGCCAGCTTCGAACTGGGTGATGGAATCCTTGCGCTGCTTGATCATTTTTTCGATCAGGGCCAGCACCTGGGCATCGTTGACTTCGATCCGCTCGTCGACTTCCTTCTGCTTGATGGCAGCGGTCAGCAGGCGAATCGTACCGAGCCGCTCGCTATCCTTGGCGCGCATCGCGGCCTTCATGTCTTCGGTGATCTTTTCTTTGAGGCTCATCAGTGGTTCTCCGGCATGCCGGCTTTGCACCGGCTGTTCAAACAAACCCCATAAACGCCAAAACCCGCTTCGGACCGTTGCCGGAGCGGGTTTGCGTTGTGAACTTTACCGCAACGTGTGCGGCAAATCGTTCAGTACAGCTTTTTCGGCAACTGCTGGCTGCGGATGCGCTTGTAGTGGCGCTTCACGGCAGCGGCGAGCTTGCGCTTGCGTTCTGCGGTCGGCTTCTCGTAAAACTCACGCGCACGCAACTCGGTCAGCAGACCGGTTTTTTCAATCGTGCGCTTGAAGCGACGCATCGCAACTTCAAACGGCTCGTTTTCTTTCAGACGGATGGTGGTCATGTACAAACCGGAAATTGGGGGAAAGACCGCGAGTATAGCAGCGATGTCGGGCAAAGAAAAGCGTCGGAAGTGAGCAACAGACTTTTCCGAACTCGGGCAGTCGGCCGCGGGCCGCCGGGCCGCAAAAAGCTGGGGTAGCCATGGGCCACGCCGGTAGCGGCCGCTTGCCGGGTTACGGCGCAGGCAACAGCGGCTGCAACAGTTCGACCGTGCGCGCGGTTGCACCCTTGTGCTGGTTGGCGAAGGCCAGCGCCTGCTCGCCCATTTGCGCCCGCCGCGGCGAATCGGCACAGAGGTGGAGCGCAGCCTGCACCAGGCTTCCCGCATCGCTACAGCGCAAGGCAGCGCCGGCGGCCAGCGCATCTTCGGTGATGGCAGCGAAATTGAAGGTATGCGGCCCGACCAGCACCGGCTTGCCCACCGCAAAGGCTTCGATCAGGTTCTGGCCGCCCAGCGGCATCAGGCTGCCGCCGACAAAAGCCAGGTCGCAGGCGGCATACCAGGCAAACATTTCACCCATCGAGTCGCCCAGGAATACAGTGTTGCCGACCGCGCCGGGCGCCACTTCGTCATTTTCGACCGAGCGCCGCGCCAAGGCAAAGCCGCGCTGGGTGACCAGGCGCGCCACCTGGTCGAAACGTTGCGGATGGCGCGGCACGATCACAAGCAGCATGTCCGGGACGGCGGCGGCGCGCCAGGCGTCAAGTATCTGTTCTTCCTCGCCTTCGCGGGTGCTGGCGCACAGCCACACCCGCGGCGCATGCATGCGTGCACGCAAGTGCGTAGCGCGCACCAGCATTTCCGGCGGCACCGAAACGTCGAACTTTACGCTGCCGACCGCGCTGACCCGCGTAACACCCAGCGAAGCGATGCGGGTCGCATCCTCGGGCGTCTGGGCGGCAACCAGCGTGATAGCGGCGGCTGCAGGCAGCATCAAGGGCGCCAGCCGCCGCGCTTTTTCCAGCGACCGAACCGAAAGCCGGGCGTTGACCAGGGCGACCGGTACGCCGTGGCGCCTGCACTGGTGCAGCAAGTTGGGCCAGACCTCGGTTTCCATCAGCACGCACAGCGCCGGACGGAAATTGCGCAGGAAGCGCGCCACCATCCAGCCGGTGTCATAGGGCAGGTAGCTTTGCAGCACGCGCGGCGCATGGCGGGAAAACAGGGCCGCGCCAGTGGCGCGTCCGGTCGGCGTCATATGGGTCAGCAGGATGCGGCAACCGGGCCAGGCCTGGAGCAGGGATTCGATCAAGGGCTCGGCAGCCCGGGTTTCCCCGACCGATACGGCATGCACCCAGATCAGCGGCTGCCCGGCGCCAGGGTTGGCGCCAAGACGGGCGCCATACCAGCCCAGGCGCTCGGCCAGGTGCTGGCGGTAACCGGGCTCGCGCCGTCCGCGCCACCACAGGCGCAGCAACACCAGCGGCAGCGCCAGGTGCCAGGCCAGCGAGTACAGCAGCCTTGCGATCATGCCGCGCGACCCTGCTGCAGCAAGCCGCCGACGGCGCGGATCACTTCATCCGCGCCGGGTGGCTGGCCCTGGTCGCCCAGGTTCACGATGCAGGGCGACCAATTGCCTTCGGTTTTCCAGCGCGGCGAATCGCAATAGATTTCAACCGTCGGGCGCTCGAAAGCCGCCGCCACATGCACCAGGCCGGTGTCCACGCCCACCGCCAGCGCGGCGTGGCGTGCCAGCGCCACCGCCTCCATCATGGACAGTCGCTCCAGCACGCGGCAATTGGCGCTGCCCTCAGCAATCGCCTGGGCGGCCTGGCGCTCGGATTCGCTACCCCAGGGCAGCAGCACCGGCATTGGCAAGGACTTGGCCAGCGCGATCCAGGAGGCAAGCGGCCATTTCTTGGTTTCGCCTGCGGTACCGTGGAAGAACACGGCATAGCCTTCCGGCGGCATCCACGGCAGCCGTGCAGATGCTGCGGCGGGACCGCGTTTGAGCCCGAAATCGGGTGCGCTGTCGATTGGATAATCCAGTGCCTGCGCCGCCACCAGGCGCCCGCGTTGCACCGCATGGCAGCGCGGCGGAACCGCAATGCTGCGGCTATGGAACAGGCGCGACGCGCTTTCATAACCCGAACCCTCGGTGGCATTGGCCAGGCCGATGCGCTGGCGGGCGCGCGCCATGCCCAGCACGATGCCGGTTTTCAACAGACCCTGGGTGTCGAAAGCAAAGTCGTAGCTTTCAGTGCGGAGGGCTTGCCAGAAGGCGCGCATTTCGGCCCGGGTGGCAGCCGCCAGCAGGTTGCGCCGCCAGCGCCGCAGCGCAAAGGGAATGATGCGGCCCACGCCGGGGCACAGGCGGACCAGGTCGACATAGGCTTCTTCGACGACCCAGTCGACCTGCGCGCCGGGATACTGACGCTGCAGGTCGGCCACCATCGGCATGTTGTGTACGACGTCGCCAAGCGAGGAAACGCGTACCAGGAGGATTTTCACGAAACGCGGTGCGGCTGCACTCAGTAAGGCAAGGTTGCGTCGGGCTTGGCGGCCTGGATCACGCGCTTGAATTCACCCTGGATGCGCGCCAGCGCCTGCTGGTTTTCTGCTTCGAAGCGCATCACCACAACCGGCGTGGTGTTGGACGAACGCGCGAGGCCAAAGCCGTCCGGATACTCGACCCGCAAGCCATCGATGGTGATCACTTGCTCGGCGCCAGGGAATTTTGCGTCGCGCTGCAATTGCTCGATCAGGCGGAAGTTTTCGCCTTCGGTCAGCTGCAATTGCAACTCGGGCGTGCTGGTCGACTGTGGCAGCGCATTGAGCACGGCCGAAGGATCTGGCACGCGCGTCATCAATTCCAGCAAGCGGGCACCGGCGTACAGGCCGTCATCGAAGCCATACCAGCGGTCCTTGAAGAAGACATGGCCACTCATCTCGCCGCCGAGCGGCGCGCCGGTCTCGCGCATCTTGGCCTTGACCAGCGAATGGCCGGTCTTCCACATCAGCGGTTCGCCGCCGTGCTGTTTCACCCAGGCTGACAGGTGGCGCGTGCACTTGACGTCGTACAGGATTTTCTGCCCGGGATGGCGGGTCAGCACGTCGGCCGCGAACAGCATCAGCTGGCGGTCCGGATAAATGATTTGTCCATCCTTGGTCACCAGGCCGAGGCGGTCGCCGTCGCCGTCGAAGGCCAGGCCCAGTTCGGCATTGGTGGTTTGCAGGCAGCGGATCAGGTCTTGCAGGTTTTCTGGATGAGCGGGATCGGGATGATGGTTGGGGAAGTTGCCGTCGACTTCGCAAAACAGCTCGATGACTTCACAACCCATCGCGCGGTACAGGTCGCCAGCAACGGCACCAGCCACGCCGTTGCCGCAATCGATGGCGATCTTGATCGGGCGCGCGATCCTGGCGTCGCCGACGATGCGGTCGATGTAAGCCTGGCGTATGTCATGCTGGCGATAGCTGCCGGCGCCGCTTTGAAATTCCTGCGCCGAGATTGCGCGGTACAAGTCCTGGATCGTGTCGCCATAGATCGCGTCACCTTCGAGAACCATCTTGAAGCCATTGTAGTCAGGCGGATTGTGACTGCCGGTGACCATGATGCCCGAGCGTGCATCCAGGACCTGGGTTGCGTAATACAGCATCGGCGTGGCGACCATGCCGACGTCGATGACGTCCACGCCCGCCGCTTGCAAGCCGCGCGCCAGGGCTGCCGAAAGTTCGGGGCCGGACAAGCGGCCATCGCGGCCAATCACCGCGGTCGATGCACCGCGCGCCCTGACGGCGCTGCCGAAGGCGCGGCCAATCTGGAACGCGACATCTGCATCCAGCGTTTTGCCGATGATGCCGCGGATGTCATAAGCCTTGAAAATGGATGAGGAAATGGCGGTCATGTGGGTCCCGGGTATTGCGCCAAGCTGGGCGCGGGTATCATCGCAAGCTGCCTGTCTGGGACGGGCAACTATCCGTAGCCGCCATTTTAGAGCAAACACTGCCCTGTCCCTTGCGCCGTCCGGCTTTTGTGCCGCCACCAGCTTGACCCTGACCAGAAGGATTGCTTCACGACATGAGTGCCACCTATGCCATCGGCGATGTACAAGGCTGCGACTGCGCGCTGGCGCAACTGCTGGACCGGCTGCGGCAAGCCGGGGACCCCGATCCCTACCTGCTGTTCGTAGGTGACCTGGTCAACCGCGGGCCCGAATCGCTGGCCAGCCTGCGGCGCATGAAAGCACTGGGCGATACCGGCGCGGTCGTGCTGGGCAATCATGACTTGCACCTGCTGGCCGCTGCCCACGGCATTCGCAAGCCGCACGGCCAGGACACGCTGCACGACATACTCGAGGCCCCGGACTGCGGCGAATTGCTGGACTGGCTGCGCCAGCAACCGCTGGCACGCATGCATGAAGGCCACCTGGTCGTGCATGCCGGCGTGCTGCCGCAATGGACGGTGCCGCAGGTGCTGGCCCTGTCGCGCGAAGTGGAGGACGTGCTGCAGGGACCGCACTGGCTCGATTTCCTGGCGCACATGTATGGCAACACGCCGGAGCAGTGGGACGACAGCTTGCGCGGCCACGAACGCCTGCGCTGCATTGTCAATGCGCTGACCCGGCTGCGGTTTTGCGATGCCGGCGGGCGCATGGAATTCCAGACCAAGGAAGGCGCGGGCGCTGCGCCACCCGGCTATATGCCCTGGTTTGAGGTGCCGGGCCGCAAGACGGCGGGCACGCCGATTGTCTGCGGCCACTGGTCGACGTTGGGACTGGTGATGCGGCCGGATTTGCTGGCGTTGGATACCGGCTGCGTCTGGGGCGGCAAGCTGAGCGCCGTGCGGCTGCATGACCGCGCGCTGTTCCAGGTGGATTGCGAACGCTATCGCGAACCAGGTTGAAGTAGCCGCGGCAGACTAGAGCGCGCGCTTCGCCGTGGTTTGATCGTCAGGCCAGTCTGGCGCCGATCGCTTCGGCAATCGCCAGCCGCGTTGCGCTGGCCAGTTCGCGCCGGTGTGCCCCGCTGCTGCTTATCGGCGGCAGCAAACTCACTTCCGCCACCAGGTCGCGCCGGCGCAGGATCGCCATCACGCTTTGCGCAAAGCTCATGTCGCCGATAAATTCAGCGGCTGGATGCAGGCGGCCTTCGCCATCGACATAGCGCAAGGCATACGGATGGACCGGCACGCCGGCATCGATGGCGGCTTCGAAAAGATTGGCATGGAAGGGCAGGACCGTGCCGCAGGCGGCAGTCGTGCCTTCGGGGAAGAAGGCGACCCGCTCGCCAACGCGAACGCTGTTGACTAGGCCCTGGAAAATGCGGCGCACGTCGCGCTGGCGGCCGCGGGCAATGAATACCGTGCCCGCCTTTTCACACAGCCAGCCGACCAGGGGCCAATCGCGGATATCGGACTTGGCGACGAAACGGCAAGGCTGGTGTGCATTGATGACGAAGATGTCCAGCCACGACACATGGTTGGCGACGATCAGCGCCGGCGCCTGGTCTTGCGCGCCAGCCAGCACGCGCATGCGCACCTGGACGCCGCAAATGCGCAGCAGGCGCGCCGACCAGCGTTGCACCAGCGTTTCGCGCCGCAGCGGCCCCGCCAGCGGGAATACCAGCGCGCAAGTCAAGAGCCCGGCAACAAGATGCAGCAGCAGGCGCAACAAGTGCCAGGCTGGCATCAAGCTGGCCGCTTGCGGGCGTAGACCACCTGGCCGCCGAGCAGGGTTTGCTGCACCTGGCCCGTCAATTCATAACCGAGGAAGGGTGTGTGCTTGCCCTGGCTGGCCAGCGCCGCGGGCGCCACCGTCCAGCGGGCCGCGGGATCGAAGATGCAGATGTCGGCATCGCTGCCCGGCGCGAGCTGGCCGGCGTGGGAAGCGATCAGGCGCGCCGGCTCGGAAGTGATCTTGGCCAACGCCTGCGACAAACCGATGCCGGAACCTTCGCCAGCCCAGCGCAGCGCCAGCGACAACAACAGTTCCAGGCCAGTCGCGCCCGGTGACGCCTCGCCGAAGGGCATCAGCTTTTCATCATCGTCGACCGGCGTGTGGTCGGAGCAGATTGCATCCACCGTGCCATCGGCAAGGCCGGCGCGGATCGCATCCCGGTCGCGCTGCGAGCGCAGCGGCGGCACCAGGCGCGCATTGGCGTCAAAGAAGCCAATGTCCATGTCGGTCAGGTGCACATGATGGGCGCCGACGTCGCAAGTGACGGGCAAGCCTTCTTTCTTCGCCGCGCGCACCAGCTCGATGCCGGCGCCCGAGGAAATCCGGCACAGGTGCACCCGCGCATGCGTCACACGTACCAGCTCGAAAATGGTGTGCAGCGCAATCGTTTCTGCAATTACTGGCACGCTGGGCAAACCCAGGCGCGACGCGATCGCGCCACTATGCGCAACCCCGCCGCTGCCGATGTGCGCGTCCTGCGGACGCAGCCAGGTCGTATAGCCAAAGGTATGCGCATACTGAAGCGCGCGCAGAAGCACCGTGGTGTTCGTTATCACTTGGTCGGCTTGCGAAAAGCCGATGCAGCCCGCCTCGGTCAGTTCTGCCATCTCGGTCAGCGCCTCGCCCTTGAGGCCGACGGTCAGCGCACCCAGCGGATGAACATGGGCCCGGTTCAGCAAACGGGCGCGGTGGGTCAGCATTTCGACCAGCCCGGGTTCATCCAGCACCGGATCGGTATCGGGCGGGCAAACCAGGGTGGTCACGCCGCCGTGTGCAGCGGCCTGCAATTCGGACTCCAGCGTCGCCTTGTATTCATAGCCCGGTTCGCGCAAGCGTACCGACAGGTCGACCAGGCCTGGCGCCACCACCATGCCGGCGGCGTCAATGCTGGCATCGGCGCGAAAACCGTCCGGCGCGCGCCCGATGGCAGCCACCTTGCCATCGGCGATATAGAGCGCAGCCGGTGCATCGACCTTGTTCGCCGGGTCGACCAGGTGGCCATTGATGATTTCAAGCTTCATTGCTCAATTCCCTGCCAGTATGCTCATCACCGCCATGCGCACCGCGATGCCGAAAGTCACTTGCGGCAGGATCACTGCCTGGGCGCCATCGGCGACGGCGGAATCGATCTCGACGCCGCGGTTCATCGGCCCCGGATGCATGACGATGGCGTCCGGCCGGGCTCGCGCCAGCCGTTCCGGCGTCAAGCCGTAGCTCTTGAAGAATTCCTGCGCCGAGGGCAGCAGCGCGCCGCTCATGCGCTCATTCTGCAGGCGCAGCATGATGACGACGTCGACGTCTTTCAAACCCTCGTTCATGTCGGTGAAAACGCGCACGCCCATCTGCTCCAGGCCGCCTGGCAGCAAAGTGCGCGGGGCGATGGCGCGCACTTCCGGCACGCCCAGCGTAGTCAATGCATGAATGTCGGAACGGGCCACCCGGCTGTGGAGGATGTCGCCCACGATCGCCACCCGCAGCTGGGTGAAGTCTTTCTTGTAATGCCGGATCGTGTACATGTCGAGCAAGCCCTGGGTCGGATGCGCGTGGCGGCCGTCGCCGGCATTGACCACGTGCACATGCGACTGGCCGGTTTCGGACAAGTGGCGTGCGATCAGGTAGGGCGCGCCCGACTGCGCATGGCGCACGACGAACATGTCGGCATGCATGGCCGACAGGTTGTCGATCGTATCGAGCAGCGACTCGCCCTTGGACGCGCTGGAAGCCGAGATATTGAGGTTGATGACGTCGGCCGACAGGCGCTTGGAAGCGATTTCAAACGTGGTGCGGGTGCGGGTCGAGTTTTCAAAGAACAGGTTGAACACGCTCTTGCCACGCAAGAGCGGCACCTTCTTCACTTCCCGGTCGCCAATGCTGACGAAAGAGGAAGCCGTGTCGAGAATGCGCGTGATGACAGCCTTGGGCAGGCCCTCGATGGTGAGCAAGTGCTGCAGCTCGCCTTCCTTGTTGAGTTGCGGATTATGCATGGTCTACGGTGAATGAGAGGCTGCCATCGTCGGCGCGCTGCAGGACCAGCGACTGGCCCGGCGGCAGCTGCACCGAGGCGGCGACAAAATCGGCAGCGATCGGCAACTCGCGCCCGCCGCGGTCGACCAGGGCCGCCAGCATGATGCGGCCGGGCCGGCCATAGTCGAATAATTCATTGATGGCGGCACGCGTGGTGCGCCCGGTGTACAGCACGTCATCCACCAGCAGGATGCTGGCGCCGTCCACGCTGAAGCCGACCTGGCTTGGCTTGACCTGGGCATGCAAGCCCTTCTCGGCAAAGTCGTCACGGTAGAACGAGACATCGATGAAGCCCAGGCGTTCCCCGAGGCCGAGTTCGGCCGCCAGCCGCTCGGCCAGCCAGGCGCCGCCGGAATAAATGCCGACGATGGCAGGATCGGGCAGCCCGGCCAGCGCCTGCCTGGCTTGCGAAGCCAGTTGCCGGTACAGCGATTCGGCGTCGAGTTCAGGATGGGGCATAGTCGTCAAAGTATTGTTGCAGGATCACGGCAGCCGCCTGGTCGTCGATGCGCTCGCCGCGCCGCTGCGACAGGATCGCGGAGGAATAGCGCTCGTCAACCAGCACGGTTTCGACGCCGAAGCGCCCATGCAACTGATTGGCGAAGCGACGGCATCTTATCGTCATCTCGTGTTCCGCGCCATCGGGATGGCGCGGCAAGCCCACTATGCACAGCGCCGGCTGCCATTGCGCGAGCAGCTGCGCCAATACTTTGAAGCGGCCTTCATTGGTGGCTTCCTCGATGATGGTCAGCGGTTGCGCCTGGCGTATCCCGGTATTGCCGACCGCAACGCCAATGCGCTTGAGGCCGAAGTCGAAGGCAAGGCAGGTTTTCAAGTACGCAGCGCCGCCGGCGCGCTAGGCGTGGCCAGCCTGGCCGCTGAGCATCGACGGGTCGATCCCGAGCAGGCGCATGGCGGCGACGAAACGGTCTTGCACCGGCACGTCGAAAATGATGGCGGGATCGGCACGCACCGTCAGCCAGCCATTGCGGCTGATTTCTTCTTCCAGCTGGCCGGCGCTCCAGCCGGCACAACCCAGGGTGACGGCCAGGCGCGAGGGTCCGGCGCCCGCTGCCACCGCTTCGAGCACATCCTTGGATGTGGTCAGAACGACCCGGTCGGTGACGGGCATGGTGGAAGACCAGTTGCCGCCCGGCGCATGCAACACGAAGCCGCGCTCGACCTGCACCGGGCCGCCGAACAGGACCGGTTGCTGCGTCGGGTCGCCAGACGGGTGGGCTTGGATTTCCAGCGACAATTCAAGCCGCTCGAACAAGACATTCATTGTCATGTCGGTCGGCTTGTTGATGATGACGCCGAGCGCGCCATTTTCATTGTGCTCACACATGTAGACCACGGCGCCGCCGAAGACGGGATCGAGCATGGAAGGCATCGCGATCAGGAAATGGTCGGTGAGCTGCAGGTCCGGACCGGCCTGGCCCTGGTCGGCGCCGCTGCCGGCCTGAGGTCTGTGACTGCTGGTTTTGGTCGATGCCATCGTCAGATTTTATCAGCTTTGCCCGCAGCCTCCCCGGCCGTCGCCAGCGGTATGATGCGCAGGCTTGCCGCGCTCTTACCCATCTTCCATTGCCGGATTCCAATGACCCGATTCAACCGCAGCCTGGTGTGGTTCCGGCGCGACCTGCGCCATTATGACCATGTCGCGCTCGACACTGCCTTGCGCAACAGCCAGGCCGTCTATTGCGTGTTCGTCTTCGACCGTGAAATCCTCGACCCGTTGCTGGCCCGGGGCTTGCAGGCCGACCGGCGCGTGGAGTTCATCCGTGACAGCTTGGCTGAACTGGACCGGGAATTGCGCCAGCGCGGCGGCGGCCTGATCGTGCGTAACGGCCGGGCGCGGGAAGAAATACCATGCCTGGCGGCGCAACTGGAAGTCGATGCCGTGCTGCTCAACCGCGACTATGAACCCGCCGCCGTCGAACGTGACCGGGCAGTCGAAGAAAGCCTGGCGCAACAAGGCCGGCGCTTGCTGGGTTTCAAGGACCAGGTCATTTTCGAAAAGGACGAAGTGCTGACCCAGGCCGGGCGCCCCTACACGGTTTTCACGCCTTACAAGAACGCCTGGCTGAAGAAACTGTTGCCGGCTGATGAAGTGCCGGCGGCAGAAATTCCGGCCCTCGGCGCCTGGCTGGTGGAACCGCCGTGGGGCGCGCTGGCTGCGCCACCGGCCCGGGCCGATGTTGATGCCGATGCCGATGCCGGCGTGCCGACGCTTGCAGAACTGGGATTTGCGCCCACCAATTTGCGTGAACTTGGCATTGTCCCGGGCATGGATGGCGCCAGCGCCCTGGTCGAGGATTTCCTGCCGCGCATATCGCGCTATGCCAGCGCCCGCGATTTCCCGGCAACCAAAGGCCCGTCCTACCTGTCGGTCCACCTGCGCTTTGGCACGGTGCCGGTGCGCTGGCTGGCGCGGCTGGCGCTGGATGCGATGCGCAGCGGCGAAGGTGCCGACACGGGCGAAGGCGACGCAGGCGGCGCCCGCACCTGGCTCAACGAACTGATCTGGCGCGACTTTTACTTTTCCATCCTGCATCATTTCCCGCATGTGGTCGGAAGCGCGTTCCGGGCCGAATTCGAACGCGTGCAGTGGGAAACCGGCGCGCAAGCAGATGAATTATTTATTGCCTGGTGCGAGGGAAAAACCGGCTACCCGCTGGTGGATGCGGCGATGCTGCAACTGAACCAGACCGGCTACATGCATAACCGCTTGCGCATGGTGACGGCCAGTTTCCTGGTGAAAGACCTGGGGCTGGACTGGCGCCGCGGCGAAGCCTATTTCGCCGACCGGCTAAATGATTACGACCTTGCGGCCAACAATGGCGGCTGGCAATGGGCGGCGTCCACCGGCTGCGACGCGCAACCGTGGTTCCGTATCTTCAACCCAGTCACGCAATCGGAACGCTTCGACGCACACGGGAAATTCATTTGCCGTTACCTGCCGCAGCTGGCGCAGCTGCCAGCGCGCGACCTGCATGCACCCTGGTTGGCGCCGGCGGCGACGCAGGCCGCAGCCGGCGTCAGCCTCGGGGAAAATTATCCGCGCCCGGTGGTGGCGCATGATGAAGCGCGCAAGCGCACGCTGGAACGTTACCAGGCAGTGCGCACAATCGCGGGATGACAAGCATCCCGCGCGGAAGGAAAAGGCCCGGGCCGGCCGCGCCCTGTCCGCTTTTTACAGGTCAATCGAGCGCAAGCTCGCGCCGGGTATAGGTTTTCACCAGGCCAAGCAACTCGTTTTCCTGATAAGGCTTGCCGAGGTATTCATTTACGCCCAGTTCCAGCGCGTAGTTGCGGTGCTTGGCGGCAGTGCGCGACGTGATCATCACGATCGGAATGGCGCGCGTGCGCTCGTCACTGCGGACATTGCGCGCCAGGTCGAAGCCATCCATGCGCGGCATTTCAATGTCGAGCAACATGATGTCCGGCGTGATTGCCTGCAATTGTTCGAGCGCGTCGATGCCGTCCTTGGCCAGCACGACCTGGTAGCCTTCGCGCGCCAGCAAGCGCTGGGTCACGCGGCGCACGGTGAGCGAATCGTCGACCACCATCACGATGGCTTGCGAGCGCAAGCCTTGCACTGGCTCGGATTGCGATTTGATCGTATTGCCCATTTCAGCGACAGCGCCCATGTCTTGCGGCGCATTCGATCGCAACAGGCGCGGCGCGCGGATTGCGCCGAGCGCTGCGCGCTGCGCCAGCGGCACCGGATTCAGGATCAGGACGATGTCGCCGGTGCCGAGCACGGTTGCGCCGGCAATGCCGACCAGGCGCGACAATTGCGGACCGATATTCTTGACCACCACCTCGCGGTTGCCGACCACTTCATCGACATGGATCGCGACCCGGTCATTGCCGCTGCGCAGCACCACGACTGGCGAATATTGCTGCGTCACCGGCACGCTGTCGGCGTCGCCCAGCAGCGACGAAAGATAGTGCAGCGACACGCGCTGGTTTTGCCAGTTGATCGCGCCATCGTTGTAGGCGCTGGCCAGCATGCCAGTCTTGAGCTGCTGCACCTGCTCCACAAGCACGGAGGGCACCGCGAACACCTTGCCGCCAGCCTGCAGCAGCACAACCTGGGTCACCGCCAGCGTCAGCGGCAGGCGCACCAGGAAACGGGCGCCCTGCCCGGGCTCGCTGTGGACTTCCACCCGCCCGCCGAGCGCGGCCGCTTCGGAGCGCACCGCGTCCATGCCCACGCCGCGTCCAGCCAGGGCCGTCACTTCATCGGCCGTGCTGAAACCCGGCTGGAAAATCATTTCGCGCAATTCACTCTCGGCTGGCTCGGCGTCGGTCGCCAGCAAGCCCTGCGCCTGGGCCCGGGCGCGTATGCGCTGCAAGTCCAGGCCGCGGCCATCATCCGAAAACTGGATCACGACTTCATTGCCTTCCTGCCGCACTTCGACGTGGATGTCGCCGAATTCATTCTTGCCTGCAGCCAGGCGCTCGGCGCGGGTTTCGATGCCGTGCACGATCGCATTGCGCAGCAAGTGTTCGAACGGGCCCGCCATTTTTTCCAGCACGCCACGGTCGATCTCGACACTGCCGCCGCGCACTTCGAGGTTGACGCGCTTGTCCACTTCCTTGGCCGCCTGCCGCGCCACGCCGTACAGGCGCTCGGAAATGCTGGCGAACTGCACCATGCGCACGCGCATCAAGTCTTGCTGCAATTCGCGCGTGAGGCGCGCCTGGTTCAGCAGCGCGACATCGGTATTGTCGAGCGTGCGCGTCAGGCTGCCCTGCAGCGAGGCGACGTCGTTGACGCTCTCGGCCATCATGCGGGTCAGTTCCTGCAGCCGCGTGAAACGGTCGAATTCAAGCGGGTCGAATTCGCGCTCGGCATTGGATGCCATTTGCGACGTCATTTGCGACTCGGCCTGGATTTCAATCTCGCGCAATTGCGCGCGCAGGCGGCCGACGTTTTCCGTCAAGTCCACCAGCGACTGTCGCAAGCCATCGATTTCGGTTTCGGCGCGCGAACGCGCAATCGACACTTCACCGGCCCGGTTCACGAGGCGGTCCAGCACGTCGGCCCGCACCCGCACCAGCGGCACCGGCGCGGCGGCCACCGTGGCGTGCGCACCCGGCGGCAGGCTGGTGACCATGGTCATCGCGCCGGCAACGGCGAGGCTTACCGGCATGCCGGGCAGCGAGGACACGGCCCCATCGGCCAGCACTGGCAATTGCAGGCGGTCAAACAGCGACAGCGCATTGTCGAGCCGGTTCAGCAATTCATCTATCTGGTCGCGCGCCGGCGTGCCCAGGCTGCAGATATGCTCGATGCGGCTTTCCATCTCGTGCATATGCTGGCCAAAACTCATTGCGCCCGCCATGCGCGCGCTGCCCTTGATCGTGTGCAGCAAGCGCAACAAGGCAGCCGGATGCGCAGAGTCGGCCAGCGCCGCTTGCCAGCCGCGCAATTCGCGTCCGATCTGCGGCAGTATGTCGCCGCCTTCCTCGATAAAGACCGGCAGCAGGTCGGGGTCGAGTTCGTCGTTGATGACGACTTCGGGTTCGCCGGATCTGGCGCTGGCGCTATAACTGTCACTCGCCAGGCGCGGGTCTTCTGGCTTGGAAGCGGCCGAAAGTGCTTCTGAAACCGGTGCTGCTGCCGGCGCGGTGGCCGTCGCTTCGGGCGCGACCGCGCCGGGCTGCCCGCTCACTGTCGGCTCGGCAGGCGCGGCCGCGGCAGCTTGCTCGCCAAGGGCGTGGGCGGCAGCTTGCTCGCCAAGGGCGTGGGCCGCAGCCTCGCTGCCGTAGTGGTCGATGCCGGCGCCGGCAGCCGGGCGTAAAACCAGGTCTTCCAGCCGTCCTTCGAGCGCAGCCAGCAGCGCCGGTTCGTCCGGCGGCAAGTCGCCCAGCGCGAAGGTGGCCAGCATTGCCTTGATCCGCTCCACTGCTTGCAGCATCAAGAGGAAGTCCGAGCCCAGCAAGTTGACCGGTCGCCGCGCCAGCGATTGCAGGATCATTTCCAGCGCGTGCGCCAGTTCGTGCACGGCATTGAAGCCAACCGTTGCTGAACTGCCCGACAGCGAATGCGCGGCATGGACTGAGCTGCGGTGCACGGGACGCGCGGGCTCATGGCGCCACTCATCGAAGTCATGCGCCAGCAGGCGCACCAGGTCGTCGGTTTCGGCGAGATAAATGTTGTACAGCGGCAGGCTGATTTCAAGCGGGCCTACGCGCTTGATATTGTCATCGGCGCGCGGCTCCACCGTCCGCGCCGAAGCCAGGTCGATTACTTGCGCCAGGCCGCTTGCAGTGGTGCCAGGCGCGAGGTCCGGCAATTGCGGCGCATGCGGCGCCGGCGGAATAACTTCATCGGCAGCAAAGTCGATGACGGGCGCAACCGGCGTTGCGTCGCTTTCCACGGTCAGCACCAGGTCGGCGGGCTGCGATTCCCGGTGGTCGTCGGACAGGGAGAAGGAAAGGTCAGGCGGGATCCCGGATTCTGCCGCGCCTGCCGGCTCAGCGCCGCTCTCTTCAGCCACGGGCTCAAAGACCGGGTCCAGGTCTGGCAAGCCGGGCGCAGCGGCCGCCGGAGCGCCGCTATCGGCCAGCCCGTCGCCAGCGGCATCCAGCGTGAAGTCAAACGACAGCGCGGGGAATTCTTGCGCCGCCGATGCCGCACCAGGAGCAGGTTCATCCAGCAATGGCAAGTCGAGCAATTCGTCGCCGTCGAAATCGGGCGTGAATGGGTCGGCCTCCGCTGGCAGCGTGGCCGTGATTTCTTCATCGATGGAAAGGACGAATGCCGGCGGCTCGTAGGCTGCGGCGCTTGCGGGCGAATCCGAAGGTGAATCCACGGTCGATCCAGCGGTCGATTCCACCGGCGCCGACAAGCCGGGTTGCGACTGGCTGCCGTCCAGTTCCGGCTCGCCCCAGGACAGCAGCATGCCATCGTCCGGCGCGGTGGCCAGCAGCGACTGATCCGGGCTGGCAGCCGCGGCCGCGACTGCTTCTTCGTCCAGTGAAAAACCAAGGCCATCGCGCATGCGGCCGGCGGCCGCAACCAGGGCATCGGGCGTGCGCGCCGAACTGCCGCTGCGGGTCAGGTCCTGCACCCAGGCGCCCAGCACGCTTGCCGCATATTTGAGCAGCGCCGCCAGGTCTGGCGTTGCCGCCTTGCCGTCGGCCAGTTGCAGGTTCAAAACCTGTTCGATACTCCAGGCGGCCTCGCCGAAGGCATTGAGACCGACCATGCGGCCGCTGCCCTTGAGCGTATGGAAGGCGCGCCGCAAACCGGTCAGGTGCTCGACATTGGCTGGCTGCGCTTCCAGTTGCGGCAGCGTGGCATGCACTGCTTCCAGCACTTCGCCGGCTTCGCCGAGGAAAATTTCAAGCAATTCAGCATCGATGCCGGCATCGGCTTCCGCCTCGGCCTGGACGGCAGCCGCGCTTGCTGCCGCCTCGGGCGACGCCGGGTCCGGCACCGACGCCTGGGACGCGTCGACATTCATTGCAACGGGCAGCACATCCAGCACGTTGATCACATCCGGCGCATCCAGCGCAGGCTGCGCCGGCGCCTCGGCGGCGGTGCTTGCCAGCGACGCAGCCGCCACGGCAATTGCAGCCGCTTCGGGCAAGGGGTCGATCACGACATCAAGCGTTGCCTGCAGCCCTGGCGTAGCAAGCCGGGCCTGGAAGCTGCCGTCCACAGGATCGAAGACGAAACGTTCACGTGCCAGCGCCGGCTGCTTTTGCAGCATCTCCATGAAGAAGCTCAGGGCGCCCAGGTTGCGCGCCACCCGTTGCGATTCATCCGCACTGGGTCCCGCTTCTGGCGGCAGGTCGCGGAAGCGGCCGACGGCGGCGCGGGCGTTTGCAATCGCCAGCCGCGCCTCTTCCTGTTCCAGTATGTCGAGCGCACCTTCTATCTGGTGCAGCGTGGAATCGACCACTGGCAGCGCGGCGCGCCGGGTAGCATCGCCAAAAAATTCTTCCAGGCCTTTTTCAACCTGGTTCAAGCTGGTGCGCATTTCGCCAGCCAGCACGCCGACAGTTTCCTTTTGCTGCGCATCGCGCGACATGTCGTCCAGCCACTGCGTCTGCGTGGCTGGGCTTTCGCCCGCCACAACCGCCAGCAGCCGGGCCGTCAGCGCCTCAGCTTTTTCGCCGAAGCCTTCCGACAGGCGGCTGGCATGGTTCAGCGCATTCTCCACAAACAGCAGGCTGCCCGCCATTTCCAGTGCCAGCGCTTCGCCCGCGGCGCTATGGGCGGCACGGGCAATGCCATTCAGTTCCCGCAACAGTTTTTCCAGCGAAGGCGCGCCCAGCCGCGCGCCGACTTCAGCCAGCGCCTGCATGTGCTGCTCGAAACCGGCGCCTGCGGATTGGTTGCCGCCTGCCAGCGCGGACCACCGGTTCTTGGCCTGGTTCAGGTGCTCGCGCGCGGCTGCCAGCAAAGCCTGGTCGACCTGGCCATAGCGGCGGCGTTCATAGTCGGCCGGCACCTGGCCAGCAAGCTGGTAGGCACTCTTGACCTGTGCCGTGCGGCCACTGGGCCGCTCGGCAGCGGCAATGAAAAACAGGGCGTCGCGCCCCAGCCGCTCGACCGCGCCCTGGCTGCCTTCCGCCAGGCGCCGCAGTTGCAGGTTGATGCGCCCGAATAATTGCCTGACGTGGATGTCGATGGCGATCTCGCCGTTTGCCACGCCCTCGGCAAAGCCGCGCAAGATCCACCAGAAGCGGCGTGCATCGGGCGTGGCCTGTGCGCGTTCCACCTCACCTACCAGGGCTGCCATTGCGGCAGCCGAGGTACGTCCCGCCTCCGGGTCGGCAGCGCGCAGGAAAGGCAGCAAGGCGCGCTCGAAGCGTTGCCGGATCATGGCGAATTGCACCGGCTCGCCTTGCGGCTCGACTGGCAACTGGGGCTTGATGGAAAGGTTGGGGAAGAACAGGTCCGAAGGATGGGCCCGGTCGTTGCCACAGGCTTGCAGCGCATCCTTGTAATACGGGTACAGGCGCACTGGCTGGTGTAAAGCGCCCGACAGCATTTCTTCGAGATATTCGACAATCGCGCTGCAGGCCGTGCCGTAGACGCGCGCCAGCGTCGCATCCAGGACCGGCTTTCCAACCAGTACGCCATCCAGCATTTTTTCAACGGCTTCAGTCAGCACCGACACGCCATCGAGGTCAACAATCTGCAGCGCGCCGTGGGCCTGGTGCAGGAAGCTGCGCGCCTGGCGAACGGAAGTGGACTGGGTGTCCGCATCCTGCGTCAGCGCGTCAGTGACCAGCGCGCGCGAGCGCTGCAGCGCCTCGCGGATTTCATTCATCACCCAGGACAGGGGCCCGGTGTCGAAATTGTTTGGCGGGAGCGTTTGATCGGAAAGCGGAGTCATGAAGCCTCGATTTTTCAGCGGGTGTGCCGCGCGCCAGGGGCGGCGCGGCACACGATGCGGCGCAGGTCAGGCAGCGACGCGGAACCGGGATACGGAGCTCTTCAGTTCCTCGGCCAGGCGCGACAGCTCATGAATCGAGCGCGCCGTCATTTGCGTACCCTCTTGCGTGCGCTCAGTGACGCTCAAAATATTCTGGATGTTCTGCGCCACGCCGCTGGCGGAACTGGCCTGGATTTCCGTGGCCGCAGAAATGCCCTGGATCAGCTCTGCCAGCTGGTTCGAGACGCGCCGGATATCCGACAGTGCCGCGCCGGCCGCGTCCGACAGGCGCGCACCCTCGACCACACCCTGCGTGGATTTTTCCATTGCCGCCACGGCGTCATGCGTGTCGGTCTGAATCGTGCGCACCAGCGCGCCAATCTGCTTGGTCGCTTCGCCGGAGCGTTCTGCCAGGCGCTGCACCTCTTCCGCCACGACCGAGAAGCCGCGACCGGCTTCGCCAGCAGAGGCGGCCTGGATCGCGGCATTCAGCGCCAGCACGTTGGTCTGTTCAGTAATGTCGGAAATCAGTTCGGTGATTTCACCAATCTCTTGCGACGATTCGCCCAGCCGCTTGATCCGCTTGGACGTTTCCTGGATCTGTTCGCGGATCTCATTCATGCCCTTGATCGCGTTTTCCACGGCGCGTGCGCCCTGCTCTGCCGCGCTCACCGACTGGCGCGCCACTTCGGCAGACTCATTGGCCGAGCGCGACACATCGGTAATCTGGGCTGCCATGCTGAGCACGGCCTGGCCGGTTTCCTGGATTTCGCGCGACTGCTTCTGCGATGCATCGAGCAAGCCGACCGAAATGTTTTGCGCCTGGTCCGATGCCGACGTCACCTGTTCCGCAACCCGGGTCACGCGTCCGACCAGCCCACGCAACTCTTCCACCGTGTAGTTGACCGAGTCGGCAATGGCGCCGGTAATGTCTTCGGACACCGTCGCCTGGATCGTCAAGTCGCCGTCGGCCACTTCCTGCAATTCATTCATCAGACGCAAAATGGCGGCCTGGTTCTGGTCATTGGTGCGCATGGCTTCTTCTTCATGGCTGCGTGCTTCCAGCCGCTGCTTTTCCGCCTCTTCGCGCCGCAATTCCGATTCACGTGCCCGCACCCGGCTGTCTTGCAGCAGTGCGACTGCAACGCCGGCTGCAGACAGCAGCGCGCCCAGCGCCGCCAGCACGAGCGCATAAAAAGTCCATCCGAATGAATCTTCTTCGCGACGCAGGTTGCGTTGCAGTTGGGCCAGGCGCTCTTTCAGCGGCTCGTTCTCGACGAAGATCAGCTGCTCGGCCTGCTTGACTGCAATGAAGTTCTGCAGGTTGCCCAGCACGGTCGCCACCGACTTCTGGTACTGCGCAAACAGGTTTTGCAGCTCAGTCAGCTTGTCGCGCGTTTCCTGGTCCTTGGTGACTGCCAGGCGCAGTGTTTCGCTGCCGTTCAAAAAGCCGTCGATGATGTCGCGGAAAGTGTTGGTGTCCTTGCCCAGCAAGAAGGCGGTTTCCGGGTTCACGCCTTCGGAAGTCAGGAATTCATTCGAGCTGCGGCCCAGGCGCTGGGTCAGCATGACCAGCTGGCCGGCAGCGGAAATTTCACGCGGCGTGGCGCCGGATTGCGCCTTCAGCGCCACGATCTGCTCGGTCAGTTCCAGCAGCGAAGGGGAGATTTCGTTCAGTTTTTTCAGCGTGGCGCCAAAGCCGGTCAGCTGGGCACGCATCTTCAGGATGGTGTCGGCGGCCTTGTCGGAGTTGGACCACAGCTTGCGCGATTCGACCAGCGTCGACATCAGGTGGTCGTCGAGCGCGTCGATTTCACGACCCTGGGTGGTGCCGCCTTTCTGCAGCACGTTCAAGTCGTCGTTGAGTTCCTTGCGGCTTTCCTCAAGCTGCTTGAACGCCTGCACGTTGCCCTGGATCGCATTTGGCGCCGCCTTGCCGATACGCTGCGAGTGCATCAGCGCGTCGCCCGCAACCTGGGTCTGGGTCGCGGTGATGATGGCCTGGCTGGTGCTGATGTACAGGAAGACCGCGCCCAGGACCACTGAAGCGGTCAGTGCGCCGAGCAGTAAGCGGATCTGCTTCTGGATCGGCAAATGGCTGATCAGGGGAAGGCGCGCGCCGCCAGGCGACTGGCCTGCAGGCGTGTCCCGCTCATCTTCCGTGCCGGATACGGCGACGGTCGGCGCAGGGTCCAGCCCGGCCGCGGCCGGCTGGCCCGCCTCGGCTGGGCCCTCGCCTGCGGCCGGCATCATGTCGAGTTCGGCGACCGTCAGCGGCGACGCGTCGGCGGCCTTCTTTTTCGACAAGAAACTAAGGTTGAACGCCATTTTTTAAGTCTCCTGATATCCCTGAATGCTCGAATGCCTGAATGCTGTGAATTCTGTGCTGCCGTGAATGCTGCCCATGTACTGCCCATGCCGTCGCTGCCAGCCGCCGCAGGTACGCGGGCCGTCGGCCCGTGACAGGCCGCCGACCGTACTTACATGCCCACCTGCAGGAAGGCTGGATCGCGAATCACGACCGACAGGTCGAGCTGCTGCCAGTGCTGGCCTTCGGCGTCGACATACCGATCCTGCGACCAGGGCAACGGCTCCGCCCTGGCAAGCGGTTGCGCCTGCATCTGCGCCATGTTGCGCAAGCCAAGCACGCGCGTGACCAGCAAGGCAGCATTGAAATTGAGCGCGGGTGCGAAAGCGAGGATGCGGCTTTCCTTGCCGGGCACGGTTGGCGCGCCACCCAGAAAGCGCGCCAGGTCGATGACGCTGACCAGGTTGCCGCGCAGGTTGGTCACGCCGAGGAACCAGTCTTTGGTAAGCGGCACCGGCGTGATGCCGCCCACGGGCGTCAGTTCGCCTGCATGCGCCAGGTTGACAAGCCAGCGCTGGGCGCCGATTTCAATGCCAAGCTGGTTGACGCGGGTGTCTGCACCGGCGCGCGCCGCCTGCATGCGCTCGACCAGCTGCGCCTGGAATTCGCGCAGGCGGGTGCGCCGGCGCGTGCCCTGGTCCTGGGTCGCGCTGCTGAGCGTATCCGGGGTTGGCGGCATGGGAAGCTGGATCAGCCGAGGGCCGCGATCTTGGTCAGCAATTCTTGCGGATCGACGGGCTTGACGATGTAGTCGCGCGCGCCCTGGCGCAAGCCCCAGATGCGGTCGGTCTCCTGGCCTTTGCTGGTGCAGATAATGACCGGCACGTCCTGGCTTTCCGGATCGCGTGAGATTGCACGCGTGACCTGGAAACCGTTCTGGCCCGGCATCACGATATCCATCAGGATCAGCTGCGGCTTGTCGGCCTTGATCTTTTGCAGCGCTTCTTCGCCGTTTTCAGCGGTCGACACGGAGAAACCGTTTTTGATCAGGATGTCCGAAAGGAAGTAGCGTTCGGTGGGCGAGTCGTCGACGACGAGGATCTTCTGGATTGACATGCTTATACCTTGGTTGGTCTAGCGGGACATTTCGACAGCGGTGTATGCCCGCACGGTCTTCAACAGGCTGTCCTTGGTAAATGGTTTGGTGAGATAGGCGTTGGAACCGACCATGGCGCCGCGGGCGCGATCGAACAGGCCATCTTTCGAGGACAGCATGACCACTGGCGTGTCATGGAAGCGCGCGCTTTTCTTGATCAGCGCGCAAGTCTGGTAGCCATCGAGGCGCGGC
The DNA here is from genome assembly GCA_028292545.1 of Paucimonas sp. Taxonomy (GTDB): domain Bacteria; phylum Pseudomonadota; class Gammaproteobacteria; order Burkholderiales; family Burkholderiaceae_D; genus Lacisediminimonas. The sequence continues at coordinate 22,235 of JAQGMC010000024.1, forward strand.
ATCAGGATGTCGCAAAAGATCAGGGCCGGACGATGGTCGCTCATTTTTGCGAGCGCATCGAAGCCATCATCGGCGAGTACGACGTGGTAACCGGCCTGGCCAAGGAAAATCTCGGCAGAGCGCCGTATGGTGCTGCTGTCGTCTATCACCATGATCTTCAGGCCAGTGGGCTCTGTTACAGTCGTCATTGCGGCTTCCGGGTAAATTCCGTTGCCCAATATACGGCCCAACTGTGACAAAAAGCAAGATTCACCGGGACAAGATAGGCGAGGCGTTTTCAGCTCGTCGCATTTTCGCGAAGTTCGTGCTTTATCGATAATGCAAGTTGAGCAAGATCAATGCGCGCTGGTCGAACAACGGATGGAGCATGAAGGCGGGGACGGTGCTGCCACCTACTTCAAGGGCGAAAGGGGAGGAAGCTGTCACGCTCCTGCATAGTCCGTGGAAGCTACGGTATCCCCTCCCTTTCAAAGGGAGGGTTAGCGTGGGGATGGGGTCAACGCACGTTCGCAGATTCGCTTGTGCGTCGGTTCCGACTTACCGTTAGGTGCCAACCCCATCCCCACCCCCGCCCTCCCCTTGAAAGGGAGGGAGTGTCCGAGGGTACTGCATAGTTAAGCGATGCCCCGGCACCCCCTCCCTCTTAAGGAAAGGCAGAGGCTCAGCCTGGGGATGCGCTTCGCACCTCGCAAGAGCTTGCGAGGTCGTGATCAATCACACTGCAACCATTTCAAAATCTTCCTTGCGTGCGCCGCATTCAGGGCAAGTCCAGTTCATTGGCACGTCTTCCCAGCGCGTTCCCGGTGCGATGCCTTCATCCGGCAAGCCGGCTGCCTCATCATAAATCCAGCCGCAAATAAGGCACATCCAAGTCTTGTACTCGGTGTTGGTTTCGCTAGCGCTCACGACGTCCCGTCCCTTCAAGGTTAAAATGCAAAGTGTCGTATCTTAATGCAGCCTCCGTGCAAAACCAAACTTCGCCGCTAGTACTCGCCTTCGGGCCTTCCGATCCGGCGGGCATCACCGGCATCCAGTCCGACCTCGCCTCCTTCGCTGCGATGGGTTGCCACGGCCTGTCGGTCGTCACTGCCCTCCTGATCGGCGACACCACCGGCATCGAGGACGTGCAGGATGTCGAAGCCGACTGGGTCGCAGACCAGGCCCGTGTCTTGCTGGAAGACATGCAGGTTGCCGCCTTCAAAGTGAGCTATCCGGGCGGCCTGGAAAGCATTGCCGCGATTGCTGAAATTGTCTCCGACTATCCCGACATTCCGCTGGTGCTCGATCCCTTCCTGACTTCCATGCCGGAAGCGGCCGAAGACGGCGAAGAAATGCTGATTGCCACCCGCGAATTGCTGGTGCCGCAAGCCACCTTGCTATTGTTGTCCGCAGTCGAACTGGTGCGCTTTGCCGAAACCTGGCGCGAACCATCAGCCACGCGCACGCTGGCCGAGGATGCTGCCGATATCATCGAGCAGGGTTGCCAGTATGTTTTTGTCACTGGCGTGACTGGTGCTGGTGTGGGTGCGGGTGGAATCGCGGGCGCCGCCGGCGGCGCCCAGGAAGTGATGAACGTACTCTTTTCCGACGAAGGCGCGGTGCGCGAAGACAGGTGGCAGCGCCAGCCCGGCTCGTTCGCCGGCGCCGGCGGCACGCTGTCGGCGACCATCGCGGCGCTCCTGGGCAATGGGGTGGAAGTGCCGCAGGCAGTGGCCGAAGCGCAGGAATTTACCGTTGCTGCCCTGGCCCACGCCCAGCGCCTGGGCATGGGCAAGTTGGTGCCGGACCGCCATTTCTGGGCCCGCGACACGGAAGACGACACCTGAACACCCTCACCTGTATGCGGCGCCTGGCAGCACCCGGGCGCCATGACGGGCCACGACTCCACTTACCGATCCCAAGCATGAATGCGTCCACACCTTCATTGAACGACCAGTTATTTGCCCGCGCCCAGGCCAGCACCCCAGGCGGCGTCAATTCACCAGTGCGGGCCTTCCGCTCGGTGGGCGGCACGCCGCGCTTCATCACCCATGCAGAAGGGCCCTGGTTCTGGGATGCGGATGGCCGCCGCTATATCGACTACATCGGCTCCTGGGGCCCGGCCATCGTCGGCCATGCCCATCCTGAAGTCGTCAGCGCCGTGCAGCTGGCGGCGGCACGCGGCCTGTCCTTCGGCGCGCCCACCGAAGCGGAAATAGAGATGGCGGAAGAAATCTGCCGCCTCGTCCCTTCGGTCGAACAAGTGCGCCTGGTATCCAGCGGCACGGAAGCGGCAATGAGCGCGCTGCGCCTGGCGCGTGGCGCAACGGGACGCGACCTGATCGTGAAATTTGAAGGTTGCTATCACGGCCATGCCGACTCCTTGCTGGTAAAGGCCGGCAGCGGCTTGCTCACCTTCGGCAACCCGACTTCGGCCGGCGTGCCGGCTGACTTTGCGGCGCACACGATGGTGCTGGACTATAACGATGCGCAGCAGCTCGAAGACGCGTTTGCGAAAATGGGCGACCGGATCGCCTGCGTCATCGTCGAACCTGTAGCCGGCAACATGAACCTGCTGCCCGCTACAGCCGAATTCCTGCAGGCGATGCGACGCCTGTGCACAGCGCATGGCGCGGTGCTGATATTCGATGAAGTGATGTCGGGATTCCGGGTTGCCCTGGGCGGCGCCCAGGCGCTGTACGACATACGGCCGGACCTGACTGTGCTGGGCAAAGTGATTGGCGGCGGCTTGCCGGTGGCCGCCTTTGGCGGTCGGCGCGACCTGATGCAACACCTGGCGCCGCTCGGTGGCGTCTACCAGGCTGGCACGCTATCGGGCAATCCGGTGGCCGTGGCGGCCGGCATGGCGACGCTGAAGCTGGTGTGCCAGCCCGGCTTCTATGAAGCACTGGGTGCGACCGCGCAAAGGCTGGTGCAGGGCCTGCAACAGGCGGCCAGGGATGCAGGCCTGGCCTTCTGCGCCAACGCGGTCGGCGGCATGTTCGGCTTGTATTTCGCCGAACAAGTCCCAGCCGATTTCAAGCAGATGATGGCGTGCGACAAAAACCGCTTCAATGCTTTCTTCCACGCGATGCTGGATGAAGGCGTGTATCTCGCCCCTTCTGCATTCGAAGCCGGTTTCGTGTCGGCTGCGCACAGCAACGAAGTGGTCGACCAGACCATCGCCGCCGCCCGGCGCGCCTTCGCCAAGGCTTGACCGGCAACGCGGTCAAGCCCTGCGCCTTGCGCGGCGCCGGCCGCAGGCCAGCGCCTTATTTCAGCCAGCCACGCTTGCGGAAATACCAGAAGGGCGCGACCGCGCTTCCCACCATCAGCAGCAGGGCGAATGGATAGCCCAGGCTCCAGTCGAGTTCGGGCAGCCACTTGAAGTTCATGCCGTAGATGCTGGCAATCAGGGTCGGCGGCAGGAAGGCCACTGAAGCCACCGAAAAGATCTTGATGATCTTGTTCTGGTTGATGTTGATGAAGCCAACGGTGGCATCCATCAGGAAGTTGATTTTCTCGAACAGGAAGGCGGTGTGGCCGTCGAGCGATTCAATGTCGCGCAGGATCTGGCGCGCTTCCTCGAACTGGTCGGCGTTGAGCAGGCGGCCGCGCATCAGGAAGCTGACTGCGCGCCGCGTATCCATCATGTTGCGGCGGATGCGGCCATTCAAGTCTTCTTCCTGGGCCATGGCCGACAGCGACTCGGCCGCATCCTGGTCAGTGAATTCCTTTTGCAGCACGCTGCGGCTGACTTCTTCCAGGTTCTGGTAAATGCCTTCGAGCGCATCGGCCGAATATTCAGCGTCGGTGGCGTACAAGTCCAGCAAGACATCCTTGTAATCCGCAATCGATCCCGGGCGTGAACGGGCACGCATGCGCACCAGGCGGAACACGGGCAAGTCGTCGGTATGGACCGAGAACAGCATATTGCGCGCCAGTATGAAAGCCACCGTCACGACCCGCGCCGGGCCATCGTCGTCATCAAGCAGGAAATCGGTGCGCAGGTGCAGGTCGCCGTTCTCGGCTTCGTAGTAACGGGCCGAGGCTTCGATGTCCTTGACTTCATCCTCGTCGGGCAGGGTGATGCCATAGGCGCTTTTCACCCAGCCGCGCTCTTCGTCGTTCGGATCGGTCAGGTCGACCCACACCGGCGATATCGAATCCAGGTCTTCCCGGCGGTCGATATTCACCTGCGACAGGCGCCCTCCTTGCAGGACGAAGACATTGATCATCTGCTCTCCCCAGGCGCAGCCAAGGCTGCGCCACATGCCCGCGCGCGTCGCGCAGCGCGGGTCGAATGATTTTGAAGGGACGCGGCCCGGTCAGGCCTTTGCGCGCCGCCCACCATTTGTCGGCGAGCAGCGCAATGGAAGGAACCAGCGCTTGCCCGCCTGTCAGCCGTCCGTTGACGGCGCGGTACTTGACGAGGGACTACCCAAGACGGGTCTCCGGAAACGAAAACAGCGCAAGTGTACTGACAAGGCAAGGCGCAAGCAAGCCGCGAACAGCGCGGCGCCGCATGCGGCAAGCGCGTCATCAAGGCAGTTCGGCCGCTTGCATGCGGCGCAGGATCAGCGCGGTGCGGCGCGCCAGGTAAGCCGAGCCCTGGTTGCGGTCGAAAAAGCGCGGGCGCGGCAGCATGACGGCCAGCCTGGCTGCCTGTTCCGGATTCAGTTGCGCCGCCGATATGCCGTAGTAATGACGCGCACCAGCCTCTGCCCCAAAGACGCCGTTGCCCAGTTCGACCACGTTCAGGTAGATCTCGAAAATCCTTTCCTTGTCCATCCAGAATTCGAGCATGTACGTGATCGCCAGTTCCTGCGCCTTGCGGATGTAGCTGCGGTCGCCCGACAGGAACAGGTTCTTCGCCAGTTGCTGGGTGATGGTGGAGCCGCCCGATACCACGCGCCCTTTGCGGGTGTTCTTGGACCAGGCTTTTTGCATGGCTTCCCAGTCCACGCCTTCGTGGCCGGAAAAATTGGCGTCTTCGGAGGCAATCACCGCCCGTTTCAAGTGCACCGAGATGCGCTCATACGGCACCCATTGGTGCTGCAGGCGGGCTTTCGGATTTTTTTGCTGCAGTACTTGCAGCTGGCGGTCCATGAAGCTGGTGCTGGAAGGATTGTGGTCGACCCACCAGCCGATCTGGGCAAAATAGTAAAGCTGCACCAGGAACACGAGCCCAAAGGCGGCAACGAACAACAGCAGTAATAGTTTGCGAAGTATTTTCATTTTTATTGGCCCCGCGCCTGTCCCCTTGCCGCTGTCCCCTTGCCGCTGTCCCCTTGCCGCTGTCCCCTTGCCGTTATCCCCGCCTCGTCCTTTAGCCTCGCATCGTCTCCAGCAGCTGCGCCGTTGGTGGCCGGATGCCGCGCCAGGCGAGGAAGGATTCCGCCGCCTGCTCGACCAGCATGCCCAGGCCGTCGCGTGCTTGCGCGCCACACTGCATGGCGAATTGCATGAAGACGGTGGGCTGGGCGCCGTACATCATGTCATAGGCAAATGCGCGCGGGGCAAAGCAACCCGCAGCCAGCGGCGGCAATTGCGCATCCAGGCTCGCTGATGTCGCGTTGATCAGCACATCGAACTGGCCGCGCAAGTCTTCATAAGCCATGCCTTCGAGTTCGCAAGCACCGCGCTGCGGCCCGAAAGCGGCTGCCAATTCATGCGCGCGCGAGGCAGTGCGGTTGACGAGGAATAATTGCGCGGGCTGTTCCCGCAGCAGCGGCAGCAGCACGCCGCGCGCAGCCCCGCCCGCGCCCAGCAACAGGATGCGCCGCCCGGCCAGCGCCACCCCGGCATTGCGCACGATGTCCGTCACCAGGCCGGCGCCATCGGTGTTGTCGCCAACGATGCGGCCATCCCTGAAAATGAGGGTATTGACCGCGCCGGCTGCTGCCGCGCGCGGCAGCAATTCATCAGCCAGCGCATGCGCTTCAAGCTTGAAGGGCACGGTGATGTTGGCGCCAGCGCCGCCGGCTTGCATGAAGTCGCGCACGGTGGCGGCAAAGCCATCCAGCGGCGCCAGCAGCCTTTCATAGGTCAGCGCTTGCCCGGTCTGGGCGGCGAACCAGGCATGAATGGCGGGCGATTTGCTATGCGAAACCGGATTGCCGATCACGGCATAGCGGGCGGGAGCGGGCTGCGCCATCATCCGCCTCGCAATTGCGCTTCCAGCGCATCTTCGCGCGTGAACTTGAAGCGCGTAATAACTTCCCACACATCGTCCTTGCCGGAGCTGCGCATGTTGGCCGGGAAGCGACCGAAAGGCGCGGCGCGGCGCACGATGCGCAGCGCCGCATTGTCAAGGGCGGCCAGGCCGGAGCTGCGCTCGACCCGCGGCCCGCCCTCTTTTTCATAGATGCTGCCGTCCTGGTAGATCGGTATGTAGACCACCAGTTCGCCATACAGCTTGCGGCCATTCTCTTGGGGGAAATTGAGCGTGCCTATGCTTTCCAGCTTGCGCTGCAAGCCGTTGTAATACATGGCGTAACCGACTTCGCGCGTGCTGGGCGTGATCTGGGTTTTCTTCGGGCGCTGGTTGTAGTCTTCAATGTTGCGCGCAATTTCCGCTTCCATGCGTGCGACGGCGCGGGCGCTGTCGTAGCGGTCATTGCCGTCAGGCGCGGGCGCTGTTTCGGGCGGCTTTTCGCGCTCGGCCGGCGGCGTGGTGCGCCGTTCTGTCTTTTTAGCCTGCGCCAGGATGCGCTGTTGCTGCTCTTCGAGTTCGGCAATGCGGCGCCGCGCGGCTTTCAGGCTGTCGCCATGCGCATGCTGGCGCAAGTCGGGCAGCGGCGACTTGGCGCGGCCGGCATCGGCATTGCCGCCGCCATCCAGGTTGGCCTGGGCCAGTGCCTGCGCCTTGACCGGCTTGCTGTCGTGCTTGGCGTTGACAAGCACTACCTCCAGGCCCGGGTCGGTCGGCTTGAAGCGCAGGGCTTCCGGCGGCGCAAAACGGATAGCGAGCAGGGCCCCATGCACCAGCAGCGAAACGCCGATGGCTATCGAGATCGTGGGATTTTTGGCAATGTACTTCAATGGGCAAGCCTTCCGGGAGCGTAGCGAATTTTACGACAGCCTCCCCCGCTTTCCTACGATGACGCTTGGCCAACGTATCGGCCGCGCCACTGGGTTGGTGCGGCGCGGCGGCCGTCTACGCGGCGTCGTGGGCTGCGCTGCCGGGGGCTGCCGCACTGGCGGCGCCGCCGGGCGCATCAGCAACGCTTGCACCGCTTGCACCGCTTGCAACGCTGGCTTCGTCCGCCGCGGCGGACGGCTCGGTCACGGGCTCGTCCTGCGCGGCATCCGCTTCCTGGTCGGCCAGCATGGTCGCATCATCCAGTTCGGCATCGGCGTCGGTCATCATTTCCTCGGATGCGGCGCCGGCGATTTCCAGCACCCGCGATTCCACCGAAAGGTCGACCTCGTCCCAGCGCAGCAGGTCGAGCCTGACCTGGGTGCCGCGCGCAAGCGGACTCATGCCCGGCAACTTGATGACCAGCGGTATATCGGCCAGGCGCAAAATTTCTTCCTTGAGCACCACGGCATCCACCTGGCGCGCATTTTCCTGTGACAGCCAGCGCAGGCACCAGTAACGCTCCATCAGTGACTGGAAGTCGGAATACGAGGCATAGGCGGCCTCGAAAGCCGAGACGATGGCGAACAGGTCGGCATCCTTGGGCTTGAAGGGTGCAGCCAATGGCGCAGTCACGCCATGCTCGACGCAAGCCAGGATCTGCCACTGGTTCACCAGGTCGGTGTAGCGCCGCAGCGGCGACGTGCTCCAGGCATACTGGTCCACGCCCAGGCCCTGGTGCGGCGCTGCATGCGTGAGCATGCGCACTTGCATGCGGGTGCCGCCCCAACCGCCGCCCTGGCAGCGGTAGATGCCGGGCACGCCATAGTCGTGCATCATGCGGCCCCAGCTGCTGTTGGCGAAGATCATCAGCTCGGCGACCAGCTTGTCGAGCGGCGCGCCGCGCTTGCGGCGCTGGATGGTGACGACATCGTCTTCGACGTAGAAATTGAAGTCGACGCGGTTGTTCTGTTCCGGCTTCAGGCCGAACGCCACCCGCTTGGCCATGCGGCCGGCTTCCAGCACCTGGGCCCACTGCCACAACAAGCCCAGCTCCTGCTTGTGCGGATACTCGCCACTGCCATTGGCGAGATTTTCCTCAGTGACCAGCTCGTCCAGGTCGTTATGCCGCAGGTTGGCTGACATCGGCACCAGTTCAGCCCGGGTTTGCAGGCTGGCCACGCTCCAGTCGGCAGTATTGATGGTTGCGTACAGCGAGACCGCCGGGCAATCGCGGCCTTCGGCCAGCGTGAAGGATTGGACCAGCTCATCGGGCAACATCGTGATCTTGTCGCCCGGCATATAAATAGTGGACAGGCGCTGGCGGGCCACCATGTCAGCCGCGTCGCCGCGCTTGATCCCCAGCGCCGGTGCGGCGATATGGATGCCGACCCGGATCATGCCATCTGTCAGCACCGTGACCGAGAAAGCGTCGTCGATTTCAGTTGTCGTGACGTCGTCGATGGAAAATGCGCGCACGTCGGCCCGCCCAAGATCAGGCATCGCGGGCGCCGGCAATGGCGGAAAGCCGGTGCCGCGCGGGAAATGCTCCATCAGGAACGGCGCACAGTGCAATTCCAGCGTAGATGCAATGCCACCCACGGCCAGCATCAGGCGCGCCGGCGTTGTGTGCAGCTCGGCGCATGCGGTTTCCAGCGCCTTGTATTCGACGCTGCTCTTGTCGGGGCGGAATAACAACTGGCGTGCCATGCCGCGCATGGCTTCGGGCAGGCGCTGCGCCTTCAATTCCTCGACATAGCTGGCTTGCAGCATGGCTTGCTGCTTTTTCTTTTCCACCCCGGCCAGGGCGGCCTTCAGCGACGATTCCGGCGCAGCCTTGTAGCGCCCGCGTCCCTTGCGGTAGAAATACATCGGCGACGCATGCAGCTTCAGCAGCAAGCCGGCCGCCTCATGCGGCTTGGGATCGTGGCCAAAATATTCCGCGCCCAGTTCAGCAAACCCGAATTCCTCCTGTCCTGCCACTTCCCACAGGAAATCGAGGTCGATATCGTCCGCAGCCGCGCGCGCTTCCTGCAGCAACTGCTCAGGCGTAGGTGCGGCAAACTGCAACAGCACATCGCGGGCGCGAACCTTGGTGCGCTTGCCCGACTGGGTTTCGACTTGCCACGCCTCGCCTTGCTGCGACAGCACGGCGCCCGCCTTGAAATCGCCCGACTCTTCAAAAAACAGATTCATTCAGCTCTTCAATTCTTTTCTTGTGTGCGTGTCCCGGCCAGGTCGAGGTCGACCGAAGCGGCCCGGGCATCGTCACGAAGGTTTGGTTTCGACGCCGCAAAAGGCCAGCACATCGTCCATGTATCCGGCAAAGTCGGACAGGCCGTGGTCGCTGCCTTGAATGATGCGCTGGCGCGCCAGCGCATAACGGTCGCGCATTTCGCGCCAGTCCAGGACCTCATCGCCGGTGGCGGCAATGAGGAAGTAGCGCGCGGGCTCGGTGAGTGCAGGCACTTCGAGTGCCCGCAATTCATCCAGGTAAGCCTGCTTGAATTCAAATGGTTCGTCGGAATGCCAGGCTGGCATCACGCCGACATGGCGCGACAGGTCGCGTAGCGGTGAAACCGCCGGATTGAGCAAGACCGCGCGGCAGCCGGTTTTTTCAGCCAGCCAGGTTGCATAGTAGCCGCCCAGCGAAGAGCCAATCAGGCACAACTGCTCGACCGGTACGCCAGCCACCAATTCTTCCATCAACACTGCGGCCGCGCGCGGCGAGGCTGGCAATTGCGGGCAGCAATACTGGTCGGCCAGCCCGAGCGCTTGCATGCGTTCCTGCAGCAGGCGCGCCTTGAATGACAAGGGTGACGAGCGGAAACCGTGCAGGTAAAGAATCATGCACGCTCCCGGCCGCATCGGCAGCAAGCCATGACGACGCGCGACAAACGGCGGCCGCTCGCGTTCATGCGCCCTGCCCTTTGCCCAGGCTGTCGAGTATCTTCTGGTGCACGCCGCCAAAACCGCCATTGCTCATCACCAGCACATGGTCGCCGGGGCGCGCATCGCGCGTGACCGCAGCCACCAGTTGCGCCAGGTCGTCGAACGCTGCGGCGCGCGCGCCCAGCGGCGCCAGTGCGTCGGCCAGGTTCCAGCCAAGTGCATCGCGGCCCTCGCGGGCGCCATAACCGTAGACCAGGTCGGCTTGCTGCAGGCTGCCCGGGAGCGCGCTTTTCATCGTCCCCAGCTTCATCGTGTTCGAGCGCGGCTCCAGCACGGCCAGGATGCGGGCCGGGCCGATGCTGCTGCGCAAACCCGCCACCGTCGTCGCAATTGCAGTCGGGTGGTGCGCGAAATCATCATAGACGGTGACGCCGCCGACTTCGCCGCGCACTTCCATGCGCCGCTTCACGCTCTGGAAGCGGGTCAGCGAAGCAATCGCCTGCGCGGGCGGCACGCCGACATGGCGTGCAGCCGCAATCGCGGCCAGCGCATTGAGGCGGTTATGCTCGCCAGTCAGGTCCCACTTCACCACGCCTTGCAGCACGCCTTGATGCAGCACCTCGAAATCGCCGCCCGGCAGTTCGCGCGCAGTCCAGTCGCGCTCGCCGCCAAAGCGTTCCACCTCGCTCCAGCAACCCCGCGCCAGCACCCGGTCGAGCGAGCTTTCGCGCGCATTGGCAATCACGCGGCCGATGCCGGGCACGGTGCGCAGCAGGTGGTGGAACTGGGTTTCGATCGCGGCCAGATCGGGGAAAATGTCAGCGTGGTCGTATTCCAGGTTGTTCAGCACCGCGGTTTTGGGCAGGTAATGCACGAACTTGCTGCGCTTGTCGAAAAAGGCGGTGTCGTATTCATCAGCCTCGATCACGAAGAAAGGCGAACCGGTGGAACCGGGCAAGCGCGCCGAAATGCCGAAATTCATCGGCACCCCGCCAATCAAAAAGCCCGGCTCATAGCCAGCGTCTTCCAGCAGCCACGCCAGCATGGAACTGGTGGTGGTCTTGCCATGCGTGCCGGCCACGGCAAGCACCCATTTGCCTTGCAGGATATGCGCGCCTATCCACTGCGGCCCGGACGTATAGGGCAAGCCACGGTTGAGGATTTCCTCCATCAGCGGATTGCCGCGCGAGACCACGTTGCCGATCACGTACAGGTCCGGCGCCAGGCTGACCTGGTCGGCGCCGAAACCCTGGACCAGTTCAATGCCCTGGGCCTGGAGCTGGGTGCTCATGGGCGGATAGACATTGGCGTCACAACCGGTCACGCGATGGCCGGCTTGCTTTGCCAAAACTGCCAGTCCACCCATGAAAGTACCGCAAATGCCTAAGATGTGGATATGCATTGTAAAATCGCAGATTCGAATATCGGGATTCTACCCGACCCGCACTGGCAAGCCATGCCGACCGACTACCCTTCCGATGCCAGCCAACTACGGGCCGAGATTGCCGCTGCCGCCGCGCGCATGATCGCCGAGGATGGCGCCGACTATGCCAGCGCCAAGAAGCGCGCGATCCGGCAACTCCTTGGCGAACGCCGCGTCCATGGCGAAGTCTTGCCTGACAATGCGCAGATCGAGGACGAAGTACGCGCTTACAACGAACTCTTCCTGGCCGACTCGCAGCCGGCCCGCCTGCGCCGGCTGCGCGAACTGGCGCTGGAAATCATGGCCGGCTTGCAAGCCTATTCGCCCTACCTGACCGGCGCAGTGCTCAACGGCACTGCCGGTGAGCATTCGGACATACACCTCCAGTTATTCACTGACAGCGCCAAGGACGTCGAAATTCATTTGCTCAACCGCGGCATCGATTTCGAAGTGTCGGAGACGCCGCATTTCTCGGGCCGCGGCGAGCCGGTCGAAAGGCTGAGCTACCTGCACCGGCAGGAAGGCGTGCACCTGGCCATTTATGAAGTCAACGATTTGCGCGCCGGGCGCAAGCGCGGTGATGGACGGGCCCTGGAGCGCGCCGATATCGCTGCCGTGCGCGCGCTGCTCGACGGCGGCGAAAGCGAGCATCCTTGAAACGCCAGGTACTTGTTTTTTTGCTTATCGGCATTCTCTTTGCCGGCATCGGCGCGTATGTTGGCGTCAAGCGCCTGGCGCCGGTCGCCGCCACCGACTTGGCCGGCGCGCAACTGTTGGCGCAATCCCTGCCCAATCCCAAGGGCGAACAAGTGCGGCTCGACCAATACCGCGGTCGGCCACTGCTGGTGAATTTCTGGGCCACCTGGTGCCCGCCCTGCGTGGAAGAGATGCCGGAATTGAACCTGCTGCAAAAGGAAATCGGCGCCGCCAAACTGCAGATAGTGGGGATTGGCATTGATTCGCCAAGCAACATCGTTGAATTTGCCGCAAAACAAAAGATTGATTACCCGCTGCTCGTGGCTGGTACCAGCGGCACCGAACTCTCGCGCCAACTGGGCAACAAGGCGGGCGGCCTGCCCTACACCGTGCTGCTCGACGGCGCGGGCCGGGTGCGCAAGCAATATCTGGGGCGATTGAAAATGGACGAGTTGCGACGGGACCTGCAAGGGCTTTGAGCCGGCGAGAGCATTTCTCCTTGCCAATCAACGTTATTTGACGGCAAAATGCCGCCATCGTCGCGAAACGGAATCACCCGGCTGATGGCCAACCACATACTCCTGCTGAACGGTCCCAACCTCAACCTGCTCGGCAGCCGCGAGCCAGGCGTGTACGGACACACGACGCTTGACGATGTGGTGCGTGCAGCCCAGGCCCAGGCTACCCAGTCTGGCGCGCGGCTTGAACACCTGCAAAGCAATCATGAAGGCGAACTGATCGACCGCATCCACGCTGCCCGCGCGGAGCAGGTCAATGCCATCGTCATCAATCCCGGCGGCCTCACCCATACCAGCATCGCCTTGCGCGATGCGCTCGCGGGCGTGGCCATCCCTTTCGTCGAAGTGCACATTTCCAACGTGCATGCGCGCGAAGCCTTTCGCCACCACTCCTACCTGTCCGCTATCGCAACCGGCGTGATCTGCGGCCTTGGCGTGGATGGCTATCGCGCCGCAATCGACTTTGCCCTGAACCGGCTGTAGCGACAGCACCCGATAACTGAGCCGGCTGCAATGCCTCCGGCGTCCGACCAGTATTGCCCCATTCTCGAGGATCTTATGGACCTGCGTAAATTGAAGACCCTGATTGACCTTGTTGCCGAATCCGACATCGCGGAACTTGAAGTGACGGAAGGCGAAAGCAAAGTCCGGATCGTCAAATCGTCCAGCGCCGTCCAGAGCCACATGGTCATGATGCCGCAGCAGATGACGTCGGCGCCGCAGGCCGCCCCGGTTGCCGCGCCCGCCGCGGCGGCGGCAGTTGCCGCCCCGGTCGAACCGGAAGGCCACGTCGTCAAGTCGCCCATGGTCGGCACCTTCTACCGCGCCGCCACCCCGGGCGCCGCTCCCTTCGTCGATGTCGGCACCAGCGTCAAGCCGGGCCAGACGCTGTGCATCATCGAAGCCATGAAACTGCTCAACGAAATCGATACGGATGTCGCGGGCGTCATCAAGCAAGTGCTGGTGGAAAACGGCCAGCCGGTCGAATTCGGCCAACCGCTGTTCATTATTGGCTGACCGGCCTTCCGGTTTACCCGGCTGACCGTCTAACGCAAGACTCCCACCTATGTTTGAAAAAATCCTGATTGCCAACCGCGGCGAAATCGCGCTGCGGGTGCAACGTGCCTGCCGCGAGATGGGCATCAAGACCGTGGTCGTGTATTCCGAAATCGACCGTGAAGCCAAATACGTGAAGCTGGCCGACGAGTCGGTGTGCATCGGCCCGGCCGCCTCGGCCCAGAGTTACCTCAGCATGCCAGCCATCATCAGCGCGGCTGAAGTGACGGATGCCGAGGCTATACATCCCGGCTATGGCTTCCTTTCCGAAAACGCTGACTTCGCGGAGCGGGTCGAGCAATCGGGCTTCGTCTTCATCGGACCGCGGCCTGAAACCATCCGCCTGATGGGCGACAAGGTGTCGGCCAAGCAAGCGATGATCAAGGCTGGCGTGCCCTGCGTGCCCGGCTCGGATGGCGCCTTGCCGGAAGACCCGAAGGAAATCATCCGCATCGCGCGCAAGGTTGGTTACCCGGTCATCATCAAGGCAGCGGGCGGCGGCGGCGGGCGCGGCATGCGCGTCGTGCATACCGAAGCCGCGCTGCTGTCAGCGGTGGCAATGACCCGCGCCGAAGCCGGCACCGCCTTCGGCAACCCCGAGGTATACATGGAGAAGTACCTGGAAAATCCACGCCATGTGGAAATCCAGGTGCTGGCCGATGAATTCCGTAACGCCGTCTGGCTGGGCGAGCGCGACTGCTCGATGCAGCGCCGGCACCAAAAAGTGATCGAGGAAGCGCCGGCGGTGGGCATACCGCGCAAGATCGTCGAGCGCATCGGCGACCGTTGCGCCGAGGCTTGTCGCAAGATGGGCTCCCGCGGCGCCGGCACCTTTGAATTCCTGTACGAAAACGGCGAGTTCTATTTCATTGAAATGAATACCCGGATCCAGGTCGAGCATCCGGTGTCGGAAATGATTACCGGCGTGGACCTGGTGCAGGAACAGATCCGTGTTGCCGCTGGCGAAAAGCTGCGTTTCCGCCAGCGCGACATTGAACTCAAGGGCCATGCGATCGAGTGCCGCATCAATGCTGAGGACCCGTTCAAGTTCACCCCTTCGCCGGGACGGATACTGTCCTGGCACGCACCCGGCGGTCCGGGCATACGCGTCGACTCGCATGCCTACGCGGGGTATTATGTTCCGCCGACTTATGACTCCATGGTGGGCAAGGTAATTGCCTATGGCGCCACCCGCGAGCAGGCAATCCGGCGCATGCAGATTGCCCTGTCGGAAATGGTGGTCGAGGGCATACTCACCAACATTCCGCTGCACCGCGAATTGATGGTGGATGCGCGCTTCATCGAAGGCGGCACCAATATCCATTACCTGGAACAAAAGCTGGCCAACAAACCCGATTTGACCAGGGATGCCTTGAAGATTGCAAAGGCTTGAGCATGAGCTACACCGAAATCATCATCGCAGTCCAACGGCAACAGGCTGAACCGCTGTCGGATGCCTTGATGGAGGCCGGCGCACTGTCGGTTTCGGTTGAAGATGCGGACGAAGGCACGGCGGCCGAACAACCCCTGTTCGGCGAACCGGGCATGGAACCGGCAAGCGCCTGGGAAAACAGCCGCATCGTCGCGCTCGTGGGCGCCGATGCCGACGCTGCCGCGGTCGTGGCCGAAGCTGCCACGATGCTCGGGCTGGAACAAGCGCCGGGCTTTACCCTGCGCAGCGTGGCCGAGCAGGATTGGGTGCGCCTGACGCAGTCGCAATTCGACCCGATCAAGGTTGGCCGCAATATCTGGGTCGTGCCCAGCTGGCACCAGGCGCCCGACCCGGCCGCACTGGTGCTGGAACTGGACCCTGGCCTGGCTTTCGGCACCGGCAGCCATCCGACCACCCGTCTTTGCATGGAATGGCTGGAACAGCATGCGCCCGTGGGCAAGAACGTGCTGGATTACGGCTGCGGTTCCGGCATCCTGGCCATTGTCGCCCACAAGCTGGGCGCGGCCGAAGTGCAGGGCGTGGATATCGATGAGCAAGCCGTCGAGAGCGCGCGCTTCAATGCGCAGCGCAATGCCAGCGACATTGCCTTCTTTGAGCCCGAGGAATTCGCCAGCCTCGCCACTGGCCGGCAGTACGATGTCGTGGTTGCCAATATCCTCTCAAACCCGCTGAAGCTGATGGCGCCGATGCTGTGCCAGCGGGTGGCCCCGGGTGGCTCGCTGCTGCTGTCAGGCGTGCTCGAGCGCCAGGCCGACGAATTGATCGCTGCCTATGCGCCCTACCTGCAACTGGGCGTCTGGGCTGCGCATGACGGGTGGGTTGCCCTGGCTGGCAGCCGGGGACACTAGCATGTCGCTAGCCACGCGCTGCCCGCATTGCCAGACCACATTCCGCGTTACACATGACCAGTTG
This sequence comes from Paucimonas sp., assembly GCA_028292545.1. GTDB lineage: Bacteria > Pseudomonadota > Gammaproteobacteria > Burkholderiales > Burkholderiaceae_D > Lacisediminimonas. The sequence continues at coordinate 38,245 of JAQGMC010000024.1, forward strand.
AAGTTGCGCGGCGGCCTGGTGCGTTGCGGCTCGTGCAAGGAAATCTTCAACGGCGTCGAGCACCTGTTGCCGCCCGCTCCGGTAGCAGCGCCAGATGAGGCAAGCGCCACGCCCGGCATCGGCTTGGCGGCGCCCTCCCCCTCAGACGCGCAGGTGGCGATGCCAGCTGCACCCCCCTATCCGGGTGCCAGCGACGAGACCCGGTCTTCGATGGCTGGCGAGGTGCAAGAACCGGCGCAGGCCGGCAACAACCCGATCGACACAAGTCCTGCAAGCGACGATGCCTTGGCGCCAGCGCCCACTGCGGCGAACATGCGCGCCCCGGCCGACCAAAGCGAGCCGGACATTTCGGCGCAGGCAGCGCTGGCGCCTCCGTCCCCGACCGTAGTGCCTGCACCTGCGGCACCATCTGCACCATCCGAACCATCTCCACCTTCGGCGCCGCTTGCCGCCCACACCGCGCACCCTGCACCAGCTGACCAGGACCTGGATCCGCTGACGCGGATGACGCTGATGGACATGCGCCCGTGGCCGGCTGCGCCAGCGCAAAACGCCACGCGACCAGCGGACGCCATCGTCGATGGCCCGGACGACATCGACCGCGCCATTGACGACTTGCAGAACAAGCCCTGGCGCGAAGGCGGAAACGCCGATGCGGCGGGCGGTACCGTCGACCCGATCGATGCACTCGATAACGAAGAACCCGAATTCGTGCGCCAGGCGCGCCAGCAGCGCCAGCGCCGCCGCCGCGTGAACGCGGCGCTCGGCGCCGGCTCTGTGGTCCTGCTGCTGCTTGCCATCCTGCAGGCCGGCATTGCCTTTCGTACCCCGATCGCGGCGCAATGGCCAGCGACCCTGCCGGCACTTACCGAGCTTTGCATTGCCTTCGACTGCAAGGTCGACCTGCCGGCGCAGATTGAATACGTGACGCTCGAGGCAAGCGAACTGCAGGCGCTGCCCGACAGCGACAATACCTTCCTGCTGGGCACGCTATTGCGCAACCGCAGCGGCGTCACCCAGGCCTGGCCGCATCTCGAACTCACGCTCAACGATGCCAGCGACCAGCCCGTGGTCCGGCGCGTACTGACGCCGGCCGAATACCTGACGCCGCGCGAACGCAACCGCGGGCTCGGTCCGTCATCGGAAAAACCGATCCGCCTGAGTTTCACGCTGACGCAGCTGAAAGCCTCAGGTTACCGGCTGTATGTGTTCTATCCTTGATGCCTTCGATGCCGGTGCTTGCGGCGCCCGCCGCCTGCGCGCCGCAATGGCAGGCGACCCATCCCTCACCACGACAGAACCAAGCACGAAAGCGTAAACAAACATGACTTCCCTGATTTGCGGCTCGCTCGCCTTCGACACCATCATGGCTTTTCACGGCCGCTTCTCTGAAGCATTGCTGGCTGACCAACTGCACAAGATCAACGTCGCTTTCCTGGTGCCCAGCATGCGCCGCGAATTCGGCGGTTGCGCCGGCAATATCGCCTACAACCTGAAGCTGCTGGATGGCGACCCGCTGGTCATGGCCACGATCGGCCAGGATGGCGACAGTTACCTGGAGCGGCTGGAAGCGCTCGACATCACGACCCGCTGCATCAGCATGGTGCCCGAGGCTTACACAGCGCAAGCCTTCATCACCACCGACGCGGGCAACAACCAGATCACGGCTTTCCATCCGGGCGCGATGACCGAATCGCATCGCAATCGCGTGGCTGACGCGGCCCCGGTCAAGCTTGCCATCATCGCGCCTGACGGTCGCGACGGCATGGTGGAACATGCGCGCGATTGCGCCGAGCTGGGCGTACCCTTCATTTTCGATCCGGGCCAGGGCTTGCCGATGTTCGACGGTGAAGAGCTGCGCAAATTCATACGCATGGCGAGCTATGTTGCCGTCAATGACTATGAAGCCGAATTGCTGACTGGCCGCACCGGCCTGAGCCTTGAGCAGATTGCGAGCGAGGTCGAGGCGCTGGTGGTGACGCGCGGTGAACTCGGCGCGCATATATATACAGGCGAATCGCGCATTGAAATTCCCTGCGTGCCAGTGTCTGCCGTGGTCGACCCGACCGGCTGCGGCGACGCTTTCCGCGCCGGCATGCTGTACGGCTTGGCCAATGACATGGATTGGGAAACCACCGGACGCCTGGCCAGCCTGATGGGTTCGATCAAGATTGCGCACCAGGGCGGGCAAAACCATGCGCCGTCGGTAGACGAGATTGGCGAACGCTTCCACCAGGCTTTCGGCTACCGCTATATCTAATTAGAAGGGAGCTTGCCGCAGGCCGGGCAAGCGTGAGCATTCAAGCCGCGTCGCCGAGCAAGCTGCGGCGAACACTGTCTTCATCCATGCCCTCCGGGCAGCGGATCTCGACCAGCTTGCAGCGGCTGGCCTGACCCTGCACCACCGCGATTGCCGATTTGGGCAAGCCAAGCAGCCTGGCCAGCAGGCGCACCAGCTCTTCATTGGCGCGCCCCTCTATCGGCTGCGCCTGCAGCCGGATGCGCAGCGCACCTTCGGCCGCACCCGCCACTTCGCTTTTGCTCGCATTGGGTACGACCTGCACCGCCAGGCGCAGCCGCGACGCGGTCATTGCAGCAGCAGTGCGCCCGCCAGGTAGAGCGCGATTCGCAGCGCAAGGAAAGCCAGGATTGGCGACAGGTCGATGCCACCGATTGGTGGCAGGATGCGGCGGAACGGCCGCATGACCGGCTGGTTCAGCGCGCGAACGAAGGGCGCCACCGGCGCTTGCGGGTTGACCCAGCTGAGCACGACTTCAATGATGATCAAGCCCATCAGGCCATACAGGATCCAGCTGATCAGCTGGTAGGCCGAGAGCAGCAGCACCGGTCCCGGGGCCAGCCGTCCGGCTGCCGCCGACGTCACGAGCACCCCAATCAATGCGATCAGGAAGGCCGCGACCAGCGAAGCCCAGTCATAGCCGCCGACGCCGGGAAACAGGCGACGCAAGGGCTTCACCGCCCAATCAGTCAGCCGGTAAACGAACTCACCAAGTGAAGAAGGCGGTCGTACGCGCACGGCCTGGGTCCAGAACCGCAGCAGGAACAAAAAACCGAGGATGCCCGTAATCGTGTCGACGACCAGGTTAAGTATGCTGAACAACACGCCAAGCTCCTAAAAAAATTCCCGCCGCACGACGGGCATGCAGCGGGAATTGTGCCCGAAGCGACTCGGGCTTCCAAGCAAAGCCTGGCTTACTACTGACGCTTACGGACGGGTGCCGGTCGGGAACGGCCATGCAGCAGCCGGGTTCAGCACAGTCTTCACTGCAGCAGCGGGTGCGGCAGCAGCGGCGGGTTTTGCAGCAGCAGCAGGCTTTTCGGCCTTCTTGGCAGCAGGCTTTTTCGCAGCAGGCTTTTTGGCAGCAGCCTTCTTCGGTGCAGCAGCCTTCTTCGGTGCAGCAGCCTTTTTAGGGGCAGCGGCCTTTTTGGAAGCAGCCTTCTTCGGCGCTGCTTTTTTAGCTGCAGCTTTCTTGGGTGCAGCCTTCTTTGCAGCGGCTTTCTTCGGTGCTGCTTTCTTGGCTGCTGCTTTCTTCGGCGCTGCCTTCTTCGGTGCTGCTTTCTTCGGCGCTGCCTTCTTCGGTGCTGCTTTCTTCGCTACCGCTTTCTTGGCGACGGTTTTCTTGGCCGCTGCCTTCTTCGGTGCTGCTTTCTTCGCTACCGTCTTCTTGGCTGCTGCCTTTTTGGGGGCTGCTGCCTTCTTCGGTGCTGCCTTCTTCGCTACCGTCTTCTTGGCTGCTGCCTTTTTAGGGGCGGCGGCTTTCTTGGCGGCGGGCTTCTTGGAAGCCGCTTTCTTGGCTGAGGATTTCTTTGCTGCTGTTGCCATTTGAATCTCCTTCACGTGATGGGATATCAAGCTACAAGATGGAAACCCTCCTGCCCCATCGCGATGGGGCAGGCGGATTATTCATCGGCGCAAGCATTGCGTCGTTTGCGCTAATGAATTCGGCACCAGCTGAACTGCTGCATCTCCTCGCATATGCAGCACTTCAGCCATCGTTTGGCTGGCCTGGCTAATCCACGCCCGGCGTCAAGCCAAAAAAAACGCCGGCGACAACGCCGGCGCTGGAATACTGTTTCAGGACAGACAAACCCTTTTTCGAAGAATACGCTGCCATGCCCTCGAAGTTCGGGCTCCGCGTGGTGTGCAGAGTGGCGCGTACAGGTCGTCTACTGTCCATCAATCTTGTTGTTTGCCTTTCTGGTTTTGCAGTCTTCGATCCGTTCCCGATTTTCCTGAAGGACTCGAAGGGCCAGGTGTACTCGACTTACTCGACGTACTCAAAGACTGCTACGGTGCTTCGCTCTTGCCTGGACCACCGGCGCCGCATCCTGCGGTCCGCCCTGTCCTTGTCTCGTTCCCGGCGCCTGGCTGGTTCGCCTGGTCGCGCTGCAGGCCTGGCCTGGTGTTCGATGTTGCGTGCTGCTTTTGCGTGCTGCTTTTTTGCGTGCTGCTGTTGCATGCTGCTTTTTGAAGCCCGCTTTCAGCAACCCGCTTTTCGCGGCCTGCACAGCTTGCCCTGACTTTGCTGGCGATACGTTGAGCTTCGTTGAGCTTCGTGTCGTTCTTCGTTTTTTGTTTCGCCCGCTTCGCCTGCTTGCTGCGCTTTCGGTCTTGCTGCCTGCGCCGGCTTCGAGAGACTCGCCTCGCGCCGCCGGCGCATCGCTTGAATTATTCCCAGTTGAGTGCGCCGCCGGTCTGGTATTCGATGACGCGCGTCTCGAAAAAGTTTCGCTCCTTTTTCAGGTCGATCATCTCGCTCATCCACGGGAAGGGATTCTCTTCCTGTGCAAACAGCGGGTCAAGACCGATCTGCTGCGCGCGGCGATTTGCGATGAAGCGCAAGTAGCCTTTGAACATAGGAGCGTTCAGTCCGAGCACGCCACGCGGCATTGTATCCTCAGCGTAGCGATATTCCAACTCTACTGCTTGCAAAAACAACGCTTTTATCTCTTCGCGAAATGCGCTGGTCCACAAGTGCGGGTTCTCGAGCTTGATCGTGTTGATGAGATCGATCCCGAAATTGCAGTGCATCGACTCGTCACGCAGGATGTACTGGTACTGCTCGGCTGCGCCCATCATCTTGTTTTGCCGACCGAGCGCAAGGATCTGCGTGAAGCCGACGTAGAAGAACAAGCCCTCCATCAGGCAGGCAAACACGATCAGCGACTTGAGCAGCGCCTGGTCATTCTCAAGCGTGCCGGTGGTGAACTGCGGATTCGTCAGCGTGTCGATGAAGGGAATCAGGAACTCGTCCTTGTCGCGGATCGACGCCACTTCATGATAGGCGTTGAAGACTTCGGCTTCGTCCAGGCCCAGCGATTCGACGATGTACTGGTAGGCGTGGGTATGGATTGCCTCTTCGAATGCCTGGCGCAGCAGGTACTGGCGGCATTCCGGCGCGGTGATGTGGCGATAGGTGCCGAGCACGATGTTGTTGGCGGCCAGCGAATCGGCGGTCACGAAAAAGCCAAGGTTGCGCGTCACCAGGCGGCGCTCGTCATCCGTCAGGCCATTCGGATTTTTCCACAGCTCGATGTCGCGCTGCATGTTGATTTCCTGCGGCATCCAGTGGTTGGCGCAGCCGGCCAGGTATTTGTCCCAGGCCCATTTGTATTTGAACGGCACCAGCTGGTTGACGTCGGTCTTGCCGTTGATGATGCGCTTGTCGGCGGCATTCACGCGGCGCTGCGCCTGCAGCGCTGCCTGTGCCTCGTCGGCCGGCGCGTTCAACAGGGCCGGGTTGAGCGGTATGTTGCCGATCGCCGATGCGGTCGCCATCGAAGGCGCGCTTTGCAGCGCCGGCTGCGGCGCCGGCGCGGCGTGGACCGGATTGAGAGCCGGTGCGGGTGCGCGCGCCGGAGTTACTTCATCGTCCCATGACAGCATAGGTCTTCCTCTTGTTGCATTGTTTGTGGTCCGGCCGCTGGCTTCCCGGTTTGCAACGCGATCGGCGTTGGAAGGCGAGAAGCCAGCCCGTATTTCCTGCGTCAGCCTGCGCTTACTGGCAAGCCTCGCACTCGTCAAAGCCGGCGTCGCCGGGGCGCAGCATGCAAGCCGGGCCGTCGATTTGCGCTTCCGGCTGGGCTGCCATCGGCGCGGCGAGCGCTGCCGACGACAGGCCGCCATCTGCCCGCACTGCATTCAACGCACCCGCCTTGGACGTCGATTTCTCGGTGTGGGTGGCGCCGATCGTGCGCAGGTAGTAAGTGGTCTTCAGGCCGCGCAGCCACGCCAGCTTGTAGGTTTCGTCCAGCTTCTTGCCCGAAGCGCCGGCCATGTAAATGTTCAGCGACTGGGCCTGGTCGATCCACTTCTGGCGCCGCGAGGCGGCTTCCACCAGCCATTTCGGGTCAACTTCGAAAGCGGTGGCGTACAGCTCGCGCAAGTCTTGCGGAATACGGTCGATGCGCGACAGGCTGCCGTCAAAATATTTGAGGTCGGAAATCATCACCTCGTCCCACAGCCCGCGCGTCTTCAGGTCCCGCACCAGGTGTTCGTTGATTTCGGTGAACTCGCCGGACAGGTTCGATTTGACGTACAGGTTCTGGTAGGTCGGTTCGATGCAGGCCGACACGCCGATGATATTGGAAATCGTCGCCGTCGGCGCGATCGCCACGCAGTTGGAATTACGCATGCCGAATTCGGCGATCCGGCCGCGCAGCGCGGTCCAGTCCATGCTCGCGCTCAGGTCGACTTCGAGGTACCCACCACGCTCGTCAGCCAGCAGCTTGAGCGAATCCTGGGGCAGGATGCCGCGATCCCACAGCGAGCCGCGGTAAGAGCTGTAGCGGCCGCGTTCCTCGGCCAGTTCGGTCGACGCCCAGTAGGCGTAATAGCAGACCGCTTCCATCGAACTGTCGGCAAAGGCCACGGCGTCGTTGGATGCGTACGGCACGCGCATCATGTGCAGGCAATCCTGGAAACCCATGATGCCCAGGCCGACCGGACGGTGGCGCAGGTTCGAATCGCGCGCTTTCTTGACGGCGTAATAGTTGATGTCAATCACGTTATCCAGCATGCGCATGGCGGTGCGGACGGTTTTCTGCAGCTTGGCGTGGTCGAGCTTGCCATCCTTGATGTGGGCCGGCAGGTTGACCGAGCCCAAATTGCAGACCGCGATTTCAGCATCGTTGGTGTTGAGCGTGATCTCGGTGCACAGGTTGGAGCTGTGGACCACGCCCACGTGCTGCTGCGGCGAACGGATGTTGCACGGATCCTTGAACGTGATCCAGGGATGGCCGGTTTCAAACAGCATCGACAGCATTTTGCGCCACAGGTCGTTGGCCTGCACTTTCTTGAACAGCTTCAGGTCGCCGCTGGCGGCACGCGCCTCATAGTTCAGGTATGCCTGCTCGAAAGCACGGCCGACCTTGTCGTGCAGGTCTGGCACGTCGCTGGGCGAGAAAAGCGTCCACTCGCCTTTTTCCATCACGCGCTTCATGAACAAGTCGGGAATCCAGTTGGCCGTGTTCATGTCGTGGGTGCGGCGGCGGTCGTCACCGGTGTTCTTGCGCAGGTCGAGGAATTCCTCGATATCCATGTGCCAGGTTTCCAGGTAGGCGCAGACTGCGCCCTTGCGCTTGCCGCCCTGGTTCACTGCAACCGCGGTGTCGTTCACCACTTTCAGGAAGGGCACCACGCCTTGCGATTTGCCGTTCGTGCCCTTGATATGGGCGCCAAGCGCGCGCACCGGGGTCCAGTCATTGCCCAGGCCGCCGGCAAATTTCGCCAGCAAGGCGTTTTCCTTGATCGCTTCGTAAATGCCGTCCAGGTCGTCAGCCACGGTCGTCAGGTAGCACGACGACAGTTGCGAACGCAAGGTGCCGGAGTTGAACAGGGTCGGCGTGGAGCTCATGAAATCGAAGCTCGACAGCAAGTTGTAGAACTCGATGGCGCGCGCTTCGCGGTCGATTTCATTCAGCGCCAGGCCCATTGCCACACGCATGTAGAAAGCCTGTGGCATTTCAATGCGTTGCCCCTGGATATGCAGGAAATAACGGTCGTACAGGGTTTGCAGGCCGAGGTAGCCAAACTGCAGGTCGCGCTCGGGCACCAGTGCATTGGCCAGGCGACCGAGGTCGAACTGGGCCAGTTTCGTGTCCAGCAATTCTGCGTCGATGCCCTTCTTGATGAAGCGCGGGAAATAGTCGAGGTAGTGAGCCTGGGCGTCTTTCTGTGCCACTTCCTGGCCAAACACTTCCTTGCGGATGGTGTGCATCAAGAGGCGCGCGGTGACCGTGCTGTAGGCAGGGTCTTTTTCCATCAGCGCGCGCGCAGCCAGGATGGCCGACTTGTGCAGCTCTTCGACCGGCACGCCGTCGTACAGGTTCTTCATGGTTTCAGCCAGGATGGCTTCGGCATCGGCCTGCTTTTCCAGTCCGACGCAGGCCGCTTGCACCAGGTCGCGCACTTGCTGCAGGTCGAGCGGACGACGCTGGCCGTTTTCAATCACATGCAATTGCGGCGTTGCCGGCGCAGCCTTGGCGGCCTGCTGCTGGGCCCGCTCTTCCATGCGCTTGGCGCGATACAACACGTAAGCGCGCGCGACGTCATGCTCGCCCGAGCGCATCAGCGCCAGTTCGACCTGGTCCTGCACATCTTCTATATGGAAGGTGCCGCCAGCAGGCTGGCGGCGGATCAAGGCGCCGACCACATGGCCGGTCAGTTGCTCGACCAGTTCACGCACACGCGCAGAGGCTGCGCCCTGGCCACCATTGACGGCAAGGAAAGCCTTGGTCATCGCGATGGAAATCTTGGACGGTTCAAAGCCGACCACCGAACCATTACGGCGCAGGATGCGGTAATCCGCAATCGAAGCCTGGGTTTGCAATGCCGCAGGCACGGCACTAGGCTGGCCGGCAAACGTGATGGGGTCGGGGGATTTGGACGACAGGACTTCCGATGTTGAGTGCACTTGGCCTCCTGATACTATTATTAGTGCAGCTGGAGCTGCGAATTTTTGATAACGCATCCGGGAACCGGATGCTTGCCTGCGACAGCGCGATCCTTACGAAGCTGGTAACTCTTCGATGATGGCAGTGGACGACACGACCGACGTGCCACGGCTTTGGCCTTGCATATAACAGCACTGCATATAACAGCACTGCAAAGGCCCCGCACAAGACATTTACCAGACGCTTACCGAGCCCGTGCAAGCCATACGGCCTGCGGTTCGGACCACTACATCTAGTGATATGCCTTGGTACGAGCACTAATTGTAGTGCCGCGTCTGGCTAACCGCAACCTAATAATTTGCCCGGTTGCGCACAGAAAACGCGCGTTCCTTGATTGACTTTTCAGGCAGTTTCGGGAAAGCCAAGCGCGCTGGCGGCAAGCGTGGCCGGCTCGCCTGCTGCCAGCAGCGCGCGATAATGCTGCCAGTCGAAACAGGGGCCGGGATCGGTTTTGCGTCCGGGCGCGACATGTTCGTGGCCAGCCACGTGGCGCAAGGGATAGCGCATCTGCAGCGCCGTGGTGAGCGCGGCAAGCACTGCATATTGCGGTGCCGAGAATGGCTGGAAGTCGCTGCCTTCCAGTTCGACCCCGATCGAAAAATCATTGCAACGCTCACGACCGCCAAAGGTTGATACCCCGGCATGCCAGGCGCGGTCATTGGCCGATACGAATTGCAAGACGTCGCCATCGCGGGTGACCAGGAAGTGGGCCGACACCCGCACGCCGCGCAAGCGGTCGAACCAGGGATGGCAATCGCAATCGAGCCGGTTCAAAAAAAGGTCTTCTATATAGTGTCCGCCAAATTCATCTGGCGGCAGACTGATGTTGTGCACCACCAGCAAGTCGATTGCAGTGCCGGCCGGACGGGCGTCGAAGTTGGGCGAAGGCAGTTGCCTGGCTTGCGGGCACCAGCCATGGTCGTCGATATGCATGGTCAGCGCGCCGGTCATCAATCGGGTTCGTTGATGGACAGGCGCTGCATCCGGTAGCGCAACTGGCGGAAGCTGATGCCCAGCAGTTCCGCCGCCTGGGTCCGGTTGAAATTGGTCTTGGCCAGCGCACGCAGGATGATGTCGCGCTCCACACAGTCCAGGTGCTGCGCCAGCGAGCGCGGCAAATCGTCGTCGGGCGCGGCAACTGCAACCGGCGCCGGCGCTGCGCCACCCACTTCGCGCAGGGAACTCGGCGCGACCCGGTAAGGCTCGGCATGGCTGGCCTGGACCTGGCTGGGGTCCGCAGCGGCAGCGGCGGCGACTTCGCGCTGCCGGTCGCGCTCACCGTCGCGGCCCTTTTCAGCCAGCGGCTTGAGCGCCAGGTCGGCGGCTTCTATGCTGCCATTGGCAAACGCCAGCGCGCGCTCGAGCACATTTTCGAGTTCGCGCACATTGCCCGGGAAAGGATAGTCGCGCAAAGCTTCAAGCGCTTCGCGCGACAGCAGCGGCGCCGCTTGCGGCGCGCTCAGGCGGTGCAGGATCGCCTCGGCCAGCATGCCAATGTCTTCGCGCCGCTCGCGCAGCGGCGGCAGGCTGAGCTCGATCACATTGAGCCGGTAATACAAATCCTGGCGAAAGCGGCCCTGCTCGACGCAGGCAGCCAGGTTCTGGTGCGTGGCGCTGATGATGCGCACATCGACCGGCTCTTCCTGGGTCGCGCCTACCCGCCGCACGCGCCGTTCCTGGATTGCGCGCAGCAATTTCACCTGCATCGCCAGCGGCAGGTCGGCCACTTCATCGAGCAGCAGCGTGCCACCGCTGGCGGCATGGAAAAATCCTTCGCGATCTTCGGCCGCACCGGTGAACGCACCTTTGCGGTAACCGAAGAACTCGGCTTCCATCAGGTTTTCAGGAATGGCGCCGCAATTGACGGCAACAAAAGGCTTGTCGCTGCGCGGGCTCAATGCATGTATGTCACGCGCCGCCAGTTCCTTGCCGGTGCCCGATTCGCCGGTGATGGCAACCGGCGCCATACTGCACGCCAGGCGCGCAATCTGCGCCTGCACCATGCACATGGCGCTCGACCGGCCAAGCAGGCGCAGGCTCGGCGCCGGTCCCGGCTTGGCGGCGGCGCGGCTTCCAAGGCCCAGCGCGGATTGCACCATTTGCCGCAACTGGTCCAGCCGTACCGGCTTGGACAGGTAGTCGAAGGCGCCAGCCTTGAGCGCCGACACTGCATTGTCGGCGCTGCCATACGCCGTAATGACGGCGATCGGCAGGTTGCGCGGCCCGGCGACGACTTCGCGCACCAATTCAATACCCAGGCCGTCGGGCAGGCGCATGTCGGTCAGCACCAGCGAATAGTCGCGCGCGGCGAGCGCCGAGCGCGCCTGCTCCAGGGTTTCGACGGCATCGACGTCGTGTCCCATCTTGATAAAAGTGATCGTCAGCAGTTCCCGCAGGTCTGCTTCATCGTCCACCACGAGTATGCGGGGGGAAGTCATCAGGCAATCATTGCTTGCTTGGCCGGGCTGGCCGTCGCGGTTGAAAAGGTAATGACGAAACGGCCTTTGCCGCGCGTGCGGCCGGCAGAGGATGCCGGCATTGTCTCTGCACGGTACTCGTAATCGAGCATCGCGCCATTATTCAGGCATAGCTCACGGGCAACGTAGAGCCCAAGGCCCGTACCCTTGCTGGAGGTCGTATAAAACGGCTCGAACAGGTGGGCGCGTACTTCAGGCGTGATGCCCGGGCCATCGTCCTGGACATGCAATTCAAGCGGGCCGCCGCCTTCGCGCACGGCAAACAAGCGCACGCTGCCGGGCTGGTTGCTGGCATAGCGCAAGGCATTGGACAACAGGTTCACAATTACTTCACGCAAATGGAGCAGGTCAAAGGATGCGCCTTGCGCCGGCATCTCGCCCAGCGCAATCACGCCCGGCTTCACCGATTGCGCGCTCACGAATTCTGCCACGATCTCAGCCACCGCCATGCCCAGGTCGGTTGGCGCGCCCGGCTGTTGTGCCTTGCGCGACAGCTTGAGGATATCCTCGATCATGCGGTTCAGACGCAGCACGTTGTCGTCGACGATCTGGGCCAGGCGACGTTGCGCATCGTCCAGCGGCTCTTCAGCCAGCAGGGAGATGGCATAGGAAATGGCCGACAAGGGATTGCGGACTTCATGCGCAATGCTGGCAGTCAGGCGCCCCATCGACGCCAGCTTCAATTGCTGCGCCCGGTTTTCAATTTCACTGACATCTTCCAGGAAGACGACGGTGCGGGCGGAATCAAGTCCGCCCGGCACCGCGGGCACGAAGCGCAGGCGCGCATGCGTGACTGGTTCGCGCCAGGCCGGCGCTTTGCCCGCCACGCCGGTGGCCAGGTCAGCATGTTTGATCAGCACGAAAAATGGCGGGCTCACCGCGCCTTCGCCAGAGGTGGGAAAAGCTTGCCAGGCGCGGAAGGCATCGCTGATCGGGCTGAGGGCGGGCAAGTCGGTCAGGCGCGGCGCTCCCCCCAGGTCGGCCAGCGAAATGTTGAGCATGCGCTCCGCGGCGGGATTGGCGACATAGACTTGCGTCGCGCCATCGATGACCAGGATACCGTCACCGGTGTCGGCAATGATGATGCGGTTGATCGCTTGCTGCGCCTGCAGGCTGGCTTCGCGTTCCAGCGCCAGGCGTTCCTGGCGCACCAGCCTGCCCGCCAGCCGGTTGAGCGCGACGACCGCGGAAAAAAATGCCGCACCTGCCAGGCCCGACTGCGAGAACACGGGTTCGGCGCCGAAGCGGATGAAGTCGAAAGCGGACTGGCCCAGCATCACCAGTGTGACCAGCGATGCCAGGAACAAGGCCGGCACCAGCGGCAACAGGATCGCGCCGCCCGCCAGCGGGAACAGGAACAGGATGCCCAGGCCGCTGCGCGCGCCGCCGGCTGCTATATAGAAGGTCGACATCACCGCAATGTCGACCGCGATGCCGACCATGACTTGCAAGGTGAAATTGCGGCGCGTCAAGGATGGCAGCACCAGCGCCGCCAGCGCCAGCCCGAGATACAGCACGCAAGTTTCCAGGTACAGGAATTGGTCGAAGACCCAGAAGCCTTCGCGGCTGTTGAACATCAGGTAGAGCAGCAGCACGACGGCAATCGCGAGCCGGGTCGCGTTGAATGCCTGCAAGGTCAGCCAGAAAGTGTCGCTCTCGGCCGGCGAGCGCTTCCTGGTGGGATTGCTCATCGTTCAGCCCCGGTGCCGCAGGCGGTGCTCGAGGCTGCAGAAGGCGGGACCATCCACACGACCGTCATCGCCCGGGCCGGCAACGCGAATCGCCTCGGACGCAGGAACATGCAACCCGCATTCGACACAGCGCACCATGGGTTCGGGTGGCGCTACGGCCGGGGCTGCTGCTGAGCCTGCGGCCGTGCCCGCAGCGCCGGCCGAACTGTCGCGGCGACGCCCGGCGGCAGCAGACTTCTTCATGTGCAGGTACCACATGACGATGAAGAAAACGATGACGACCCACAGCAGCAGTTTCACGCCACGCCCCTGTGCAGCACCACCTCGAGCACGAAACGGCTGCCGACATAGGCCAGCAGCAAGGTCGCGAAACCGGATAGCGTGAAAGACAGGGCCGTCTTGCCGCGCCAGCCGCGCCAGTGGCGACCGGCCAGCAAAGCGCCAAACAATACCCAGGACATCAGCGTGAACACAGTCTTGTGGTCGATCCGGAAAACTTGCCCGAACAACTGCTCGGAAAACACGATGCCTGACAAGACCGTCAGCGTGAGCAGCGCAAAGCCGAAGCCGATCAGCCGGAACAGCAGTTTTTCCATCGTCAGCAAAGCCGGCAACTTTTCGATCGCCGCGCTGAACCAGCCTTGCATCGGCGGCGCGCCGCGCCGGTGCAGGCGCGATTCCTGGACTGCCATCAGCACTGCATGGAAAGCGGCGATTGTGAGCGTCGAATACGCCAGCACCGCAACCGCGATATGCCAGGAAAACACCACCGGCTTGCCTTGCAGCGGCACCACGGTGCCAGGGAAAAGCGCCGGCAGCACGGTAGCGACCGCAGCGCAGGGCAGCACCAGCACGCGCAAGCCATCGAGCGTCATGTTGCGGTTTTCGAGCCACCAGGCAGCCACCGAAATCCATAATGTCGCTGACAGCACAGTGGCAAAACCGAGCCGCAAGCCGCCGCCTGGCAATGCCTCGGCCCACAGCGCGACTGCGTGCAGGCACCAGCCGAGCAGGCTGCCAACCGATACCAGGCGACGCTGGGAAAGCGGCAAAAATGCGCACAGCGCATACAGCAGCGCGGCAACAATGACGAAGGCGTTTGGCATCGCTCAAGTCTACACCATGTGCCTGCCAGACAAGCCCTTCGGGGGCCGGGCTGGCGCTTGCCGCATCGGTTAAAATTGCCCCTCGTTTGCCGGGTAGCGGCCTGCCCGCGCCCCCTCCTCTGCCGCCTGAACCGGGACTCATCCAATGCTGGACAATCTGACACAACGGCTCGCCAAGGTCGTCAAGACCATGCGCGGCGAAGCACGCCTGACTGAATCGAATACGGCCGACATGCTGCGCGAAGTGCGGCTGGCCTTGCTGGAAGCCGACGTGGCCCTGCCCGCGGTGCGCGAATTCATTGCCCGGGTCAAGGAAAAGGCGCTCGGCGAAGAAGTCATCGGATCGCTGTCGCCGGGCCAGGCGCTGGTTGGCGTGGTGCAGGACCAGCTGGCCGCCCTGATGGGCGGCGACCTCGGGCCGGAAGCCTCACAGCTCAATTTCGCAACCCAGCCGCCGGCGATCATCCTGATGGCGGGCTTGCAAGGCGCCGGCAAGACCACCACCGTGGGCAAGCTGGCGAAATACCTGCGCGAGCAAAAGAAGAAAAAAGTTCTGACCGTTTCCACCGACATCTACCGCCCGGCCGCCATAGGCCAGCTGGAAACTGTCACGCGCCAGGCCGGCGCAGATTTCTTCCCCTCGCAGCCAAGCGAAAAACCGGTCGACATCGCCCGCAATGCGATCGATTTCGCGCGTCGGCATTACAACGATGTGGTCATCATCGACACTGCCGGCCGGCTCGGCATTGACGAAGCAATGATGCGCGAAATCAGCGAATTGCATGCCGCCGTCAAGCCGATCGAAACCCTGTTCGTGGTCGACGCCATGCTCGGCCAGGATGCGATCAACACGGCAAAGGCATTCAACGACGCCCTGCCACTGACGGGCATCGTGCTGACCAAGCTCGATGGCGACGCCCGTGGTGGCGCCGCGCTTTCAGTGCGGCATGTGACGGGCAAGCCGATCAAGTTCGCCGGCGTGGCCGAGAAACTCGATGGGCTGGAAGCCTTCGACCCGGCGCGCATGGCGGGCCGCATCCTCGGCATGGGTGACATCCTGGCCCTGGTGGAAGAAGCCAGGAAGGGTGTCGACGTGGCGGCGGCGCAGGAGCTGGCGACCAAGATCAAGGGTGGCGGCAAGTTCGACCTGAACGACTTCAAGGCCCAGTTGTCGCAAATGAAAAGCATGGGCGGCATGGCGGGCCTGCTCGACAAGCTGCCCGCCCAGTTCCAGCAAGCCGCCAGCGGCACCAATATGGACCAGGCTGAAAAACAGGTCCGGCGCATGGAAGGCATCATCAATTCAATGACGCGGCAAGAGCGCAGCAAGCCGGAATTGATCAAGGCTTCGCGCAAGCGCCGCATCGCCACCGGCGCCGGCGTGCAGGTGCAGGAAGTTAACCGCATGCTGGCGCAGTTCGAGCAAATGCAGTCGATGATGAAGAAACTGAAGGGTGGCGGACTGATGAAGATGATGCGCGGGATGAAGGGCATGCTGCCCGGCGCGCGCTGACCAGGCACAGCGCCGGGGCTGCTTTCGCGCCCCGGCGCGGCTGCTGCGGCACTGCTTGGCCGAAGCTGGGACCGGCCCTCTTGTGCCCCCTCCTGCCCCTTGCTGCGACTGCACTGCCGTGACGGCCTCGCATCAAGGGCGCGCTCATAGAGGGAAAATTGCAAAAAACGCTTGCATCGATGGCAAAAGGCCACCACTATTAGCGGTGCCTATATGGGCGCATTTTCCCAACCCTTTTGTGAAGGAGGTCCGAAGATGGCAACAGCCAAGAAAGCGGCCAGCAAAACAGCCGCCAAAAAACCGGCAGCCAAGAAAGCCGCAGCTAAACCTGCAGCCAAACCGGCAGCGAAAAAAGTAGCAGCCAAACCGGCCGCCAAGAAAGTCGCCGCCAAGCCTGCAGCCAAGAAAGCCGCAGCGCCCAAGAAAGCCGCAGCACCGAAGAAAGCAGCAAAGCCTGCAGCAGCAAAAAAAGCAGCAACGCCACGTAAGCCCAACGCAGCATTCATGAAGCCCCTGACGCCGTCGACCGAACTGTCGGCAGTGGTAGGCGCAGCACCGATGCCGCGTACTGAAGTCACCAAGAAGGTCTGGGAGTACATCAAGAAGAACAAGCTGCAGGATGCGACCAACAAGCGCAACATCAATGCAGACGATAAGCTGAAAGCTGTCTTTGGCGGCAAGAAGCAAGTGTCCATGTTCGAGATGACCAAACTCATCGCCGGCCACTTGAAATAATCTTCTTTCCAGGTGCCAAACAAAAACGCCCGCTCACGCGGGCGTTTTTGTTTCTGCCCCAGGCCCGTGGGCTCAGGGGCTTCCTTGCGCGTCCTGAATCTCCTGTATCTCCTGCATGCCCTGCCTGGCCTGGTTGCCCTGTATCGCCGGCAGCGCCGGCGCACCCGGCACGGTGCTGTGCGCCGCTTCATGCGCCAGCAGCAGCAGTTCGGCCAGGTGCAGCACGCGGCGCCCTGTTTCCTGCTGTATCTGTTCGCGGCAGCTGAAGCCATTCGTCAGGATATAGGTCGCATCTGCCTGGGCGCGCACTGCCGGCAGCAACACCTCTTCGCCCACCGCCCTGGAGATGGCGACATGGTCCGGGTTGAAGCCGAAGGAGCCGGCCATGCCACAGCAGCCGCTGTCGATGAAATTGGCGCGCGCGCCAAGCTGGCGCAGCAGCTTGCGCTCACCTTCATTGCCGAACAGCGACTTCTGATGGCAGTGGGTGTGGACCAGCACATCGACGTCAAAGCGCGGTGGCTGGTAGTCGTGCGCAGCCAGGAAATCGCCGAGCAACCAGCTCCTGGAGGCTAGCGCAGCCGCCCGGGGATCGTCCGGGAACAGCTTGCCCAATTCATCCTTGAACACCGACATGCAACCGGGCTCGAGGCCGACCACGCCGGCAAAGGCTGGGTCGGCGAGATCGTCGCCCAAGGCATCGAGGATGGCGCCAAGCTGCTTGCGCGCGCGATCGAGGTAGCCGAAGTCATAGAGCGGCCGGCCACAGCAAAGGGGCGCTTTGGGCAGGACCGCTTCGAAACCGGCATGGCCCAGCACGCGCGCTGCAGCTTGCGCGATTTCGGGATGGAAGTTTTCGCAAAAGGTGTCGACCCAGAAAATCACCTTGCGCGCGCTCGGCGCGGGCGCCGCTTGCACGGCCGCCAGGCGGCGATAGGAACGCGGCGCAAACCGGGGCAGCGCGCGCGAGCTGGCGACGCCGGCAATGCGCTTGGCCAGCTTGGACAGCAGCGGCGACTGCGTCACCAGGTTGGCCAGGCCCGGCAGGCGCGCCGCCATTGGCGCCCAGTTGCCGATGCGGCCCATGCTCCAGGCCTGGCGCGGCCGCGGCTGGTGCTGGTAATAATGCGACAGGAATTCCGCCTTGTAGGTGGCAAGGTCGGTATGGGTCGGGCAATCGCTGCGACAACCCTTGCAAGCCAGGCACGTGTCCAGCGCTTGCTTCACTGCTTCGCTGCGCCAGCCATCTTTTACCACCTCGCCTTGCAGCATTTCCCACAACAGGCGCGAGCGACCGCGCGTGGAAAAGCGCTCATCGCGGGTGGCGCGATAGCTGGGGCACATGGTGCCACCCTTGAGCGAGCGGCATTTGCCCATGCCCACGCAACGCTCGACGGCGCGCTGGAAGCCCGGCCCTTCGGCGCTGCGAAAATCGAAGTTCGTGGACCAGCTGACGACTTTATATTGCGGTCCCATGCGCAGGTTTTCATCTACGCGGAAGGGATGCACCAGCTTGCCCGGGTTGAGGCGGTTGCGCGGATCCCAGGCCTGCTTGAAGTCGTGCATCGCCTGCATCAATTCCTCGCCAAACATGATGGGCAGGAATTCCGCCTTGGCCTGGCCATCGCCATGTTCGCCTGACAGCGAACCGCCGAAGGCCACCACCAGGCTGGCGGCTTCGCGCGCAAAGCGGCGAAACTTCAGCACCCCTTCGGCCGATCGCAAATCGAAAGTGATGCGCGCATGCACGCAGCCATCGCCGAAATGCCCGAACAGGGAAGTGCGGTACCCAAAGCTGTCGACCAGTGCCTGGAAGGCACGCAAATAATCGCCGAGCCGGGCCGGATCAACGGCTGCATCTTCCCAGCCGACCTGTGGGTCCGGCACGGCGGGATCGATGGAAAGCTGGGTTGCGGAAGCGCCGGTTTCGCGTATCGACCAGATCCTGGCTTGCAAGGCTGGATCCTCGACCAGCCAGGTGCTGGGGCGTGGGCCGCTGGGACGTGCGCGGAAGTAGTCTGCCGCTGCCTGCGCCTGGACCGTGGCTGCGGAAATCGTATCGGCGCCGAATTCCATCACGACCCAAGCATCCCCCGCTGGCAGCAGCGCAATTTCCTGCGCGCGCAAGCCGCGCGCTTGCAGGCCGCGAATGATTTGCCGGTCCAGGCCCTCGATGGCGATCGGGCCGAAACCCAGGTATTCGGGCACCGCATCGGCCGCTAAATAAATGTCGTCATAACCCAGCACCAGCACGACACGGCAGGCCGGGCTTTTCACCAGCCTGACCCGGGCCTGCAAGGTGAGTGCGCACGTGCCTTCGGTTCCCACCAGCGCCTGCGCCAGGTTGAATCCATTCTCGGGCAACAGCGCGTCCAGGTTGTAGCCCGACACGCGCCGCTTGATGCGCGGGAAACGCGCCCGGATGCGCTCGGCATGCTGGTCGCGCAGCGTGCGCAGCCGTGCATGGATTTCACCCCTGCGCCCACCCGTTTCAATGATGCGCGCCAGCTCTGCCTCGGATGTCGGCCCGACCCAGAAGCGTTCGCCATCGTAAGTCAGCACTTCCAGCGCTTCGACATTTTCCAGCGTCTTGCCCGCCATGACGGAATGCGGACCGCAGGAATTGTTGGCGATCATGCCGCCCAGTGTGCAACGGCTGTGGGTGGAAGGGTCGGGTGCGAAGGTCAGGCCATGCACCTGCGCCGCATCGCGCAGCGAATCGCAAATGACACCCGGCTCGACCAGCGCGGTGCCGGCCACGGGATCGATTTCCAGTATGCGGTTGCAGTGAACGGAAAGGTCGAATACCACTGCCACGTTCACCGTTTGCCCGTTCATTGAGGTGCCAGCGCCGCGCGTCAATACCGGCGCATCGTGCCGGCGGCAGATTGCGACGCCGCGTACGAATTCATCCAGGCTGCGGGGAACCACCACGCCGATGGGCACCTGCCGGTAGTTGGAAGCGTCCGATGCATAAGTGGCGCGATGCGCCTCATCGAAGCGCACGCTGGCGCCAAGTTCACGCCGCAGGTCCGCTTCGAGCGCCTGCCAACTGCTCTGCCGGCTGCTATTCATGTCATTCATGATGATCGAGGAAAACGTCGTGATAGGCCGGGACGGTGCCGGAGACCGCCGGCCCGGCCTGCATTTCCGGTGCGCGGCGCGCTGCTCAACGGGTCGCTGCGGCGGGAAGCTCGGCCGGCGTCACTTGCCAGTTCTTCCAGGCTGCCCGCACTGCGTTGGGATATTCAGGCCGGCCGCGGCTGCCGTTGTAGCGGCCCAGCGCCAGGTAAAGGTCGCCCTGCTCCATGTCGATATACATGCGCAGGATAGAACAGCCATAGCGCAGGTTGGTCTGCATGTGGAACAACTTGCGCGCGTCGCCATCGCCGATTACCCGGGTCCAGAAGGGCATCACTTGCATGTAGCCGCGCGCGCCGGCGCCCGACACGGCGTATTTGCGAAACGCCGATTCGACCTGCATCAGCCCGAGCACCAGCTCCGGCTCGAGCCCGGCGCGGGTGGCTTCATACCAGACTGTTTCTGCCAGTTCGCGGCGGGCGTGGTGGTCGGGAATGCGTCGCGCCAGGCGTTCCGAAACGGCAGCCAGCCAATTCAGGTACCGGATGCGTACGCGAATGTCACCATGCTGGGGACGCGGCGGGCGCGCGTCGGTGATGGCGCGCGACAGGGCGACCCGGACACCATCAGCCAGCGCTTCTTCTTTCTGGTTACCCGCCAAGGCGGCAGTGGGCAAGAGCCCAGCGGCCATGAGCGCCAGGACCGCCAAGAACGCGCGCCGCAAGCCGGCGCGTCGCCGCGCGCCCGAAAGCCCGTGCCAGGGTTTGCCCAGGACCGCGCGCCAACCAGCCAGTGGCATCACGCAGCCAGCTTCTCGCGCAGGAAAGCCTGGATGTCGGCCAGCGGCACCGGCGTGGCAGCAGTGTCGCGCCGGCCCTGGTATTCCAGCGTGCCGTCCTTGAGCCCGCGCTCGCCAATGACGATGCGGTGCGGCACGCCAATCAATTCCCAGTCGGCGAACATGGCGCCCGGGCGTTCGCCGCGGTCGTCGAGGATGACGTCCACGCCATCCTGCACCAGGGCTTCATACAGGCGGTCAGTCTCGGCCTTCACTGCTTCGCTGCGGTCATAGCCCATCGGGCACAGCACCAGCGCGAACGGCGCTATCGAGGTTGGCCAGATGATGCCTTTTGCGTCAAAGTTTTGCTCGATGGCCGCGCCCAGTATCCGCGTCACGCCGATCCCGTAGCAGCCCATCTGCAGCAGTTGCGGCTTGCCCGCCACGTCGAGATAAGTGGCCTTCATGTCTTCGGAATAGCGGGTGCCGAGCTGGAATACGTGGCCCACTTCGATGCCGCGCTGTATCGCCAGTTCGCCACGGCCATCGGGCGAAGGGTCGCCGGCGACGACATTGCGGATGTCTGCCACCAGCGGCTCGGGCAAGTCACGACCCCAGTTCACGCCGGTATAGTGGTAGCCGGCTTCATTGGCGCCGCAGACGAAATCGCTCATTGCCGCAACCGTGCGGTCGGCGACGATGTTCACGGGCCGCGCGGTGCCGATCGGACCGAGATAACCAGGCGGGCTGCCGAACCATTCGCCTATTTCACCAGCGCTGGCAAAGCGGAAGCTGGACAAGCCGGCAATCTTCGATGCCTTGACTTCATTGAGCTCGTGGTCCCCGCGCAAGAGCAGCAGCCAGAGCTGCTTGTCGGCGCCCTCTTCGCCTTCCACGGTCAGCACGACCGATTTGACGGTGCGCGACAGCGGCAGGTCGAGGAAGGCAGCCACATCCTCGCAACGTTCCTTGGCCGGCGTGGCGACCTTTTCCAGGTTTTGTGCAGCGCTGGCGCGCGGCGTTTGCGGCGCCAGGGCTTCGGCGGCTTCCATGTTGGCGGCAAAGTCTGAACCGGGGCAGTAGACCAGCGCATCTTCACCGGTGTCGGCAATCACATGGAATTCATGCGAACCGGAACCGCCAATTGCGCCGTTATCAGCTGCAACGGCGCGGAACTGCAAGCCAAAACGGTTGAAGATGCGCACATAGGCGTCGTACATGACCTGATAGGAATTGCGCATGCCATCCACGTCGCGGTCGAAGGAATATGCATCCTTCATGATGAATTCGCGGCCGCGCATCAGGCCGAAGCGCGGGCGACGTTCGTCGCGGAACTTGGTCTGGATCTGGTAGAAATTGACAGGCAGCTGGCGGTAAGACTTGATCTCGGCGCGCACGATGTCGGTGATGACTTCTTCGGACGTGGGCTGGATTGCATAGTCGCGGCCATGGCGATCCTTGACCCGCATCATTTCCGGTCCCATCTTGTCCCAGCGCCCGGTTTCCTGCCAAAGCTCGGCCGGCTGCACCAGCGGCATGGTCAGTTCGACGGCGCCGCTGCGGTTCATTTCTTCGCGCACGATGGCTTCCACCTTGCGGATCACGCGCAATCCCATCGGCATGTAGTTGTAGATTCCCGATCCCAGCCGCCTGATCAGGCCGGCCCGAAGCATCAGCTTGTGACTGACGATTTCAGCGTCTGCTGGCGCTTCTTTAAGGGTGGAAACAAAAAATCGGGAGGCACGCATGACGGTGAATTCTTTTTAAAAAGAGAGGGTTATAATCATCTCAATTTT
>JAQGMC010000078.1 GCA_028292545.1 Paucimonas sp.
CTTCGCCAACCTGCTCCAGGGCCAGCACCGGAAGGTCGGTGATGGTCTTGCCGTCAGCAACCATTTTCAAGCTGCCCACCTTGCTGTTTTGCGCAATCGGCGCCACCAGCGGATCGCGCCGCTCCAGCACCGGCTTCATCTTCTCCGCCGTGCCGCGCGGCACGGTCACGTAGACGTCTTCATTGAAGCCGAGCTTCACGTTGCCTTGCTTGCCTTTCCAGACTTCGGGCGTGGCCACGGCCTGGCCCTTTGCATACAACTTCACCGTGTCGAAATTCAGGAAACCCCAGTTCAACAGCTTCTGGCTTTCCTGGGCCCGCACCTGGTCGGAGTTCGTGCCCAGCACCACCGAAATCAGGCGCCGCTCGCCGCTGTTGCCGTTGGGCCGGTGCGCCGATGCGATCAGGCAGTAGCCAGCAGCGGCCGTGTGGCCCGTCTTCATGCCGTCGACCGTAGGATCGCTCCACAGCAAACGGTTGCGGTTCGGTTGCGTGATCTTGTTGTAGGTGAAGCTTTTGGTTGAATAAATTTTGTACAGCTCGGGATGATCCTTGATCATGCGCGTGGCCAGCGTGGCCAGGTCGCGCGCGGTCGAGAAATTGTCCGGGCTGGGCAAGCCATGCGAATTGGCGAAGCGGGTCGATTTCATGCCCATGCGCTCGGCTTCACGGTTCATCAGCGCGGCAAAGGCATCTTCGGTGCCGGCCACGGCTTCAGCCAGCGCCACCGAGGCATCATTGCCGGACTGTACGATCAAGCCATACAACAGGTCTTGCACCTTCACCGGCGTGGCCGGGTCGATGAACATCTTGCTGCTGTCCTTGTCGACTTTCCATGCCTTGACCGACACGTTGACCATCTGGTCCAGCGCCAGCTTCTTGTCGCGGATTGCGCTGAAGGTCAGGTAGGCGGTCATGATCTTGGTCAGCGACGCCGGTTCGATGCGCAGGTCGGGCTCCTGGGCGGCCACGACCTGGCCGCTGGTGGCGTCGAGCAGCAGCCAGGAGCGGGCTGCGATATTGGGCGAGGGCAGGCCCTGCGCGAACGCCGGGATCGAGATCAGCAATGCGGTAAGGGCCGCCAGGATTTTCTTCATGTGGATCGCTTGGAATGAAACGGGGATGACGGAATAACCACTGCCGGTTGCAACCTTGCACACGGGTACGCCGGCAGCGAGCGGGGTCGGGAAATTATAGCTGTGCGGCAGGTCGCCGATGCCACATTTCGATGACCAGGTTCTTTATGTGTTGCAGCTTGCGATGGAAGAAGTGGTCGGCGCCAGGAATGACAACAACCGGTATGTCTTGCGGGCGCAGCCAGTCCAGCACGTCTGACAACGGTATCGTTTCATCCAGTTCGCCATGAATCAGGATGGTATTGGCCGGCACCGGCGGCATCGGCCACTTCACCGCAGCCGCGCCAACCAGCACCAGGCGCTCGGGCGGCGTGCCGTTTTGCGCCAGCCGCTGTTGCAGGCAAGCTTGCACGAAGCTGCCAAAAGAGAAACCCGCCAGCGCCACCGGCAGCCCCGGATACTGTTGCTGCAGATGCGCCAGCAGCGCCTGCATGTCGTCGGTTTCGCCGCGCCCTTCATCGTATGTGCCGGCGGAGTTGCCCACGCCGCGGAAATTCATGCGCGCCGTTGCATAGCCCAGCGCAACAAAGGCGCGCGCCAGGGTCTGGGTCACCTTGTTGTCCATCGTGCCACCGTAGAGCGGATGCGGATGGCCAACCAGGGCCAGGCCCACCGGTGCCGGAAACAGCGCGCTGTCAGGCAGGTCTAGCGCACATTGCAATACGCCGGCCTGGCCGTCGATGGAAAAGCGCAGGGTCTGGGCATTCATCGCGGGTTCGCTCGCATCTGGTTCAGATTGCCAGCCGCTCGACCACTTTGCCGCCTACCAGGTGCTCGTCGATGATTTCATCGATGTCCTGGTTGTCCACGTAGGTGTACCAGGTGCCTTCGGGATAGATCACCAGCACCGGGCCTTCTTCGCAGCGGTCCAGGCAGCCAGACTTGTTGATGCGGACCTTGCCGGGGCCGTTCAGGTTCAGTTCCTTGATGCGGCGTTTTGCGTGTTCCTGGGCGGCTTGGGCGCCGCGCTCGGCACAGCAGGGACGGCCGTCGTCACGCCGGTTCATGCAAATGAATACATGCTTTTCGTAATAGGGTTTTTGCTGGTTTGCCATGGGAAAAAACTGGGCGGGCGCCGCCGGTTGGCGAAGCTGTCCATGATACACGCCTCACTTGCGGTGGTGCACCGGGTGCGCCAGGAACCACAGCATGAAGAAGGGCCAGGTCAGCGACAGCGTTTGCGCCGCGCCGTTGAAGTTGAGGAATTTGCCTTGCGACCAAGCTTGCAGCGTGGAGACGAAATACGGATTGGGTGGCGCAAAGTTTACCGCCAGCAGGGCAGTCAGCAAGGCCAGCAAGGCCACGCGCCGCTGCGCCGGGGGCGGCGCGAATACCAGGCCCGACAACATCATCGCGCCAATCAACAAGCCTGCTTCCGAACCCGGCGTGAGCCAGGCGAATGCATTCTCGGGGCCAAAGATCGCGGCGCTGGCAAGCGACTTGGCGCCCAGCGCGCAAGCCACCAGCAAGCCCGACAGCGCTGCCTTGGGCGCGCGGTCGCGAAACAGGCACATCATCGCCAGCACGGCGCCCGACAAGCCGGTGGCGGTGATGATGCTCTCAGCCAGCCAATAATCTTCCGCGCCCAGCTCTGCACCGCGGCGCAGCAGGGCGCCCAGGTCGACCGGGCGCCCCAGCAATTCAGTCAGCAGCGACGAAGCCAGCGGCGCCAGCTGGCCGTGCCCGAACAGGTATGCCTGCGGGTAAATCTGGGCCAGCGGCCACAGCGCCAGCACAATCAGGCCGCGGCTGGCTTCATGCGAAAACCACAGGCGGCGCAAGCTCAGCAGGCGGCTTTGCTCGAGGAAGGCATGGGTGGCGAAATGGCCGATGACGGCGCCCAGCGCCGCGCCCACGACATTAGTGAGCAAGTCCAGGTTGGATGCGACCCGGCTGGGCAGGTAAGTCTGGCCTGCCTCCATGCCGCCCGACAGCAAGGCGCCGAGCGCGATGGCAAACAGCACGGCGCCGGCCCCGCGCAGCAGCGGATACAGCGACAGCACGGCCAGCATGCCCAGCGGCACGTAGGCGATGACATTGGTCGCCAGGTCGAAGCCGGTCCAGTAATGCGGCATCGGCGCGCCAAGGAAATCCAGCGGCGACAAGCCATTGTTGCGCCAGCCGGAAAACGGAAACCAGCTGGCGTAGACGATCAACAGCGCATAGGCGCCCAGCCCGATGCGCGCTGCCACCGAGGTGACGCCGGGCTCGGGCGCCGCCTCGGGGCTTAGCGGCTTTGCGGCAGGCTCGCCAGCCATGCAATCATGTCCTCGATCACCGCGTCGGACGCTTGCGCCAATGCCTGCACGCCGCCAGCGGCATCGGCGGTGGGGGCCGGCGCCGTGCTGGTGAAGACGCGTTGCGCAACCAGCCGCCGCTCGCGCAGCACGGAAGCCCGCATCACGACGCGCCCGATGCTGGCTTGCGGCGAAGAAAAGACGTGGCTGAAATCGTCCGCGTCGAGGCGCAGCTGGAGGACGCCGGTGGCGCCATCGGATGCGCCCAGCACTGCGCCCCCGGCTTCGCCGATGCGGGTCTTGAGACGGTGTTGGAACAAGCGTGAAGGCGGCGTGGTCCAGCGCGACTGGCTATAGGTGCGCGCCTCCAGTGGATTGTCATAACTGAGCCGGTAATACATGCGGGTGGAATCCATCCACACCGGCGCACTGACTTCGCTTACTGCGACCGGCTGCATGCGCGCCGCCGCCGCAGCAGTGGCGGGGGCAACGCGGGTGGTTGTGTAACCCAGGTCATACAGGTTCAGTGAATCGCGCTTTTCAGTGGTGGTGCAGGCTGCCAGTGATGCGGCCAGCAATACCGCAGCCGCAGCCAGCCGGCGCGCGCGCCGCCGGTTGGCATGGCCAGGCGGATTTAGGAAGGATGCGGCGTCGATTTGTTTTTCCATGGGGGGTGCCTTCAGCGATCGGATGCGCCGAAACCGCCTTCACCCGGTCCCGGTTCGGCCCGGCGCGCGCCAAACAGGATACTTTGCGGCCGGTCGTTTATGTTTTCCAGCGTGCGGTTGAACAGGCGCAGCGTGGAGCGGATGTCTGAAGTCAGTGGCAACAGGTCGCGCTCGAAACGGTCGGCCACCACGCTGATTTCATTGGCGGCGCGGCCGACCCGGTCGAAAGGCCCGTCCGCTGCCTGCAGGTTGGTGCTGGCCGCGGACAGGTTTTTCGACAGTTCATTGACCGAGCGTATTGCCTGCTGCGCCTCGCTGGCCAGTGCCGGCAGCCGCGCCAGCGTCGGCTGCACTTGCGCTGGCATGCGCCGGAATTCTTCGGCCGCGGCGCTGATGTTGCCAAATGCCTGCAGCATGGCTTGCTGGTTTTGCTCGCTGAGCAAGTTGTTGATGCGCTTGGTCACTTCCTCAGCCTGGGTCAGGATCGCCATGCCCTTGTCTTCCAGCGCATTGAGCAGGCTGGGCCGCAGTTCGATGCGCGCCACCTTGCCTGGCGTGGTCTTCACCCGCACCGGGTTCTTGCCATCATCATTGAGCTCAATGTAGGCGATGCCGGTCACGCCCTGGTAACCCAGCATCGCATAGGTCGAGTTGGTGATGGGCGTGTCGTCACGCACGCCGATGCGAACCAGGATCTGGCCCGGCACTTCCGGATCGAAGGCGATATCGTCGACCCGGCCCACCGTCAGGCCGCGATAGCGCACCGCCGCCTGCGGGTTCAGTCCCGGTATCGACAACCGGGTCGCGATTTCATAAGCGATGCGCTGCTCGCGGTCGCGGTTCAGCCACAGCCCGGCCAGCACCGCCGCCACCAGCAACCCGATCGTAAACAGCCCTGCTATCAATGCGTGTGCCTTGTTTTCCATTTCAACCTTGCCTTATGCCGGCGGCGCGGCGGAAATGGCCGCGCCCTCCATTCCCCGCAGCGCGCGCAAGCCGCGCTCGCCGAGGAAAAATTCACGGATGAAGGGATGCTCCACCCGCACGATGTCTTGCATGCTGCCATTGGCCACCACATGCTTGTCGGCCAGCACCGCAATCCGGGTCGACAGCGCAAGCAGGGTGTCCAGGTCGTGCGTCACCATCACCACCGTCAAGTGCATCGCGCGGTGCAGCGATGCAATCAGCGCGACGAAGGATTCCGACAGCGCAGGATCCAGCCCCGCCGTGGGCTCGTCCAGGAACAGCAATTCCGGTTCAAGCGCCAGTGCGCGCGCCAGCGCCACCCGCTTCACCATGCCGCCGGACAGGTCGGCCGGCATGCGTTGCGCCTGCTCGGGGCTGATGCCGACCATATGCAACTTTTGCAGCGTCGCATCACGGATCAGCGCATTGGGCAGCGCCCGCAATTCGCGCAGCGGCTGGGCCACGTTTTCAAAAGCCGTCAGCGCCGAAAACAGTGCGCCGTGCTGGAACAGCATGCCCCAGCGGCTGCGCAAGCGCAGGTCGGCTGCTTGCCCGGCCTGGTCGGTGGCCCCGGCTGCACCCATTTCCCGGCCAAATACCCGCACGCTACCGCTGGTCGGCTCGGCCAGCCCCAGCATCTGGCGCAGCAGCGTGGTCTTGCCTGAACCCGATCCTCCCACCAGCGACAGGATCTCGCCGCGCTGCACCTCAAGATCGAGGTTACGGTGCACGACGAAGTCGCCAAATTGCGTGCACAGGCCGCGAACTTCAATCACGGGTGCGTCCGGCATCAGAAACCGACGCCCTTGAAAACGATGGCGAATACCGCGTCGGCCAGGATCACCACCGTGATTGCCGTCACCACCGAACTGGTCGTGCCGCGCCCGAGACTGTCGGTATCGGGCGCGATGCGCAAGCCGAAATGGCAGGCGACCAGGCCAATCAGCACGCCGA
The DNA here is from genome assembly GCA_028292545.1 of Paucimonas sp. Lineage (GTDB taxonomy): Bacteria > Pseudomonadota > Gammaproteobacteria > Burkholderiales > Burkholderiaceae_D > Lacisediminimonas. The sequence continues at coordinate 5,961 of JAQGMC010000078.1, forward strand.
ACACGACACCTTTGAACAAGCCGATGATGTAATTCGCCAGCGGCACCGCATCCGGCAGGCTGGTGATGAAATAACGCGGCGTCAGGCCCAGTTCCAGCCAGCCGGCAGTCATGCCGCCCAATAGCGCCACCGTATCGGTCCACACCACCAACAGCGGCATTGCCAGCGCCAGCGCCAGCACCCGCGGCAGCACCAGCCGGAATCCGTGCGGCAGGCCCATTACCAGCATCGCATCCAGTTCTTCGGTGACGCGCATGACGCCGATCTGGGCCGTGATCGAAGAACCCGAGCGGCCCGCCACCAGTATGGCAGCCAGCAAGGGCCCCAGTTCACGAATGATGCTCATGCCCAGGATGTTGACGAGGTAGATATCGCCGCCAAACGTGTGCAATTGCTGCGCGGACAGGTAGGACAGCACGATGCCGATCAGGAAGCCGACCAGCGCCGTGATGCCCAGCGCCTGAAAGCCGATGCGGAACAAGTTGGCTGAAATTTCACGCCACGGTCCGCGTTGCGGCTGGCGCAGGAATTGAAGCAGGTCCAGCATCACTTGCCCGACCAGGGCAATGAACGCGCCGAGATCATGCGCCAGTCCCCTTACCTGTTGTTGCAAGCGGTCCACCAGGGCCGGCCGCTCGACATGCGTGGGCAGCGCCAGCTCGCCGCTTTCCTCCAGCCGGGCGAATACTTCCGTCTGCGGCGCGGTCAGCACCAGGTCGGGTGGACGGCGCCGGCCCCAGGCGTTCCACAGCCACTGCGCGCCGACATGGTCCAGCGCCGCCATTCCCGACAAGTCCCAGCGCAGCGTATGGGCCGGCGGCAGCGCGCGCAAGGCTGCCTCCAGCCGTTCGACGGCATCGCGGTCGGCCAGCGCCAGTACCCGCCATGCACCATGCACGGCCACGCTGTGCGGGTCGGGCCGGGTAAGCCCGGGTGCGAAAGCTTGCGGATTTGACATTCGGGCGAGTTTAAGGGAGTTCTGCTGGTACGTCATTGCGAAAGAACGCTAAACCGTACAGCGAACTGAATGACAGGCGCGGGCAGTACGCTTGCCAAGGCTACAATGCCGGCATGAGCGACTTGTTGTCCCCGCAGGATATTTTGCACCGGTTCACGCAGCTGGCCCGCCTGGTCAGGCCGGGCGAGGCGCCGCCGGCACTGGCGGTCGAATGCGTGGCGCGCACCGCCTCGACCAATGCCGACTTGCTGCAACGCCTGCCGACCCTGGATGGGCCGCTGCTGCTGGTAGCCGAAGAACAAACCGCCGGCCGCGGCCGGGCCGGGCGCAGCTGGCTGGCGCAACCGGGCGCCTCGCTAACTTTTTCGCTGGCCTGGCCCTTCTTCCGGCGCGATATCGCCGGTTTGCCGGGGCTGTCGCTGGCGGTGGGCGTGGCCATTGCCGACGCGCTTGCCAGCCTCGACATCCTGGTGCAACTGAAATGGCCCAACGACATCCAGCTCGGTGCCGCCAAGCTGGGCGGCGTGCTGATCGAAGCCGGGCGCGTCAAACATGCCGGGCACCAGCAAACCTGGGCCGTGGTGGGCATTGGCCTGAACATTGCGCTGGCGCCGGATGCCATTGCCGCGATCGGGCGCCCTGTGGCGCAAATGCCGGCCCTAGCAGGAAAGCGCCATGCGCTGCTGGCGGCGCTGGCGCACCAGCTGGTGCCGGCGCTGTCGCGCTTCGATGCAGCAGGACTTGCCCCGTTTTCAGAACGCTGGAATGCCTTGCACATGCATGCCGGGCAGGGCGTGCGTATCCTCGACCACGGCCGCGTGCAGCATGAAGGCCTGGCGCGCGGCATTGATGAATCCGGCTGCCTGTTGCTGGAAACAGCGGCCGGCACGATTGCCATCCAGGCTGGCGACGTGTCGCTGCGCCCGGCCAATGATGCTGGAGTGAGCCCAACTTGAGCATGCTGCTGATCGACGCGGGCAATACCCGCATCAAATGGGCGCTGGCGGCGCCGGCAAGCCAGCCTGGCGCGTGGCAAGAAACCGGGGCAGTGCTGCGCGAAGAAGTGAGCGCGCTTGAAGCCGCCTGGCGCGGCAAGCCCGTGTCGCGCGTGCTGCTGTCGAATGTTGCGGGCGCGGCGGTTCGCAGCGCCCTCGACGCGGTGCTGGCCCGCTGTTTTGAAGGCAGCGCGCTGCAAGTCGAGGATTTCCGCTCGCAAGCCGCGCGGGCCGGCTTGCGCAATCGTTATCGCAATCCGGGCCAGCTCGGTTCGGACCGGTTTGCATCCTCGATCGGCGCACATACGCTGTATCCGGGGCAGGCGCTGGTGGTGGTCACCTGTGGCACCGCCACCACGATCGATGCGATCACGGCCGACGGTGTTTTCACCGGCGGCATGATCCTGCCCGGCTTGCGCCTGATGGCCGCGGCCCTGGCCAACCATACTGCGCAATTGCCGCAAGTGGCAGAGCGCATGCAACCGGGCCAGTCGTTTGCCGACAATACCGAGGAAGCGATCGTGCTCGGCTGCCTCAGTGCCCAGGCTGGCGCAATCGAGCGCGCACTGGCCCTGCTGCCGGGCGCGCGCTGTATCATTTCTGGCGGCGCCGGGCGCATGGTGGCGCGCTTCATCGGCAACACACCGGAATTCGTCGAGAACCTGGTATTGGTGGGCTTGCATGCAGCGGCCCTGGAGAAGGATTCCTGATGTTGAAATTCATTTTTGCCTGCCTGCTGCTGGTCAATGGCGCGCTGCTCGCATTCCAGCTTGGCTGGTTCGACGCCCTGGTCACGAACGGCCATGAACCGCAAAGGCTGAAGAACCAGGTCAATCCCGACAAGATCAGGATCACCCAGCCGACCGCGGCGCTGGCCGTGCCGGCGCAGGGCAATCCGGCGGCGCCGGCTACGGCTTCAACGTCGACGCCGGCCACGCCTGCTCCGGCAGCTTCCGTTTCCGCAGCGCCGGCCACACCTGCCGCCATGGCGCCGCCAGCAAGCCGGCCTGCACCGGCCCCAGCTGCTAGCTCCGGCGCCAGCCCGCCGGCAGCCAGCCCGACCCCGGCCGCGACCTCCCGCACCAACCCGCCAGCAGCCAGCCCGCCCGCGGCACCGGCAGCAAAGCCGCCGGTGCCAGCTGCCAGCGGAACCACACCTGCGCCCGCCTCAAATGCACCCGCCGCGCCCGCTTCAAATGCACCCCCCGCGCCCGCTACGGCGCCGGTGGTGCCGGTGGTAGCGAAGCCGGCGCTGGAAACCAGGTCCGCCGCCTGTACCGAGATCGGCAACCTGACGCTGGTCGAGGGCAAGCGCTTCGAAACCCGGCTGGCAACACTGAAACTGGCTGACAAGCCCGCCCGGCGCGAAGTGCGTGACCAGAGCAGCCACATGGTGTGGATACCGCCGCAGCCGTCGGGCAAGGAAGGGGCGGACAAGAAATCAGCCGAACTCCGCAAGCTGGGCATCAACGATTTCTTCGTCCTGCAAGAGAATCCCGAACAGCGCTTCGGCATCTCGCTGGGCGTGTTCAAGTCCGAAGAGGCGGCGCGCGCGCGTCTTGCCAAGCTGACCCAGGCTGGCGTGCGCAGCGCCAGGCTGGTTGAACACAAGATGCCGCTGGTGCGCGTGGCTTTCCAGTTGCGCACTGATGCGCAGGCGAAAAAGGGCCTTGACCAAATCCGCGCTGAGTTCCCCCGCAGCGAAGAAAAGGCGTGTGCCGCCTGATCGGGAAGGCCTCGCGCAAGCAGCCTTGAGCAATAGCCTTGCGAAGCGCGCCATGGCCTCTGACGGGTGCGACGATTTTATGTGCCGTTCTACAGCGCATCCGGCGTCTGGCACCCCTTTGCCGCGCTGAGCAGCCTTTCCTGCAGGCAGGGAGGACAAAGGCAGGTTCCAGCCAGCGGGGCGCCGGCCAGTGGCGGTAAAAGCGTGCACCAGCAGGGCTGGGCTGAGGGGGAGTCGACCATGCCACAGCTGAATTCGGTGCCGCATTGCGCGCATTGGCTCATGGCAGTCGCAAAATAAAGGGTGGGCAGCCTAGACTAACCCAGGCCGACCCACCCTGTATCCGTACTGCGTGTTACTGCGCCGTCACCAAGTCATTGGTGAAGTACTGCTGCGGCGTTGATCCGGCCGGAATCAGCTTCGCAGTTTCCAGTGACTTGATCACCATTTTCCAGTCTTCCTCAGACTGGATGCCCAGCGGTTTGCCCATGGTGTTGGCGGTCCGGAAGTACTTGATGTGTTCCCGGATCGAAGACATGGTCTGTTCGCGATCCAGTTTTGCATCCGGCCGGCGTTTGATCATGATGTCGGCGGCTTCGGCGATGGCCGGCTCTCCACCCTCCACAATGGCTGTCCACGACTGGAAAAATGCTTTTGCCAGGCGCTGCAAAGCGGGCCGCTTGTTTTTCAGCGTGTCTTCCCGCACCACCAGGCCATACGAAGGCAGCACGAATCCATAGTCGGCAAACAGAATGAAGTCGGAAGGCCGGGCCCGGGCGATATAGGGCATGCCGAACGGAATTGACGTCACCATGCCGGCGCCGCGGCCGGCGTTATAGGTCGAGATCTTGGCCGATGCATCGACGCTGACCATATTCACTTTTTCGCGGCTGGTGCCGCCCGCGGCCAGCAGTGGATCGATGAAGGGGCCTTCGAAGGATGAGGCGGTATAGATCACTTCCTTGCCTTCCAGTCCCTTGATGTCCTTGATACCCGAACCCTTCGGGACGAACACCCCAAGCGAGGTCTTGTTGATCAGGCCACCAATGGAAACCACGGGCACGCGCTTTCCGCGCGCCACCGCCATCACAGACAAGTCCGCATAGCCGACATCGAACTGGCCCGATCCAACCAGTTGCACCGTGGTTGTCGATCCATTGCCATCTTCATAGGCGAGATTGAGGCCGGCTTTGGAAAACACACCCTTCTCCAGCCCCCAATGCCATCCGGCCTGCAGGCCGCTCGGGGTCCAGCTGTCGCGAACGGTAAGGCGTTCCTGGGCGCAGACCAGCGTCGACGCCGTCATCAGCAGGGCGGAAACCAGCTTGTGTTTCAGATTGACCATCTTTGCGTACTCCTTCAGTGCGGGAAATTACAGTGGATGAATCCGTGGTTGCGCTTTGTTCTTTTCCCCCACCGCGAGCAAGGCCGGTCGTGTATGGCGCAAGTCTTGCTAGAAAGCAGGTTGTGATAGTTGGCCGTGGAAAGTTTGGCAAACTGGCACAAAGAAGCCAAGCGACAAAAATTTAAGACGCATGTTAGATTCAATAACATCTGCGCCATCAATACCGGACCCCGAGGAATGATGTACAGGAAGCTGCCTCCCATATCCGTTTTGCGTACCTTCGAAGCAGCGGCACGCCTGCAGGGGTTTTCGGCAGCCGCGAAAGAACTTTGCATTACCCATAGCGCGGTGAGCCAGCAGATTCGGGCACTTGAGGAGCGGGTTGGCCATGCGCTCTTCTACCGCTCGGCCCACGCCATGCTCTTGACTGAGGCTGGAAAAAGACTGTCCGCCGAAGTGCGGGTGGCGTTGAATGGCCTGGAAGGCATTTTCAATGGCGGGGCCGCGCCGCTGGAAGAAGAGCAGAACGTCCTGACGCTCGAGGTAATGGCGCCGATTGCGACGCATTGGCTCATCCCGCGCCTGCAGTGCTTCAGGCAGTCGAATCCTGGCATTTTTCTGGACATCAAAACCACGCCCGACCTGGTGCCGCTGGAGGACGATGCGGAAGTCGACCTGAGCCTGCGCTATGGCGATGGAAACTGGCGTGGCGTGGAAAAAATCAAGCTCAGCGATGAAACGGTTTTCCCGGTTTGCAGCCCGGCGTTTCGCGCGGCGCATCCGGAAATCACCCTGGAAAACCTGAAGGCGCTGCCGCTACTGCGGCATTCACTGATCTCATGGCGGCACTGGTTTGAACGTGCCGGACTGTCGAAGTCGGGTCCGGATAATGGCCTTGCCTTCAACGACGTCACCCACACCATGACGGCGGCCTTGATGGGGCAGGGCATTGCATTGGCGCGCTCCCTCTTGGTGCAGGAACATTTGCGTCATGGCCGGCTGGTGCGCCTTTTTGATATCGACGTGGTGGGCACGTACAGCTATTACCTCACCTGGCACGCGCAAAATGCGCGCGAACCGATGATGGAAGTGTTCCGGGCCTGGTTGATCGATCAGTTCGAGCAAGTCCAGCCGCCATAAGCAGCCCTCAGAGGTCAAGCACCAGCCGCGGCGTCTTGCAGCGCGACACGCAGAGCATGATGTACTCCGCCTGCTCGTCCGTGCCGAGTACGAAATCCTGGTGCTCTGGCTCGCCATCCAGATAGCGCGTCATGCAAGTGCCACAGGTGCCGGCTTCGCATGAACTCTCGACCTCCATGCCGGCGGCGCGCAAGGCCGCCAGGATGCTCTCGTCCTTCTTTACTTCGATCAGTTTGCCAGTCGATTTGATTTCGACCTCGAAATCAATGTCTGTCGTATCCATAGCCTGCCGTCCTCGGGTGTTTAATCAACTGCGCCGAAAAACGGCTCAGCAATGCCAGGCACGTCCACCCGCATGGCAAACAGGCTCCCCGCCAGGGGCTGTTTGTTCAAAGCCTGGGCCGAAAGCGGACTGCGGGCGCTGGTGACATACAGGGTTTTCAAATCGCTGCCGCCAAATGCGCACATGGTGGGTCTTTGTACCGGCAAGCCAATGACGCGGTCGATTTTTCCCTCCGGCGTATAGCGGGCGACATGCCAGCCACCGACGTGGCAGAGCCAGTAGAAGCCCTCGGCGTCGACTGCGGCGCCATCCGGCCGCCCTTCCTGGATATCGATTTGCAGGAATACGCGTTGGTTGGAAATGCTCCCCGTGCGCTTGTCGAGATCCCAAGCCCAGACATAGTCCTGGCGGCTGTCTGAGTGATACATCGTGCGGCCGTCCGGGCTGAATGCCAGGCCGTTGGAGCAAATCAGGCCATCCACCATGCGGGTGCAATTGCCGTTGGGGTCAAAGCGAAACAATGACCCAACCCGTTTGTCCATGGTTTCGATATTGGTGCCGGCCCAGAAGCGTCCGCCCGGATCCACGCGGCCATCGTTGAAGCGGGTCTCCGGATTATTGGGTTCGAAATCGAAGACTTTGGTGAAGACTGGCTGGTCCTCCAGCTCCACCATGAAAATGCCCGACTGCATGCCGGCGATCAGCCCGCCATCGCGGCGAAAGCCAAAGCAGCCTATTTTTTCCGGCATTTTCCATTTTCTGTTGCGGCCCGTTTCGGGATCGAAGCAATTGACCGTGGGCTCAAGTATGTCGACCCAGTACAACAGCTGCTCTTCCGGATGCCAGCGCGGGCATTCGCCAATCAGGGCGGGGTGCTCGAGCACACATTTGAAATCTTCCACCATCGTTTCTCCTGCCTCTCCTGTGCCCGCGCGGCGCTTGCTTAGCGCTTGCGCACCACGAAATCGATTTCAACATCGCAGCCACGGGCCAGGGCCGTCACGCCTACGCAAGTCCGGGCCGGCATGCTTCCCGCCGGGAGCATCGATTGATACACCGCGTTCATACGCTCGTAGTGCTGCTCGAAACGGGTGAGGAAAACCCGGGCTTGCAAAACATCGCCATTTTCAAAACCACAGCGGCGCATGACATCGCGCAGGTTGTCGATGCAGGTTTTTGTCTGGGCTTCTATGCCTTCGGGCACCAGGCCGTCGGCCCCGATCGGCATTTGCCCGGTGAGGAAGAGCCAGTCGCCAGACTGCGCGGCATGGCTATAGGGCGCGACCATGGCTGGTCCATCCTGGAATACGTGGAAAATCGCTTCAGGCATTCATATCCTCCTTATCCTTGCTGGTGACCTGGAAGGCGCCGTCCTTCTGCATCTGTCGCACGGCACGTTCAACATGCGCTTGCCGCTCACCTACCGGCAGATGGGCGCTGGCCAACGCCGCCTCGCATACCTTGTGGCCAAAGTTTTGCATCACCGCCTTGTCATCACCGTCGACTTGCGGCACGGCGAGGATGGTTTCGTTGTTGTAGGTCGGCACCACGCCAGTGCCGTAGGTTTGCGGCGCGCTCGGCCGCCCGCCCGCCTGCACTTCCTTGATGCCAGTGCGCAGCTGGCGGCGCAAGATGGCCACGCCCTTGTCGGTCCAGGAAAGATGCTCGCGCGAGCGCACGGCAATCTTGCCCTGGGCGACGATGGCATCCCAGTCGCCCGGGCTTTTTTGCCGTTCCGCGTAAGGGCGCTCATCTGTTTGCCCCATCAGGTCTATGCGGTTGCGGCCAATGTCTTGCTTGCGGCCTTCATTGCGCGGGTCTATCACCGGATTGAACTGGCGCCAGCCGATGTACCAGCAATGGGTATCGTCAACCGGCGTGATCCAGCGCGTGAAGGCGGCGGTCAGGGCAAATTTCTCTTTGTCGCCATCAACGAAACCGGTGCCGAATTGCGCCACGTTCGGCAGGATCACGTCGCTGGCGCGGATCCACAGGTTGTCGCCGCAGCGGCGCGTTGCGATCGACAGCAAACCGAGCGGCGTCTCCTTGAATTCCAGCACTGGCAAGGCCGCGAAAGAGGGTGTGAATTGAACGCCCGTGACGATGGAATGCAGGTAAGCCGTATGCACCGGGTCGGCCGCGTTCTCATGCGCCTGCAGCCAGTTGCAGGGCATGTCGAGCTTGAGCGGCACCAGTTCGGTTCCCTCTGGCCAGACAGTGGTGTCATATACCGGGAAATCAGGCACCTGGTCTGGCGGCCCCATGTAGGTGAAGATCAGGCCGTGGCTTTCATGAGTACGGTAAGCGCCGTGGCATAAAGACTCTTTCAGGCGGCTGCCGGCCGGCTCGCTGGGCGTGTCAAGCACGGTGCCATCGACGTCATACGCCCAGCCGTGATAGGCACAGCGAATGCCACGCTGGCCAATGATGCCGTATTCAAGCGAGGTGCCGCGGTGGCTGCAGTGTTTGTGCACCAGGCCGACGCGCCCGCTCTTGTCGCGGAACAGGATCAAGTCTTCGCCCAGCACGCGGATCGGCATCGGCACGTCTTTCAGCTCAGATACCATGGCAATCGGGTGCCAGAAGCGGCGCAAGTATTCACCGCCCGGCGTGCCTGGCCCGACCAGGGTCAGCGTGCTGTCTTCATCGGGGGTTTGGCTTTTCAGGTAACCGCTGTACGGCTGGATCGGAATTTTTGCCATTTTGGAGACTCCAGGCGGTTGTGTAGTCAGTGATCGGGAGAGTTGCGGCGTTGGGCGACTTGCCAGGGCAGGAACACACGTTCGGCAAGCACCACCAGGTAAAACAGGGCCAGCCCAGCCGTCGACAATACGACCAGCGCGGCAAACATGCGCACCACATCAAACTGGCCCTGGGCCACCAGGATGGCGTAGCCCAGGCCGCGCTTGGCGGCAACGAATTCCCCGACGATGGCGCCGATCAGGGCCAGTGAAATGGCCACCTTCATGCCGGCAAAGAGCGATGGCAGGGCATGCGGAAAGCGGATGCGCCAGATCATGTTCATGCGCGAGCCGCGCACTGAACGTCCCAGGTCGAGCATGTCGGGATGGACCGAGCGCAAGCCATGCACCGTGTCGATCACAATGGCGAAGATCGCAATCATCGCGGCGATGGCGATCTTGGGTTCCACGCCGGTGCCCATCCAGACAATGAACAAGGGCGCAATCGCAACCTTCGGCACGCTGTTGAGCGATACCAGCAGCGGATAAAGCGTGTCCTCGACGAGTTTGAACTGGACAATGGCCATGGCCAGAATCACGCCCAGTACCACCGCCAGTGCGAAGCCGATCAGGGTTGCTTGCAGCGTGTAACCGGTGTGGACCATGAGCTGCTTTGAATCCTGCGCGATCGCCATCGCGACCTCGGAGGGCGGCGGCAGCAGGAAGGGTGGCACCATGCCGGACTGGACGATCAACTCCCACATGACAAGTATCGCCAGCAACATGCCGATCGGGCGGCGCAGGCCCAGCAGTTTGCTCCAGGCAGAGCGGCTCATAGATGGCTCCTGAGGATGCCCAGGTTTTCGAAACACTGGCGGATTTGCCGGCCATATTCAACGAACTGCGGTGTTTCCCGCACCGACAGCGGCCGTGGCCGCGGCAAGTCGATCTTCAATTCCATGGCAATCCTTCCTGGCCGTCGGTCCATGACCACGACCTTGTCCGCCAGGAAAATTGCTTCGGTGATGTTGTGCGTAATGAAGACCGTGGTGGCGCGGGTTTTCTGGCTGATTTTTTGCAGTTCCAGGTTCAGGTCGTCACGCGTGAAGGCATCGAGGGCTGCGAAAGGCTCGTCCATCAGCAGCAGTTCCGGGCCATCGAGCAGCGCCCGGCAAATCGCAGCCCGCATGCGCATGCCGCCGGACAGTTCCCAGGGGTAGCGGTCGTGAAATTCGCCCAGCCCGAACAGGGCCAGCAAGTCATGCGCGCGCTGTTGCCATTCGCGCCGTGACTGGCCGCGGAAATCCGTGGTGAACAAGACGTTTTCAAGTATCGTGCGCCAGTCCAGCAAGACATCGCGCTGGAAAACCATGCCCATGTTGAGGGGTGGTTTGACGACCTTTTCTCCCTTGAGGACGATCTCGCCAGCCGTGGGGCGGTCCAGGCCGGCCAGGCAGCGCAGCAGCGTGCTTTTGCCGCAGCCGCTTGGTCCCACGACGATAACGAATTGGCCTTCTTCTATATCCAGCGAAATATCGCGCAACGCTTCGACGCTGCCGCGCTCGGAAGCAAACACCTTCGATGCGTTCCGGATCCGGATATAGGGTGTGGAAGTGTCGCGCGCCTCCTGTGCCGCCAGAATCAGATGCGGCTGCGCCAAATCGTTCAAGGATGCTCCTGTTGTCAAAGCCGCCACCTGCTGGATTGAGCCGTGTTGTATAAGCCGGGGCTAGTCTTGCAGCGCGCGGGCACGATGTCCAACGAGAAAATTTGACCGGATATGTAAATCAGGACTAACAGCCTTCAGACTTGCGCCAGGGACGGCTCCCGGGAACGCGGCCCGCCCCTTTCGCTGTAAAATCACCGCACTCCAATCTGCCCAGCCGCCATGCCCGACCTTTCCGACCTCTCCGCCGTTTCTTCGCAAATCAAGGCCGAGATCCTCGCCGAAGCGCTTCCCTACATCCGCAAATTCCACGGCAAGACCATCGTCATCAAATACGGCGGCAATGCCATGACCGAAGAGCGCTTGAAGCATGGTTTCGCGCGCGACGTCATCCTGTTGAAACTGGTAGGCATGAACCCGGTGGTGGTGCATGGCGGCGGCCCGCAGATCGACAGCGCGCTGAAGAAAATCGGCAAGCAGGGCACCTTCGTGCAAGGCATGCGCATCACCGACGAGGAAACCATGGAAGTGGTCGAGTGGGTGCTGGGCGGCGAAGTGCAGCAAGACATCGTGATGCTGATCAATCACTACGGCGGCCATGCAGTCGGCCTGACCGGCAAGGATGGCGGCCTGATCCGCGCCCGCAAGATGCAGATGGAAGACCGGGCCCATCCCGGCCAGTTCATCGACATCGGTTTCGTCGGCGAGATCGACGCCATCAACCCGGCCGTGGTCAAGGCGCTGCAGGACGACGCCTTCATTCCCATCATTTCGCCGATCGGCTTTGGCGAAGATGGCCAGGCCTACAACATCAATGCCGACCTCGTCGCTGGCAAGATCGCCGAAATCCTGAAAGCCGAAAAGTTGATCATGATGACCAACACGCCCGGCGTGCTGGATAAACAGGGAAACCTGCTGACCGACCTGTCGGCGCGCGAGATCGACGAGATGTTCGCCGACGGCACCATTTCCGGCGGCATGCTGCCCAAGATTTCATCGGCGCTGGATGCTGCGAAATCGGGCGTGAACACTGTGCACATCGTCGATGGCCGCATCGAGCATTCGCTGCTGCTGGAAGTGCTGACCGAGCAGGCATTCGGCACCATGATCCGCTCGCATTGAGCCTGCCTTCAACCACGTCGCACCACGGCGCCTGTCCATGCCACGCGCGCGCCTGACCTGGCTGTTCGACCTGGACAATACGCTGCACGATGCATCGCACGCGATTTTCCCGGCGATCAACGTCAACATGAATGCCTATATGGCTGGCGTACTGGGCGTGGATGGCCAGGCGGCGTCACCCGAGCTTGTCAACGCCACCCGCATCGCCTATTGGAAGCGCTATGGCGCCACATTGCTGGGCATGGTTCGCCATCACCGCGTGGATGCTGCCGACTTCCTGCAACAGGCGCACCGCTTTGACGACCTGGGGTCCATGATCCGTTTCGAACGGGGCTTGGCGCGCACCCTGGCCCGCCTGCCTGGGCGCAAGATACTGCTCACCAATGCGCCGTCGCGCTATGCGCGCGAAGTCATCAAACACTTGAACCTGCAGCGCCAGTTCCGGCACCAGCTCGCTATTGAGGCGATGACGGTGCACCGCCAGCTGCGTCCGAAGCCGTCGCGCGTGCTGCTGCACAAGATCATGCGGCGCGAGAAGCTGGTTGCGGCACGCACGGTGCTGGTCGAAGACACCGTCGCCAATCTGAAGTCGGCCCATGCCTTGGGAATCAGGACGGTCTGGGTGACCCAGTACATCCTGTCGAATCCTCATCCGACTCCCGTGCAGGGAAAGCGCACTGCCCGAGGCAGTCGGCCTTGCTATGTCGATGTCAAAGTAAAATCAATTGGCGACCTGCCGGCGCGCTTGCACCGGCTGCGGCCTGCAGCAGCGATTGGATGAGGTCAAGCAGGCTGTCGTTTTCGTCGACCGGAATGCCGCGTTCGCTGGGGGTGGAACCTTTCTGGTGAGCCAGTACCGTGGATGCAATATGCGATACCCGCCGCCCCAGGCTGGGTTGCGCCGCTGCGACGCCGGTGAAGTGCCCGCCCGGGTCGATGTCAAAGTAAAATCCACTGGGCAACTTCCGGCACGCTTGCACCGCCTGTGATCCCCCAGCCAGTCGCCGGGCCGCATCCACCAAACCAGCAGAAGAGATGGCAACTACCAAACCTGGCGAACGAAAACTGCAAATCCTCCAGATGCTGGCCACCATGCTGGAACAGCCCAAGGGGGAAAAAATCACCACCGCCGCCTTGGCAGCCAGGCTGGACGTGTCCGAAGCTGCGCTTTACCGCCATTTCGCCAGCAAGGCGCAAATGTTCGAAGGCTTGATCGAATTCATCGAATCCACCGTGTTCGGCCTGACTAACCAGATAACGGAGAAGCAGGAAAGCGGCCTGGCCCAGGTGCAGGCGATAGCGGGCATGCTGTTGAATTTCGCCGAGCGCAATCCCGGCATGACGCGCGTGATCATCGGCGATGCGCTGGTGAATGAAGATGAGCGCTTGCAGGCGCGCATGAACCAATTCATCGAGCGCATCGAACTGGCTTTTCGCCAATCGCTGAAACTGGCCGCCTCCCAGGGCCACGGCAACGAAGCAGAAGCCGCCATCCGCGCCGGCATGATCACCTGCCTCGTGCTGGGCCGCTGGCATCGCTATGCAAAATCCGGTTTCCGGCAAAAGCCCGGCGACGCTGGCCAGGCGCAGATTGCGCTGTTGCTGGGCTGAGTCTTTCTGGCTTATTCGGGGTCCGGCTGGTCCGACTTTCTTGAAAAGTCAGGGTCCGGTGTGTATCTTCGGACCCGGACATGGGGATTCAGAATAGGAAAGGACCGTTCATGCATTTCCCCGTTGTCATCCACAAAGAAGAAAGAACTGTGTACGGCGTTACCGTGCCCGATGTGCCTGGCTGCCATTCCTGGGGACATACGACAGAAGCGGCGCTTGAGAACGCGAAAATAGCGATCTGCAGCCATCTTGAAACGCTGCGCGAATTGGGCGAGCAAGCGGCAGTTTCCTGCACCGCCATGGAAGAGCTGGCGAAGGCGCCATGCTATGCGGACGGATCATGGAAACTGTGGGCCTTGGTCGAGATCGACCAAGGCATGCTGGACCAGGGCACAGCGACCCTGTCCGTCATCGCCCAGGAATCGCGCGGCAGCCGCAGTAACTAGGCTTCCTGCTAGGCTTCCTGCGCAGCCGCGCCGGCCAGCGCGCAGTACCGGCCGCGGAAATAAAGCAGTGGCGCGCTGTTGTCGTTGTAGTCGAAGGCCAATACCTTGCACACGAAAATGCGGTGGTCGCCGCCATCATAGACGGCCCAGCG
>JAQGMC010000098.1 GCA_028292545.1 Paucimonas sp.
TATTGGTGCCCACCTTCACTTCAGCCAGTTCCTGGGCCAGCGCCGGCATTGCCGGCAGCAGCGCGAAACCGGCGGCAAGACCCGCCATGCCCAACAGCAGCCGACGACCCTGGATTGATGCGTGCGATGCTTTTTTCATGGATGTCTCCTTTTGTATTGTGCGTCTTATTTTATGGTCCGCATCATAGTGTAAGTCAGGTGCCTCGGGGAATTATTTTCCCTCGAATTTTGGCGCCCGCTTGCCATGAAAAGCTTCGACGCCTTCCTTGAAATCATGCGACTGGCGCAGCCGGCTGTAGCAGTGGCCTTCCAGCTCGATTGCAATCGACAGCGGCGAGTCTTCGGTATCGTTCAGCAATTTCTTTGCCGTGCGCTGGGCCAGGGGCGAGAAAGTGCGCAACTCATCCACCAGGCGATCGGTTGCCGCTTCCAGTTCGGCATTGGGCACGCATTCAGTGGCGACGCCCCAGTCATAGGCTTGCTGGCCCGGAATGCGGCGCGAGCGCATCACGATATCCTTGGTGCGCGTGATGCCGACCATTTTCTGCAGGCGGGCGGAACCGCCGGAGCCTGGAATCTGGCCCAGTTTCTGTTCCGGCAGCGCATACAGCGTGGTGTCGGTGGCGATACGGAAATCGCAAGCCAGCGACAATTCAAACCCGACGCCGAAGCAATAGCCGCGGTTGGCGGCAATCACGGGCTTGCTGCAGCGGGTCGGCGCGGCGATATTCCAGGCCAGCTTCGATACATGCTCCGGCGACGCTTCGAGGAAGCCCTTGATGTCGCCGCCGCTGGAGAAATGCTCGCCGGCTGCGCGCACGACGATCACGCGCACGCGCGGATCTTCATCCAGTGCTTCAAACACCAGGCGCAACTGGTCGCGCTGCGGCATCAGGATGATGTTGAAAGGCGGGCGGTCGAGCACGATGTCGGCGCGTTCGCGCGCTTCATCGATGATGACGGAAAAGCCGTTCAGGTTTTCCAGCAGGGATTGGGCGGGGTGGTTCAATTGGCTCATGCTTGCTCCAGTCTTCGTATCGGTTTTGTATTGGTTTGTATCGGGGCGCCATGCCCGCGATTGCTCGTTATCGATTGCGTGGCGGCTTCAACAGCGGCTCAGCTTTCGGCTTCATATTCATTGGCCAGCAACTTGCGCCGCAGCAGCTTGCCCACTGGTGAGCGCGGCACTTCGCGCACCCAGACATAGGCGCGCGGGCGCTTGAAATTGGCCAGGCCGGATGTCACGCAGTGGTCGTTCAATTCTTCCGCCGTCACTGGCGCGCTGCGCTTGATGAAAGCGGTCACCCGCTGGCCCCAGCGCTCGTCGGGCAAGCCAACCACGGCCACTTCATCGACTGCAGGATGCAGCGACAGCAGGCTTTCGATTTCAACCGGCGATATGTTTTCACCGCCGCTGATCATCATGTCGTCCACCCGCCCGGTCACGAAAATATCGCCCTCGGCATCCACATAGCCTGTGTCGCCGGTGAAATACCAGCCCTGGTGCAGCGACATTGCGTCGGCGTCGGGCCGGTTCCAGTAGCCTTCGAAAGATTCCTCGCTCGCCATGTCGGCAATGATCTGGCCTTCTTCGCCAACGGCGGCGCGTTTTTCCACGTCGAAATTGTCGAGCTTGATCACGCGGATGCGCTGGTTGATGCCGGCGCGGCCGGCGCTGCCCGGCTTTTCTGCGGCGCGTTGGTCGATGGTGAAGGTGTAAACCTCGGACGAACCATAGTGGTTGACGAACAGTTCCGGCTTGAAGCGCTCCACCAGCTTGTGCACCAGCGCCTCGTTCATCGGCGCGCCGGCAAAGCCCAGCTTGCGCACGCTCGACAGGTCGGCGCTGGCGGCATCGGCATGCGCCAGCACGTCGTGGTACAGGGTCGGCACCAGGTACAGGTTGGTGATGCCTTCATCCGGTATCGCCTTGAGCACCGCGGCCGGGTCGAACCGCGGCACGCACACGAAACGGCCATCGATCAGCGCCATTGCCAGCAGCGAACGCACGCCCATCGTGTGGTACAGCGGCATCACGCCCAGGGTGCGCTCGCCATAGCGGTACAGGTTTTGCGCCACATGCGCCAGCGCTGCATGCCGTTCATGCCGGTGGCGGCGCGGCACGCCCTTGGGCTTGCCGGTGGTGCCGGAGGTGTAGAGCATCAGCGACCAGTCTTCCGGGCCGGCTGCCAGCATGGTGCTGGCCACTGGCGTGGCCAGCAGCTCGTCGAACGAAATCGCGCCCGGCTGTGCCGGACCGACCAGGATGCGGGTCATGCCTTGCGCAACGGTAGATTGCGCGACTGCTTCGGCGGAGACATCCTGGTAAACCAGCACGCGGGCGGCAGCGTCGCTGGCGCAATAATCGATTTCATCCGGCTTCACGCGCCAGTTAAGCGGCGTCATGATCACGCCGCTGAATTGGCAAGCCCAATGCAGGGTCGCCATTTCCCAGCGGTTTTGCAGGATCACGACCAGGTGGTCGCCGCGCCGCAAGCCCAGGCCGGCCAGGCCGGCGGCAAGGGCTTGAATGCGTGCATACCACTGTTCGTAGCTGAGCCGGCAATCGCCATCGACGAGCGCGCAAGCGCCCGGATTGCGTTCCACCGACGCCATGAAGCTGCGTCCCAGGTCAAGCATGTTCGGACTTCCTCCTTGCATTGTTGCGCTCGCTGGCTACGTCCAGCACAGCGTTGACGATATTGGTATAGCCGGTGCAGCGGCACAGGTGGCCCGACAGCATGTCGCGCACCTGTTCTTCACTCGGGTCGGGCACGCGCTGCAGGAAATCGGTGCAAGACATCAGGATGCCGGCGGTGCAAAAGCCGCATTGCAGCGCGTGATGGCGGCGAAAAGCCAGTTGCAGGTCATTCATGCCGGCTTCGCGCGCGGACAAGCCTTCGACCGTGTCGACCCGGCGGCCGTCGGCTTGCACGGCCAGCGTCAGGCAGGCACGCGCGGCAACGCCATCGATTTGCACCGTGCAGGCGCCGCACACGCCATGCTCACAACCGACATGAGTGCCGGTCTGGCCCAGCGTATGGCGCAGGAAGTCCGTCAGCAGCATGCGCGGTTCAGCATCGCCGCGGCGCTCGCTGCCGTTCAGGGTGAGGGTGATCGCGTGTTTCGCGTCACGTTCCAGGCGCTTCATGGCGCAGTCTCCGTAAGCAATTGCCGGCCGATCGAGCGCACCAGGTGGCGCCGATAGGAAGCCGAGGCGTGGGTATCGCTTTCGGCTTCCAGCGACCAGCTGAAATCATTGAGCGCATCGTCCAGTTCGGACGCGGCAAGTTTTTCCCAGCGCACGCGGCGCGGGCGGTCGGCCACGCCGCCGGCAGTCAGTTCCAGCGCGCCATCGGTGATGGTGGCTGCCAGCGCGACCAGCGCGAAATCGCCATGCCGCATCGAGACTTCGCGAAACGCATGGCGCTGGCCCGCCTTGTGCAGCGGGAAGCGCACTTCCTCGACAAATTCGCCGGGCTCGACCGCGGTGGACAGCATGCCGCGGAAGAATTGGTCCGCAGCCAGCACGCGCCGGCCGCGCGCTGAACGCAGCACCACGCTGCCTTGCAGCGCCACCAGGCACAGCGGCAATTCCGCGCTCGGGTCGGCATGCGCGACCGAGCCACAGACGGTGCCGCGGTTACGCACCTGGAAATGCGAAATCCAGGGGAAAACCTGGTGCAGCAGCGGCAGCTCGGTAGCCAGGCTGGGACGCCATTCGACGCTGGCCTGGGTGGCGGCAGCGCCCACGCACAGGTGGCCATCTGTAATGCGGGCGTAATCCAGGTCTTTGCAGCGGCTGATGTCGAGCAAGACCTTGGGCTGGGCCAGGCGGATGTTGAGCATGGCCATCAGCGACTGGCCGCCGGCCAGGATGCGGCCGTCGCTGCCATATTGATCCAGCAAAGCTGCGATTTCATCGCTGCTGTCGATGCGGATGTAATCAAATGCGGCGGGTTTCATGAACGGATTCCGAGCAGGGAAAGCAGGCGCTGCAGCAGGCCCGGGGCCGGCGCGCCAGCGCTTGCAGCCGCAGCCGCGCCAGCTTCGCCGCTTGCGCCGCTTGTGCCACGCGCGGCGCGCTTGCCGAGTTGTTCAAACAACAGGCGCAGGATGATCTTGGCTGCGCCTTCGAGCATGCGCGAACCGACCGCAGCCACCTTGCCACCGACTGCCACGTCATAGTCGTAATGCAGGCGCGTGCCGCCGGCTATGGCTTCGAGCCGCAC
>JAQGMC010000141.1 GCA_028292545.1 Paucimonas sp.
GGAAACGAATGAAGAACAGGCAGCGGTGGTGGCTGACATGCGCGCCGCCGCCCGTGCTGCCGGCCGCGAGGCGCGCGACCAGGGCACCTCGCTCGTCACTGCCGCCGACGATGAAGGCAATGCGGTCGTCATCGTGCACAGCAATTCCTTCCCGCGCTTCGGCTCGGGCATCGTGCTGTCCAATGGCCTGGTGCTGAATAACCGCCCCGGGCGCGGCTTCGACCTGCAAGCTGCGCCAGGATCGGCCACTGCGCCGGGGCCGGGCAAAATGCCCCCGACCACGCTGCATGCCTGGGCGCTGCAGGATAAGCATGGGCTGACTTTTGGCGGCACGCCGGGCGGCGTCAACCAGCTGCCCTGGAACGTGCAGACCGTGTCCGCATTGCTGGCCGGCGCCACGCCTGGCGGAGCCGTCACCGCGCCGCGCTGGGCCACTGACGAACCCGGCAATATTTCGGCCGAACCCGGCGCAGCGGTCGATCCAGCCCGTCCCAACGTCAAGGCGCTTGCGCCGCTGTCGCTGCGGTCGGTACAACAACTCATGCGCATCAAGCCCGACGGCAGCCTCGAAGCAGCCGCGGACCCGCGCACCAATGCACAGGCCATTGCGGCCTACTGAAGACATCATGGAACTGAAAAAAACCTTTGCTACCCGTTTCACGCCGGACGACACCTGGGCCGGTTTGTCGGACATCCACTTGGTTGCAAGCTGCCTGCCGGGCGCCAGCATCACGGAAGAAATCAAGGCTGACGAATACAAGGGCCGCCTGTCGGTGAAGGTCGGCCCGCTGGCTGCCAATTTCGACGGCTTGATCGCGATTGCGCGCGACGAAGCGGCCCGCGTTGCAACCGTCACTGGCAAGGGCGCGGATGCGAAAAGCAGCTCGCGCGTGTCAGCCACGATGAAATATGCAGTCAGCCCGGGCGCGGATGGCGGCAGCCAGGTCGAGATCAATTCCGACATCAGCCTGGCGGGCGCGCTGGCCCAGTTCGGCAAGGCCGCCGTGATGCAGGAAATCGCGAACCGCATGACCAATGAATTCGTGCGCCAGTTCGAGGCACGCATGGCACAGCGCCTGGGCGAAGAAGGCGCGCAGGGCGAGATCGATCCCGCCGCCACCCAGCAGCTGGATGCCGGCAAATTGCTGTGGGGCGTGGCCAAGGATCGCGTCTCTGGTATGTTCAGGAAAAAAGAAGGTAGCAGCGAGTAGTCCGTCAATAAGTAAGGAACAACAGGCAGTCTTTTTCACCCAACGGAGAAAACAATGCAATTCACCGCAATTACCAAAACCCTGGTGCTGGCTGGCGTGCTGGCGGCTGGCTCGGCCATGGCGCAGCAGTCGTCCACCATCAAGATCGGCCTGGTCCAGCCTTTGACTGGATCGGTCGCCTATAACGGCACCGCCGACGTAGAAGGTTCGAAGCTGGCCGTCGAAGAGCGCAATGCCAAGGGCGGCGTGCTCGGCAAAAAGATCGAGCTGGTCATCGAAGACGGCCAATGCAAGCCGGCCAATTCGGTCAATGCTGCTGAAAAACTGATCCAGAAAGACAAAGTCGTCGCGCTTTCCGGCGCCTTCTGCAGCTCGGCAACCGCCGCTGTGATGCCCGTGGCCGAGAAATACAAGATGCCAATGGTGACCGGCGTGTCGTCCAAGGCTGACCTGACTGAGAAGGGCAACAAATACTTCTTCCGCGCCACGGAAACGGACGCGCTGCTGGCCAAGACTTTCGCCAAGATCCTGACCAAGAACCTGGCGCTGAAAAACGTCGCCTATATCGGTGTCAATGACGACTGGGGCCGCGGCGGCGTGGACGAGTTTTCCAAGCAGCTGACCAGCCTGGGCGCCGGCACGGCAATGAAGGAATACTTCGACCACGGCACCACTGACTTTTACACGCTGCTGACCAAGCTGAAGGCTTCCAAGGCCGATGGCGTATTCGTCGCCGCTGAAACGCAGGACGGTTCAATCCTGGTCAAGCAGATGAAAGAACTGGGCTTGAACATCAAAGTGTTCGGCGTCGGTTCCTGGGCAACTGCCGACTTCATCAAGCTGGCCGGTCCTGCTTCGGAAGGCATCTACGCTGCCGTGCCTTACTCGGCAACGATGGACGCGCCAAAGAACGTGGCATTCGCCAAGGCTTACCAGGCCAAGTACAACGTCTTCCCGGGCAAGTACGGCGCAGCCGGCTACAACGCGATGAACATCCTGATGGATGCAATCCAGCGCGCCGGTTCCACCGATGCGGAAAAGATCCGCGAAGCGCTGGTCAAGACCGACTATGAAGGCCCGAACGGCAGGTTCAAGTTCGACCAGAA
Organism: Paucimonas sp.; assembly: GCA_028292545.1. Classification (GTDB taxonomy): domain Bacteria; phylum Pseudomonadota; class Gammaproteobacteria; order Burkholderiales; family Burkholderiaceae_D; genus Lacisediminimonas. Next base: position 2,318 of record JAQGMC010000141.1, read on the forward strand.
TGGCCAGGCCTATGGTTTCAATGTGGTGCTGGTGCAGATCACGTCCAGTCAGCCGAAGGTCGTCGCCACGGCGCCGGTCGAGCTGAAGTAAGCGCATAGCCAAGTAGCGAGGAAAGCAAATAGTGGACTTGTTTTTGCAGTTTCTAACCAACGGTCTGGTGACCGGGGTCTTCTACGCGCTTTCCGCGTTGGGGCTGACCCTCATCTTCGGCCTGATGAGGGTCGTCAACTTCGCCCACGGCGAGTTCTACATGATAGGCGGCCTGCTGGGCTGGTATGTGACATCCACCCTCGGGATGGATTTCTTTACCGGCCTGGCGCTGGTGGCCGTCATCATGGCCGTGTTCGGATGGCTGGTCGACCGCGTGCTGATCGAGCGCGTGCGCGACCAGGGTGAAGAACCCGGCATTTTGCTGACGATCGGCCTGTCGATCTTCCTGGTCAACACCGCACTGCTGGTGGTGGGCACCGCGCCCCTGAAGGTGGTCGGGCCGGCGACCAATGCGCCGCTGTTCCTGGGCCCGATCGTGGTCACCAAGCTGCGCCTGGTGGCGGTTGCCGCCTGCGCGGTGGCCATCATTGCAGCCCACTTGCTGATACAGAAAACCCGGCTTGGACGCGCCATGCGCGCCACCTTCCAGGACCCGATGGCGGCGCAACTGGCCGGCATCAAGACTGCGCATGTCTATGCCTCGACTTTCGCACTGGGCTCGACGCTGGCGGCGATTGCCGGCATGTTGCTGGGCTCGATCTATGTGGCGCAAGTCGGCGTGGGCGGCCTGGTCAGCCTGAAAGCCTTCGTGGTGGTGATCCTGGGCGGCATGGGCAGCTTCGCTGGCGCCATCGTCGGCGGCCTGATCCTCGGCGTGGCAGAGCAAATGTGGGGCGGTTATGTGTCGACCGGCCTGGTCGACATCATTGGCTTCCTGCTGGTTATCCTGATTTTGATTTTCCGCCCCTACGGTTTGTTTTCCACGCGCGGCGAAAGGGCGTAACGATGAAGTTCGAACGTAATTTCATACTGGCATTCATCGGCCTGGCTGCGGTCCTGGGCATGCTGATTCCTGACCAGTACCTGATGCATATCGGGATCCTGATCCTCTTCTACGCCACCCTGGGCATCAGCCTGAACATGGTGGTGGGCTATGTCGGTGAATTTTCACTCGGCCACACGGCTTTCCTGGGTATCGGCGCCTACACGGCCGCTATCCTGGCTTCACGCCTGGGCGTGCCGATGTGGTTGACGGTGCCACTGGCCGGCCTGATATCGGCCGTTTTCGGCTACTTCATCGGCGCCGTGACCTTGCGCCTGCAAGGCCCGTTCTTTGTCATCGTGACGCTGGCTTTCGCCGAAGTGCTGCGCCTGGTGGCGGACAACTGGGTCTGGCTGACAAATGGCCCGATGGGCATTGCCGGCATACCGCAGCCAGCGATGATGAGCAACGCGTCCAACCTGGGCGCCAAGCAATTCTATTTCTATATCGCGCTGGCGATCTTCGCGTTCGCCATGTTCGTGGCTTACCGCTTCGTTTATTCGAACGCCGGCCGGGCTGCAGTGGCAGTGCGCGAGAACCGCTATGTCGCGCAATCGATCGGCATTCGTCCTTTCACGTATGCAATGCTGGCGTTCATCTTGGGCGCCTTGCTGGCTGGACTGGCTGGCGGCTTTTATGCGCACTACATTTCGTTCGTCGGCAGCGAAGTGTTCAAGTTCTCTTTCATGATCACGATGATCATCGTGGTGCTGATGGGTGGCAAGGGCACGCTGGTGGGGCCGGTGGTTGGCGCTGTGCTGGTGACCCTGCTGGAGGAATACCTGCGCGAAGCGAAAGAGTTGCGCATGACGGTGTTCGGTTTGATCGTGATGCTGATCGTGCTGTTCCTGCCGAATGGCTTGATGGGTTTCCTGCACAAGCGGCGTGAACAATATGTGGGCAGTGAGGGCAGTGCGGGCAGTGCCGGCGCGTCCGCGCCCTTGGTGAAGGGGGTAGGACAGGTATGAGCGCGGTAATGAACCAGACAAGCACGCAGCCGGCCAGCCCGGCCTTGCTGAGCGTGGACGGGCTGTCGAAATCCTTCGGCGGCATTCATGCGGTGCGCGATATCAGCTTCCGCCTGCACGACCAGGAAATCCTCGGCCTGATCGGCCCCAACGGCGCCGGCAAGACCACCTGCTTCAACCTGATCACGGGTTTCTACACGCCCAGCAGCGGCAAGGTTGCCTTCAAGGGCCGCGACATCACCGGCGCCAAACCGTATTCGGTGGCGCAGGCTGGCATCGTGCGCAGCTTCCAGAAGACCAATATCCTGCGCCGCCTGTCGGTATTTGAAAACGTGCTGGCCGGGCATTACCTGGCATCGCGGCAATCGTTGTTCGATACCTTCTTCCCGCGCGCGCATGTGGCCCGGGCCGAGAAAGAGGCGCGCGACAGCGCCGCCGAAATCATCGAGATGATCGGCTTGCAGTCACGCCTGAATGCGCCGGCAACGCTATTGTCTTGCGGCGAACTGCGCTTGCTTGAAGTGGCGGTGGCGCTGGCGGCCAAGCCCACCATCCTGATGCTGGACGAACCGGCAGCAGGATTGAACAGCAGCGAAGCGATGGCCTTCGGCGAAACCTTGAAAAAAGTGCGTCGTACCAAGGTGCAGGCGATCCTGCTGGTGGAACACAATATGTCGCTCGTGATGGGCGTGTCAGACCGTCTGGTCGTAATGAATTTTGGCGAGAAACTGGCCGAGGGCAAGCCCGCGGAAATCCAGGGCAATGCCAAGGTCGTGGAAGCCTATCTGGGCAAGGCGAGGAATTGATGGCGCAGCAAGAAGCCCTGCTTGAATTGAAAGACCTGCGGGTCTGTTATGGCCGCACTGAAGCCTTGCACGGTGTGTCGATTGCAGTGCAAGCCGGTGAAATCGTGGCGCTGATCGGCGCCAACGGCGCCGGCAAGAGCACCACCCTGCGCGCCATCTCCGGCTTGCTGAAGCCTTCGGGCGGCAGCATACGCTGGGATGGCGCCGACATCGGCGCCATGGCAGCCGACCAGATCGTGGCGCGCGGCATTGCGCACTGTCCGGAAGAGCGCCATGTCTGGCCCGACATGAGCGTGCATGAAAACCTGTTGCTGGGCGCCTACCTGTGCAAGTCGCGCTCTGAAGTCGAACGCCGCATGGACCTGGCGCTGCAGCGCTTCCCGCGCCTGGCAGAACGCTCGCAGCAACTGGCTGGCACGCTCTCGGGCGGCGAGCAGCAGATGCTGGCGATTGCGCGTGCGTTGATGTCGGAACCGCGCCTGTTGCTGCTGGACGAACCCAGCCTGGGCCTTTCGCCAATGATGGCAAATGAAGTGTTCAGCGTGATCCGCGACATCAACGCCCACGGCGTGACGGTGATCGTGGTCGAGCAAAACATTCATAACGCACTGTCGGTCGCCTCGCGCGCCTATGTGTTTGAAACCGGCAGCGTGGTCGCGCATAACGATTCGGCCAGCTTGCTCAATGATGAGGCGCTGCTGCACGCCTACCTGGGAGGCTGAGCGCATGCGTATCGGAATAATCGGTTTCGGCGCCATCGGCCAGACCTTGTACCGCCTGATCGGCGAGCACGTGCCGGCGGTCGTCGTGGCTGGCGTGATGGACCGTGCCGACCGCTTGCAGGAATTGCGCTCGCAATTGCCAGGCATGCTGGTCGTGTCCGACGTTGACAGCCTGCTGGCGCAAAAGCCCGCCCTGGTGATCGAGTGCGCCGGCCATGCAGTGCTGCAGCAAACCGGGCCGGCTGTGCTGGAGGCGGGGGCTGACTTGCTGGTAGCGTCGGTGGGCGCACTTGCCGATCCGGTGCTGGAAAAATTGCTGGCCGATGCAGCCGCAAGCGGCGGTGCCCGCGTACATATTCCAGCTGGCGCCCTGGGCGGCCTGGACGTGCTGGGCGCGGCCCGTTTCGCCGGCCTCGATTCGGTGACCTACATTTCCAACAAGGCGCCGCGCGCCTGGAAAGGCACGCCGGCGGAAGGCATGGTCGACCTCGACAATCTGACCGAAGCCACCGTGTTCTTCACAGGCGACGCCCGCACGGCGGCTTTGATGTTCCCGCAGAACGCGAATGTTGCCGCTGCCACGGCGCTGGCTGGCCTGGGTTTCGAACGGACTCGTGTGATGCTGACGGCCGATCCGGCAGCAACCGGAAACCGCCACCGCATCCAAGCCAGGGGCGCCTTCGGTGAAATTGATGTCACGATCCTCGGCAAAACTTTGCCTGAGAATCCAAAAACTTCGATGCTCGCGCCCTATAGCCTGGTGCGCAGCCTTGTCAACCTGACAGGCGCCATCGCAGTCGCGTAAAGCGCAGGCATCCCGTCACGACACTGGTCCAAGTTGTGACGGGTAATAGGTCGTCGCCCGTGCTTTGACAAGCATGGCAAAAAAGCCCATCATTGCGCCGTTTCCGTTTGGCAACTTTGTTTCCAAGCTTGGATTCGTAGCACTTGGGGGTATCTATGCAATCCGTGCCCGACAAGAAAAATATCCTGGTTGCGGTGGCGCACGATTCGGTTGAAAAAATGACGGCGCTGATGGGCGACAGCTGGCAACTGTATTGGCCCAGGACGCTGCAGCAAGCACAGCTGCTGTTGTCGAAAACGCGCATGGACGCGATCGTATGCGGCGCCCGTTTTGACGACAGCCGCCTGCTCGACCTGCTGCAATTCTGCAAATCACAGCCTGCCTATGCCGGCATTCCTTTCCTCTGTTTGCGCCTGATGCGGGGACGACTGCCGCTCGACATGTTCCGCGATCTTTCGCTGGCCAGCGCCGCGCTCGGCGCCTCGGGCTTCTTCGATTACCCGGAGGCAGAGGAGCAACTCGGCACCGCGCTTGCTACCGCCAGGTACCGCCAAGTCATTGCCGACTTGATGAACGCCGAGCGCTAAGCCGCCAAGCCGTGCCCGCACAGCGCGGCGCGCTTATTCGAGCCGGATTTCGCCCTTGAAATCCACCTTCATTTCAAGCCCGGCGATTTCGAGCGTCATGCGCGCCGGCAGCACTTCATTGCCCATCACACGATTTTCTTCGATAGCGCGGGCAACAGCCTTCTCGATTTCATTTTGCGAGCTGACGCCGACCATTTTCAGGAACTTGCGCATGCTGATGTTGAAGCTTTCTTCGTTCATGACCTTCTCCACTTGGCTGGTTCGCCCAGCTTAAGCAGGAGGGGCGGCCTGCGGCAAGGCTTGGCTGGGCCGGCGGCGTGATTCAATGACTTCGAACAAAACCATGCCTGCCAGCATGGCCAGCACGAACACCGCGCCTTTCCAGATTCCCGCGCCAACCAGCACCAACGCCGGTCCCGGGCAAATGCCAGCCAGGCCCCAGCCAATACCGAAGGCGGCACTGCCGCCAGCCAGGCGCCAGTCAATCTGGCGGGAGCTTGGCAGTTGCATCGCCAACCCCAAGAGCGATTGCGTGCGGCGCTTGGCAAAGAAGAAAGCAACGGCGCCGATTGCGATTGCGCCGCCCATCACGAAGGCCAGTGAGGGATCCCAGGCGCCGGCCAGGTCAAGGAAGGCCAGCACCTTGGCCGGGTTGGCCATGCCAGCCAGGATCAAGCCAAGTCCGAACACGAGCCCGACGGCGAATGCAGCAAGAATGGCGGCCATGTCAGTTCCCCAGCAAGTGACGTATGACGAACACGGTCAGGAAGCCGACCGCCATGAATATCAGCGTCGCCACGATCGAGCGCGGCGACAGGCGCGAGATGCCGCACACGCCATGGCCACTGGTGCACCCGGCGCCGTAACGCGTGCCGATGCCCACGACCAGCCCGGCGATAACGAGTACCGGCATGCTGGCATCGATACGGATCTCAGGCAGCGGGCCAGACAATAGCCATGCCGATGGGGCGGCCAGCAAGCCCAGCACGAATGCGATGCGCCAGCCGACGTCGCCCGAAAAGGGTTTCAGCAAACCGGCGACGATGCCGCTGATGCCGGCAATGCGTCCCAGCAGCAGCGCCATCATCGCTGCGGCCAGGCCAATCAGCAGCCCGCCGTAAAGGGAGGGCAGGGGAGTGAAGTGGGTCCAGTCGATATTCATGCCTGCTCCTTGCGTCGGTGTGGCGGGAAGAGCCATATGATAGGGCAAAGGAGGTGGCACGGCTTGTCAGTTGGCGTCGCTGCCAGGCTTGTGATTACGCAGGTGCGAGCGGCCGGTGTCAGGCAGGCTGCAGGCGGCGTGATGGGTCTTCCGCTGCGCCCGGAAGCTGTGGTCCACCGCCGCTCACGAGCATGGCTTGTACCGCGCCAAGCACCGGAATGTCATCCATTCCACCGGGAGTCGGCGCTGCAGGCTTCGAGAACATCCCGCGCAGTAGGATTTGCCATGCCCAGTCTATAGCCATTTTTTCAACGCGATATTCGGCTAGATATGCCTCTGCAATGCGCGAGTCCTTGCACTGATGCGGCAGCATCCCCAGATACAAACTATGAGCGGATGTCGTGCTTGGGCCAGATGGAAGCAAGCACGCTGGCAAGGTGACAATAGTCGTATTGCCGGCTTCGGGGTTGCAGTGATAGGCGCTTCGGATTCTGGCGATTAAAATTTTTGTGACGAATTTCCGCTCAAAAGTCTTAGACCGCGGCAACTTAACGCGTCAGTCGTAGTCCTACGCGTGTCCTCCTCGCCTGCCGTGGCAGCGCGCGCTTCCGTTTTGCCATTTTCAATAGCTAAACAACCCACCCCTCCCATGCCCAGTTTCTCGAAACTTTTGCAATCCACCCGACGAAATTTTTATGTCCGCATCGCGTTGATCGTGCTGCTGACTGGCGGCGCGCTGTTCGCCTTCCTGCGTCCCATCATCGTGCAAGACTCGACCCCGGTGATCCAGTCACAAGATATCTCGCAGATCATGGCCCTGCCGGCCAACAAGGACCGGCTGGAATACTTGCTGCTCGCCGCACCCACATCTGAATCGCCGCGCTATGTGATCAAGTATCGCGACACGCCACAGATCAACGTGGTCAAGGTGCCAAGCATCACCCACGGCAACCTCGAACGCGAAGTCTTGCTGCGTAACGCGATTCCGTTTGCGATCGCCCAGGAGGATTACCTGACGCGTCACCGCGCGGTGCTGGAAGACGACGACGGCAAGGGTGGCTGGATGTCGGAAGCCGGCATGTTCCTGGCCCGTAATGCGATTGGCCTGGCGATGCTGCTGTTCCTTGTGCTGATGGTGAAGAATGGATTGCCGGGCATGACGTCCAAGGCACAAGTCACCAAGCCCGATCAGTTGCGCGGCAGCATGGACGATTTGATCGGCATGGAAGACATCAAGCGCGAGGTCGCGCATCTTGAACAGATGATCGTGAACCGCAGCGTTTATCGTTCACACAATATCGACAAGCCTTTCAATGTGATGCTGACTGGGCCTGCCGGCACCGGCAAGACCAAGCTCGCTGGCTATCTGGCCAAGAAGCTGAACCTGCCGCTGATATCGGCCTCGGGTTCATCGCTGGAATCGGGTTATGTGGGTGGCGGTTCGAAAGCGCTGAATGCGATCTACAAGAAAGCCAGCGCGCTCGGCGATTGCATCATTTTCCTGGATGAAGCACAAAGCCTTTTCATGCCGCGCGGCCGCGGCGAGAAGCGCTGGGAGGATGACACTGCCAACACGCTACTGTCGTTGCTGGACGGGGTGGACAAGGCAGAAGGGGCGGGCGTGATCTGGGTCGTGGCATCCAACTTCGACGATGCTTCCAGCGAGATGGATGATGCAATGCTGCGTCGCTTCTCGGTGAAGATCAATTTCCGCCTTCCCAACAAAGCTGAGCGACGCGAATTGCTGCATGTTTTCCTGTCACGCAAGGAAGATGGCTGCGTCGACTGGAATGATTTGAACCTGGACTATGTTGCCGAAATGACGGCAAACCTGAGCCCAGCGCTGGTGCAGACTGTGGTCGACCGCGCGTCCATGCTGGCCATCGAAGAAAAGCGTTTGATCACGACGGATGTGCTGTTCCGCGCTTTCGAACGCACCTCGATTGGCTTGACCGACCGCGCCACGACAGCCGAAAAGGACAAGCAGCGCGAACGCGTGGCTTTGCATGAGCTGGGACATTTCTTCATGCAGATTGACCCCTACCTGAGCCGTGGCATGTCGCTGCGTGAAGTGAAAGAAAAATCGCACCTGCTGAAGATCAGCACCGAATCGGTTTCCAAGCTGGGCGCGCTGGGCTATGTGCTTTCATCGTCGGACGACATGTCGCTGCGCACGCTGGAAGAGCTGGAACAGGATGTGATTCAACTCTACGGCGGCGTCGCGGCTGAAGAACTGTTCTACGGTTCACGCGGTATTTCGGTGGGCAGCCAGAACGATATCCAGAAGGCGACGTCGATGCTGGACTTGATGGTGAACCGGCTGTCGATGTATTCGCGCTCGAAGCTCGATTACACGCAACTCAAACGCGAAGGCAGCGGCGAGGATTCGGTCAAGATGGTAGAGAGCAAGGCCGATGAACTCTACACCCGCACGCTGGAGGCGATGAAGGGTTACCGCGACCAGATCGAGTCTATCAAGACCACCTTGCTCGAACGCTATGTGCTCTCCAAGGATGAAGTCTTTGCCTTGCTTGAAGAGATGCAACCGCCGGAATTGCAAGCCGCATAAATACCGCAACAATCCGGGCCAGCTTCACTTGGCTAGCCAGAACGGCGCCCTTTGGGGCGCCGTTTTTTTTCGCTCCTGCAAGCAGCATCGGGGCCCCAGGTGTCGTGGAGCTTGCGCACATCGTGCCTTGCAGACTGGTGCTTGAAACTCGGCATCGGGCGCATGGTCATTGGGATAAGCGCATCGGGCAGCTGCGCCGACGAGCCCAATACGCACAGGGAAACCAGGAGCCAAGCTCATGCACAAGTACGTGGTAAAGACACCCGACGGCTACCTCTATCCGTTCGCGGGCGACGCCTCGCTCACAGACGACCCCGAACAGGCGCAGCAATTCGCCAGCACTGACGAGGCGCGCACGACCGCCGAGCAGTTTGGCTATATCGACGATCACTTCGAAATCATCCCTGTGGATTTGCTGCGAAGACATATCGCGCAAGACCAAAATTCTATGGAGAAACGACGATAGTCGAACAGTGGAACATGCAGTTGTGGCAAGACCAGTGTTTGTCCTACACCAACTGTAGGCAATGGCCTCTGCACCGGGCGACGGGGTTTCGACATACTTGCTTCGTTGGCAGTCGTGCAACAGCAGTGCGTAACAGCAAGCTGGCATGACCGGCAGGTTTGCATTGCAGGCTTGACCAGGCGCCGTTTGCGGCACTGCCCCAACCCTCCACAACGAAAGAGACCACGTCATGCAGACATCTACGGATAACAATGCAATTCGCGCTGCCGAGGCGCATCGCACCTGGCATCCCGCCGCTTCGGCATGGCAGGGAAAAACGCGGCTCTGGACTGAGCTGGCCGACGTCTGCCGTTTGCTGCGCATCGGCGTCATTCCTTCACTGGCCGGCCTGGCCGATGAGGAGTTCCGCTTCCAGAACCTGCAGTACAAGACCGGCCAGCGCATCTACACGCTGGGCCAGACCTTCGACAGCTTCTACCTGGTGAATTCCGGCTTCGTCAAAACCGTCGCCGTGGATGACCAGGGCACGGAGCAAGTGCTGGGCTTCCCGATGAAGGGCGACTTGTTCGGCATCGACGGCATCCACAGCAAGAAATATGAGACCGAGGCAGTTGCGCTGTCTAATTGCGACATCATCGTCATTCCGTTCCGCAAATTCATTGCGCTGGGCCGCAGCCATCCGGAACTGGAAACTGAAATCTACCGCGTGATGAGCCGCGAACTGGTGCGCGAGCAAAACATGCTGTCGATGCTGGGCTCGCTCAGCTCGGAAGCACGGGTCGCGCGCTTCCTGGTCAACCTGTCGGATCGCTTTACCGAGATGGGTTATTCCGGCCGTGAATTCAGCCTGCGCATGACGCGCCATGAAATCGGCAGCTATCTCGGCATGACGCTGGAAACGGTCAGCCGCACGCTGTCCGCATTCAACGAGATCGGCCTGATCAGCATCAACCAGCGTGAACTGGTGCTCAAGGACATACCGGCCTTGCGTACGCTGCGCCGGTTGCCGCCGTCGCGCGCACGCCGGCTGCGTCCAAAGAAAGTCGTCGCCGAAGCGTGATCGCTGGAACCCGGCAGGCGGCGCGCCCTCATATTCCCATGCGGGCGGATGGCGGGCCGACCGCAGCATTGACTGATGCCTGCCGGGGAAGAAACGATGGAGACTAAACGGGTTTCGCCAATAGAAGTGCAGGTGGGACAAATCATCTACCGGTTCGACGACCGGGCAACGGCGGATGGCTTCGACGAGGCGATACGCGAAGATTTCGGTGTGGGGCATGCCACGCTCGACCATCCGTGGCGAGACAGTCGTTCGGTAAGACCGCCGAGGCCGGTAGACCTTGATTCCTGAACCAGGCCCGTCGGCGCCTTAGCCGGCGCCAGGCAACGTGGCCATCGGCGCGTTGCCTGGCCGGGCTTCCTGGTTTTACTTTCCAGTTTTGCTTACCCTGGGCGCTTTGGCGTTGCTTACTGCGCGGCTTACTGCGCTTGGGCCAACTTCCGCTTGCGCCGCTTGGCCTCGTACATCGCCATGTCGGCGGCCCCCAGCAGTCCTGTAATCGATGGATGCACGTCAGCGCGGTACAGAAGCGAACCAACGCTGTAGGACAGCGTATATCCGCGCCTCGCCGTCTGGTTGTATTCGACAACCGCGGCAGTCAACCGGGCCAGGGCGCGCTGCGCATCATCCTCATACGTGTCGGTCATCAGCACCACGAACTCGTCATCGTCCATGCGCCCGACAACGTCCGAAGCACGGAAGGTCTGGATCATGATGCGCCCCAGGTTTTTCAAGGCCAGGTCGCCTTCGGGCCGGCCGAAGCGCTCATTGATGGCGCCCATGCCGTCGATATTGAAATACAGCAGGGTCGCCGGCTTATTGAAGCGACGGCAAATATTCAACGCATGCTGGCACAACTCTTCAAAACCGCTGCGATTGGACAGCAGGGTCATCGGATCCATATTGCCCAGGCGGGTGCCGGCAAGTTCGTGTTCCGCCAGCTGCGCCAGGTCGCGCAGCAGCGCGCAATCGTCGGCGTCGAAGCCGCGTGGCGTGTGGCCCATCAAGGTCAGCGCGCCTACCTTCACGCCATTCTTGGCCCTCAGCGGGCAGGCAGCATAGAAGCGCACGCGCGGCCCGTCTGTGACTTGCGGATTGTCGAAAAAGCGCTCGTCGGCTGCCGTGTCTTCAATGGTCGTGACGTCGTCCGCATGCAGCGCGTGCGCCAGGAAGGAGAGTTCGCGTGCCACGTCCGTGCCAGGCAAGCCTACCTGCGACTTGTGCCACTCACGCTCCTCGTCGAGAAGGGAAATGGTCGCAACTGGCACGTCGAACATGCGTTGGGCCAGGCGGGTAATGCGATCGAACCGTTCCTCAGGAGCCGTGTCGAGCAGGCGCAGCGACTTCACCGCCAGGTCGCGCGCTCTTTCTTTGGGGAGGGGGGCGGCGGCTTTCATTGGTGCCTTAAAAAGATTCCGTAGGGAAATTTTACTGGAAGCGCGTCGCCGGTGTGTGGATAAGGTTAAGGGAAACCGAATTTTCATTCCGGCAATGGGCAAGCAGCGGCATGAATCTTGCTAAAACGTCCACGTCCAACCTGGAGGAGTCAGTGATGAAAAACAAATGGATGCTTGTGATTTATGCCGCCGTCCTGACGGCCTATGCCGGCACGGCCAGTGCCCGCCTGCCGGCGCCTTCTGAAGAAGAAAAGGCAAAGGCTGAAGCGGCCAAGGCCAAATCCGCGGAGGATGCGGAAATCGAAAAAGCCAAACTGGAAAAGGCGCAGGACAAGGTGGTGGAGCGTTATCTCAAGGACCATCCCAACCAGGCGGCAGCGAAAACGTCAGCAAGCGCTAACGATTCGCGCACTGAAATTCCTTCAGCTGCGCTGCACAGTCGTCCAATGGAAAAGGCTGGCGCGTATAACGAATCGGTGACGCCGCAGAGCGCACCGCGCGCCACGGATGGCACGCAAAGTAAAAACGCGGTTGTCAAGCAGGACAAAGGCAAGTAAGCGCTGCCCGGCGCTGCGGCCGGGCGGGTTCAGCCCAGCACAATGCCCAGCACCACGAGGGTGGCGACGGCCGTCAGGAACAGATAGCCCGACGCCTGGCGCAGCGCCGCCACCGGGCGCACCCGACGCATGGAGTACTGCCAGCGGGGCATGCGCCAGTTCGCCTGCTGCCAGGCGGACGAGGCAGGTGGCTGCGGGTTACGGCTAGGGCCGGCATGTTCTGGCCCGGCCGGTCGCAAGCTCTCCTGGCCGGGCGGCATCTGGCCGTTTGCAGCTTCGGAAGCAGCAATCCAGTCGTCATGCTCGCGTCGGCGCAGGGGATCCGACAGCACTTCATAAGCGGTATTGATGATCTGGAAGGTGCGGGTCGCCTTGGGATCGCCCGGATTGCGGTCGGGATGGAATTTTTGCGACAGCGACTTGTAAGCCGCACGAATCACTTCAGGCGGCGCATTGCGCGTGACCTTCAGGTTGTCGTAATGCGTGTGCACTTTTGGCATGGCGATGGCGTCGGTCAGCACGTGGCTGGATGATGGGGCGAGGGTGTATCAACATTGCAGTAATAGCATTTTGCCGTCATCAAACTGTTGCGCTCGGTCAATCCATACCTGAATCAGAGTTTGATCTTGAAAGGTAAGCAGATGGACGAACACCTTGGTCCCTACACGCTGCATTTGGTTGCCTATGAATTACCCGACGGGACTTGGGATCCGTTCCTGTCGATCGATCGCTTCGACGAGTCTGTGGGGGACTTCCGGCGCGTGCTGGACAAGCACCGGGTGGCAGAGAAGGGAGTGGCTACCTATGAAGAAGCAATGGAAGCCGCGCGCCGTGCGGGTAACGGACTAGTGCAGCAATGGCAGCGGGGGCAGGCGGCGCCGCCGCTTTAGTCGGTGCGAAAGAGGGAAGCGCCTGGCTAGTGAAAGCAGTCGGCGTCGAGTACCAGTGGTGACCGGCGCGCCCCGCGCAGGACCAGGCTGCGCGCAACGCTGTTGATTTTGGCTTCGAAGGCGCGATAGGTGTTCATCTCATCCATCGAGAAACCGTGCGTGCGCGAGAGTTGCTGCAGCGCCTCGGTGGTCACTACGCAAGAATGAACGTTTTGCTCGACCGTCACGACGAAACTGACGCCATCCTCCGACAGAACCGGTTCATCGGCCAACAAGGCGGCCGGGCTGTATCTGCTGGCTTCGCGGGTATCGCTTAATTGCATGAATCGTCTCCTGATGCTGCACGTCACGACGTGTACCGTATCAGTCATGATAGGCGGACAGACAAACGTTGCCTTGTGAATAGTCAAGCAGCACCGGCCATCCCGTGCAGCGATGAATACCAGGTATCGAAATGCGCAAACCGGCTGGGCCTTGCGCACGGCTATGCAGGCGTCACCTCCACCATGACCGTACGAACACTGTAGCGCCCGCCGCCACTAGCGCGCCGGATACCCGGCGGGCCAGCATAAAAACCGGCAAGTAACTGGCTAGACCGGAGTCAACAAGGGCTTGCCGGCAAACCAGGCTGCGACATTGTCGGTGACCAGCTTTGCCATCGCTTCGCGGGTCGCGTGCGTGGCCGAGCCGACATGCGGCTGCAGCACGACATTGTCGAGTTCGAACAAGGCTTCCGGAACGCGCGGCTCGTCGGCGAATACATCGAGTCCGGCGCCGGCAATCGTCCCTTCCTGCAGCGCCTTCACGAGCGCGGTTTCATCGACAGTGCTGCCGCGGGAAATGTTGATCAGGTAGGAATCGCTGCCCAGCGCTTGCAACACGCCGGCATTGACCAGGTTTTCTGTTTCTTTGCCACCCGGGCAGGCGACGACCAGTATCTTGGCCCAGCGTGCGAGGTCCGCGGGATCGGCGAAGTACTGGTAGGGCGCATCGGTTTGCTGGCTCCGACCGTGATAGGCGATCTGCATGCCGAAGCCGGTGCCGCGGCGGGCAATGGCGCGGCCGATGCGACCGAGGCCGATGATGCCCAGGTTCTCGCCCCACACCTTGTCCGACAGCGGCGCCGCGCCGCTCAGCCAGCGCCCCTCGCGCACATAGCGGTCGTTGAAAGTGGTACGTCGTACGGTGGACAGGATCAGCATCCAGGTGGTATCGGCCACGCATTCGTTGAGCACATCAGGCGTGTTGGTGACAGCAATGCCGCGCTGCCGCGCAGCGGCGACGTCAATGCCGTCATAGCCAACGCCAAAGCTGGCAATCAGCTTCAGTCTGGGCAAGGCATCCATTTGCCATGCCTGCATGCCGCGCGAACCCCAAGTCACGACCACGTCCACGCGATCGGCAATACTGGCAAGGAAGGCTTTCTCGTCGGGCGCTTCCCATACGCGGTGCACCGTATATTTGTCGTTCAACTCAGTCATGCCCGTGGTGTAAATCGGGCTCATCACGGCGATCTCGTGTTTCATGCGCTGTCTCTTTGTTCGTGTAAGTGGATTCGACGCTGCTTGCCTTGTACTGGCGGGTTTGCGTGTGCGGTGCGGGCATGGAGCCGGCCGCTTTGACAGCCACGCCTGCGGCCCTTTCACAGCCACGTTGCGGGCTGCCGCTGGCGAATATATCACCTCACTGCCGCGGCTTGCGTCGACGGTTACGGGCGATCGGCAGGGGCGCGTTAATCCACCTACAATCATCCACCTACAATCGCACAGCAGCGCGGCGCAGGGCGGCCGCCAACAACGAATAGCAGGCTCACCAGGCGCGAGTGCCTGCAACCAAATAAAAGGAGTGGAGGATGGACGATAAAAGGATTGCGCTGGTCACCGGCGCCGGTTCGGGAATCGGTCGCGCGGTCGCGCAGGCCCTGATGGCGGAAGGTTATGCAGTGGTTCTGGCGGGACGCCGGCAGGAACCGCTGGAACAGACAGCAGCATTGGGTGGCAACAGCGCCGGCACCTTATGTTGCGTGGCTGACGTCAGCGATCCCGCCTCGGTTGCCGGCCTGTTTGGGCAGATCGAGGCCCACTACGGCCGTCTTGACCTGTTGTTCAACAATGCCGGCATATTCACGCCCGGCGTCTCGCTGGAGGACATGCCCTTCGAGCACTGGAAAGCTTCGGTCGACGTCAACCTGACCGGCGCCTTCCTCTGCACGCAGCATGCGTTCCGGTTGATGAAAGCACAGCAGCCACAGGGCGGGCGCATCATCAACAATGGCTCGATTTCAGCGCATTCGCCGCGTCCGCAATCTGCCGGCTACACCGCCACCAAGCATGCGATCACAGGACTTACCAAATCGGCTTCGCTGGACGGGCGGAAATACAATATTGCGTGCGGCCAGATCGACATCGGCAATGCGTCTACTGACATGACCGAAAAGATGAAGAAGGGCGTCATGCAGGCCAACGGCAGCATTGAAGTTGAAGCCACGATGGATGTGCAGCATGTCGCCCGCGCCGTCGTCTACATGGCCAGCCTGCCGCTGGAAGCGAATGTGCAGTTCATGACAGTGATGGCGACGAAGATGCCCTTTGTCGGGCGTGGTTGAGTCGGTCGACCACGGGCCGGCCGCTCGACCTCAGTCCTGTTCCGCCACCATGCGCGGCGGCAGGGCATGTGTCGCGGTCGGGCGATTCGCGGCCATTTCGGAAACAGGTCGCGCCTTTTGCTTCAGGCAGTAACCCTGCTTGTAGACGCTCGCCAGCGTGAACTGGGATTTCGTTAGCATTTCCAGCTTCAAGCGCAACTGGAAGATGGTGACCCGGATATTGCTGCCCTCGGTCGACTTGCCGGTGGCCTTGAACAGGGCCACCAGGTCCTTGATCGGAATGACGCTGCCCATTTGGTTCAGGAAGAGTTCAGCCAGCGCATATTCGGACGGAGTCAGGTGGACCGTTTTGCCCTGGTAAGAGATCAGGCGCGCTTCGGGCAGCAGCGTCAAGGAGCCAAAGCGAAGCTTTGTCTTGAGTATATTCTTGCGGCGCAAGGAGCT
This sequence comes from Paucimonas sp., assembly GCA_028292545.1. GTDB lineage: Bacteria > Pseudomonadota > Gammaproteobacteria > Burkholderiales > Burkholderiaceae_D > Lacisediminimonas. The sequence goes on from JAQGMC010000141.1 coordinate 18,390, forward strand.
GACCACTCGCCGCACCAGGTCCGGAATGGCGAACGGCATGCAGATCCAGTCCGATACGAAATCCGGGAAGTCGGCGCTGTCTGCCAGCGCAGCATAGGAACGGAAGATCAGCAACACCGGCGACAGCACCACCGGGATGAAAGGCGGATCTTTCAGGAAAGTCATCTCCCGCTTTTCCATCGTCTGTATTTTTTCGATGAAGGTCGGGTCCTCGGCATCGATCAGCAACACTGAAGGCATGTCGGGATAGCTGAGCAAGTGTTCCGGCTTGATGTTTTCCACCAAGTGGGTGATTTCGTACTCGATCGGCTCATTCTGTTGCGATAGTTTCGGGAACGCTGCATGCAAGGAATCGATTTCGCGTGCCAGCGTACCGTGTAGTTCTTCGCCGATGATCTTCAGGTGTATCTTCATTTCATCTTCCCCAGAGTTACGCTATCCGCACTGCTCGACAGAAACGTCTAGCCTTTATTTTCGATTGTTAATTCTGGGCGGGAATAAAGTCAGCTTCCTTACATGTTCCGACATTTACTGACGAACGTTAAATTTGTTTCGGTAACCAGAACTCGCCAACATTGGCAAGTATTATTTTTTGTATTGATCGTTGTTTAATTAATATTTGTTTCGACGCGCCGCGCTTTATTTTTCGTACATCCACGGCAAATGTTAGCGTCGCATGTCCGCAGACCGAAGCAATCCCATCAGCATCGTTGTAGCAGACGGCCAGCCCGAGGTGCTGCGCAGTATCGTCGGCGTCCTGTCATTAGAAGGCTGGCAGGTGCAAGGGGTGCACGATAGCCGTTCGCTCTACTTGGCACTGCTGCAACGGCCAGTCCAGGTCGTCGTACTGGCGGGCCGGCTACGTCCCGAAGGCGGTCTAGCCGTAGTGCGACAACTACGCGCGATCCGCAACACGGCCTCCGTCGGCGTCATCTTGTTGGCCGAGCCTGGCAGCCCGCTCGGACTTGAAGCGCTTACATCAGGCGCCGACGCCTGCGTCGGTTATCCGCCCGCCGCCGATGAATTGAAAGCCTATGTACGTGCACTTGAGCGCCGCGTGCGTACAGACCACGACACTGAACAGGGCCAGGTGTGGCATTACCACCAGACGGAGTGGAAATTGGTTTCGCCCTCGGGGGTGGACATCCAGTTGAGCCACCTCGAGGCGGCTTTCATCAGCATCATTGCGCGCCAGGCTGGAAAGCCGGTGCGCCGGCGCGATATCATTTCGCAGGCCTTCGGGCTCGATCCGCTGCACTATGACAACCGGCGCCTGGAAGCCATTGTCAGCCGCCTGCGCAAGAAAGTGCACCGGTCCTATCCCTTGTCGCAACCAATCAAGGTAGTGCACTCGATTGGCTATGTTTTTACCGATGCGGTGCGCTGTATCGAGCTGCCGGGACCCGGCTATAACCCCAGATAAAAAGTTTCCAAAAAGAAAACGTTGATCTTTCTCCAAAAGTTGTCGATTATGTAATGCAGGGAGACAACTAAACGCTCGGTTCGTAAAAATTAGTCGCCCTTGATCAGAACGTGATGAACAAAAACGTTTGGCCCGTTACCGATACGCCGGTAACCACCTAGCCCGAGGGAGATCAGCAGAATGGAAATCACTATCAAGATCATGGGCGCCAGCCTCTTCTCCGCCATCCAGGCGAGCAAGGCCGCGCTTGACGCCACGTTTTTGAAGTTGTCGCGCCATGCCGATGTCATACAAATCGTGCTGGAGCAACTCGAAGAGCCTTTGAAGGCAGCCGACCTGATCGCCGACCCGGACCGGCCGGTCGTGGTTCTCGCGCATACCGACAACGCATTCTTCCTGGATCACTTGCAGCTGCTGGAGAAAAGGGACGTGCTGCTCAGCAGTAATGCCGAGGCGAATTCCTTGGTTAGCCCTGTCATCATGGTTTTCGGCGCCGGCTCGCCGATGAACGACCTGCGCGAATTCCCGGAACTGGTGTCCGACTGGTTCTTCATGCCAGTAGCTGCGCCGGAACTGGCCAGGCGCGTGCTGTATGCCTTGCGCCGCAAGAGTATCCTCAAGTCGCGGCTCTGCTATGGCCCAATGACGCTGATACCCGATTCCCGCACCATCACTTTCATGGGGCGCAGCGCTGGCCTGACCCGCAGCGAATTCGCCCTGGCCGAACTTTTCCTGTCGCAGCTGGGCTCAGTGATACCGACTGCCGATTTGATTTCGCTGTTCAAGGCGACCGGCAAGTCGACCGAGGGCAGCAACATCCGCGTCACTATTTTCCAGCTGCGCCTGAAACTCGAAATGCTGACCAAGTCCCAGTACACGCTGGTCAGCGTCTACAAGCAGGGCTACTGCATGAAGCACAAAGCCCGCACGCTGACGGCGGAAGACCGGCCACTGCGCACGGCGCCCGGCGAATATCGCGTGGCAGCCACATTGCAATAAGCCCGCCTCAGCATAGCTGCAGGTGGGTCAGCATGAAGGTCCGGGTGCTGCCGTCGGCCAGTTCGACGGTAGCCTTCCCATCCTCGACATGTACTACCTGTCCGCTACCCGAACGCAATGTTTTTACCTTGGTTCCCTCTTTGATCACCGGCTGGCTTTCCTGATCTTCGGCCTCACTAGCTGCGGCTACGGGTAAGTCGACTGGCGTCAAGTCTTGTTCCGGCGGCCGCAGGCAATTGTCGCAATGGCCGCAGTGGTCCCAGTCCATCTGTTCACCGAAATGGCCGAGGATCAAGCGCCATCTGCACGAGCCTGACTGGGCGTAGGAAATCATGCTCTCCAATGCCAGGCGGTCGTGTTCATCCTTCTCAAGATACGGTCGGGCGATCCGTTCGAAATCTGGCTTCACGCCGGCGCCGTCTGTAAAGCGGCCCTTTGCGTCTTCTTCCAGTACACCTGCATCGGTCAGCATCTTGAGCGCCACTTTCACTTTGGTCGCCGAAAGGCGGCTGCCGCTTTCATTCAGCCGTGCCGTCAATTCCCGCACTGCCGTCGTACCATGCTCCTGCACCTGTGCAGAAAACGTCTGGAAAACCTGCCTGAGCAGATCGGCATCCGGGTAGCGACGGGCCAGGAAGAATTGCTGTATCCGCTTGTCGGGCGGGTAATACAGCAGCGTACAGGTGGCGGGTTGCCCATCGCGACCGGCACGGCCTGTTTCCTGGTAATAGGCTTCAAGCGTGCCGGTTATCTGGTGGTGAATGATGAAGCGGATGTCCGGCTTGTCTATGCCCATGCCAAACGCATTGGTTGCCACCATGATGCGCATATCGCCATTCATGAAGCCGTCCTGGCTGGTGCTTCGCTCACGCGCGTTCATCTGGCCGTGGTAACGCGTCACCTTCTCGCCGGCTTGTTCAAGGCGGCCAAATACTTCATCCACCGCCTTTACCGTGGCGCAGTAGACGATGCCTGATCCCTGCGCCTGGCGCGCCGCTTCCAGCAACTGCGCCATCTTGTCCTCGTCGCTGGTGACGGGCAGCACACGGTACTGCAGGTTGTCGCGATACACGCCGCTATTGATGATATTGACCCGCTTCATGCCCAGCTGCTTGACGATGTCGCGGGTGACGTCTTCGGTGGCTGTCGCCGTCAAGGCCAGGACCGTTGGATGGCCAAGGCGCTCGATGGCCTCGCCCAGGCGCAGGTAGGCCGGTCGGAAATCATGTCCCCATTGCGAGATGCAATGGGCTTCGTCCACGACGAAGAGCGTCACTTCGTTGGTTTGCAATAGCTCCATGAACGATGGGTCTTCCATCCGCTCGGGCGTGGCAAAGACGAATTCGCTGCGTGACTCGGCTATGCGCTGCAGTGCATCCTGCTCTTCCCTAGAACTGAGGCTGCTGTTGACCTGGTCGGCTTCAAGGCCGACTTCCTCCAGCTTGACCGACTGGTCGCGCATCAGGGAAATCAGCGGCGAGATGACGACCGTCGTGCCGTTGCGCGTTGTGCCCGGCAACTGGTAGCAAAGCGATTTGCCGGCGCCTGTGGGCATGATGGCCAAGGTGTCGCGTCCTGCCAGTACGCTATGTATCACTTCCCTTTGTCCGGGTCGCAGTTTCTGTAATCCGAATATTTTTTTCAGCGCAGTTCCCACTGCGGAATCAGAGTTTTTTAGCTTGTCCATATGCTATTTCCAGCACTCTTCATGCCATGTAAATAGCGACGCAAATACTTTGATCTTGCACAAATGTGACCCTTTGCATCGGAGGTCTAATCCGGCTAGGCAGAAGGGCGCGGAATCGGTGCGTTTCGATGCGAGCTGGTTGGTCGTACTACCCGGTCTGTCACTCATCAATCATAGGGTCTGCCCGGGCGGCCCGCTCTGGAAAATAGGAAATGCAATGGCAACTGGTACTGTGAAATGGTTCAACGATGCAAAGGGTTTTGGCTTCATCACGCCGGATGAAGGTGGTGAAGACTTGTTTGCCCACTTTTCTGCAATACAAGGTAACGGCTACAAGTCGCTTGCAGAAAATCAGCGCGTTACTTTCGACGTGACCGTCGGACCCAAAGGCAAACAGGCGGCAAACATTCATCCCATCGCTTAAAAAAATCCCCGGTCCGCCGGGGATTTTTTTGTGTCCGTTTTTTGCGTCCGTTTTTTGCGTCCGATCCCGGCGCAAGCCGGCTTCCAGGAATCGCCCCATCTGCAGCTTCCGGTCCGGCAGCGGCGCGGCTGCCCGGCCCACGCCCAGCTGGCGCCGCCATACCCCAATGCCGCTTTCATGGCACCAGCACGGCCGCGCCATCGATGTCTCCTGAGCGCAGTGCAGCCAGTGCCTGGTTGGCTTGCGCCAGGGGGAAGGCCCGAGGCCGGCTTTTTATCCGATGCCGGGCCAGCAGGCACATGAAAGACCGTCCATCCTCACGCGTCAGGTTGGCCACCGAGCAAAGGCGGCGTTCGCCCCACAGCAGCGCGTAGGGAAAAGCCGGTATGTCGCTCATGTGGATGCCGGCACAGACAACGACACCGCCTTTGGCCACTGCCCGCAAGGCGATCGGGACGAGTTCGCCGGCAGGGGCAAACAAAATCGCGGCATCCAGTTCTGCTGGCGCTTCGCCGGCGGGCCCGGCCCAGCTTGCACCCAGTTCGCGGGCGAAGGCCTGGGAGCGTTCATCGCCGGGCCGGGTGAAGGCATAGACTTGTTGTCCCTGTGCGACCGCCAGTTGCACCAGCAAGTGGGCGGCGGCGCCGAAGCCGTACAGGCCCAGGCGTTTTGCATCGCCCGCCATTTTCCACGCCCGGTAGCCAATCAGGCCGGCGCACAGCATCGGTGCCAGGTGCAAGTCGTCATAGCCGTCCGGTAAGCGCAGGCAGTAGTTGGCGCGCGCCACGGCATATTGCGCATAACCGCCGTGCCGGTCATAGCCGGTGAAAGCTGGTTGGTCACACAGGTTTTCGCGGTGCGAGGCGCAGTAGCGACAGTGGCCGCAAGCCGAACCCAGCCAGGGAACGCCGACTCTCTCGCCTACGGAAAACTGGTGTGCCCATTCGCCGACGTGGACCACCTCGCCCACGATCTCATGGCCGGGTATCACGGGCCACAAGTGCGGCGCGAGATCGCCGTCCACGATATGCAGGTCGGTGCGGCACACGCCGCAGGCGCGCACGCGGATCAGTACTTCATCCGCCGCCGGCCAGGGGATGGGAAGGATGGTTTCGCGCAGCGGACCGCCGGGTGTATCGAGCAGCATCGCGCGCATCAGTCCGCGATTGTCCTGCAGCAGGTTCAGCATAGCCAAGCCAGGAAAGGCGATGCCTCACACTTTGTCCCAATAACCGGCATCCGCATAGCGCTGCCTCAGGAAATCGACGAATGCGCGTATGCGGGCAGGCAAGTACTGGCGTTGCGCATAGACTGCATGGACATCGTCGCCGGGCGCGCTGAATTGTTCCAATACCGGGACCAGGCGCCCGGCCTTGATTTCCGGTCCCACTTCCCAGATTGAGCGCCAGGCGATGCCGCGGCCGTTGATTGCCCATTCATGCAACACCGAGCCGTCATTGCAGGACATCGAACCGCCAGCCTTGACCAGTAAAGCGCGGCCATTCTGCCGGAAAGTCCAGCCGCGCTGGCTGCCGTCATTGCCCATGGTCAGGCAGTTATGCTGGGCCAGGTCTTCCGGGCGGGCCGGCATGCCATAGGCAGCCAGGTAGGAGGGCGCCGCCACAGCGACCCGCCGGTTGTTGGCGAGCTTGAGGCCGACCAGGCTGGGATCGGTCAGCGCGCCGATCCGGATCGCCACATCCACGCCCTCACTGACGAGGTTGACCACGCGGTCGCTCAGGCTCAAGGTCAGCTTCACTGCGGGATGTTCGCCCAGGAATTCCGGCACCAGCGGCGCCACATGCTTGCGGCCGAATCCGGCCGGCGCGGAAACCACCAGGTGGCCGCTGGCGCGGGAGGCGCGTTCCGATACCTGCGATTCTGCATTTTGCAAATCGAGCAGGATGCGCTGGCAATCGTCAAGGAAAGTCTCGCCTTCGTTTGTGAGCGTGAGCTGGCGCGTCGTGCGCCGCAGGAGCTTCACGCCCAGGCGGTCTTCGAGCGCGTTCAGGCGCCGTCCGATGATGGCCGGCGCCACGCCTTCGGCCCGCGCCGAGGCCGACAGGCTGCCGCGGGTGACAACATCGACGAAGGTGGAAATCTGCTTGAACTGGTCCATGCCCGGCTAGCCGGCCGCAGCTTGCTGCAGGCGCGCGCGCAGGTTGCATTCTTCCTGCCATTGCCGCCGTTGCGCAGTGCTTGCCGCTTCCCGCTGCAAGTCGGCGGGACTTTTTTCCACTTGCGCTGCAAGCAAGCGGTTGGCCTGGCGCGCATCCGGGAGCACGGTGCCGAAAAACGCGACTGTGTCGCCTTGCTGCAGCAGCAGCGTGGGGAAATTTTCAACGTCGAAATCACCGACCAGGTCGGCCTGGTCCTCGATGTCTATCCAGGTGAAAACCTTGTCCGGATGCTGCGCGGCCAAGGCTTCAAAACCCGGGCGAAACTCGCGGCAGACATCGCACCATGCGGCACACAGGCAAGCCACCATCCAGGTCTGGTCGGTAAGCCCGGCCAGCAAGGTATTGCGATTGTCGGATTCAAGCTGTATGCAGGTCATGCCCATATTCTACCGACAGGGTTGCAGCAGCGCCATGGCATGCCATTGCATGTCCCGTGCCGGTTCGAGCGGGTAGAATAGGCGCATGATATCGACCGTTCTCGCCCTCGAGACTTCCAGCGAAGTTGCCTCGGTCGCCTTGCTTCACGAAGGCATCGTCCGCAGCCGGGAAACGACGGGTGTACAGACCCATTCGCAAACTGTGCTACCGATGGCACAGGCTTTGCTGGCCGAAGCCGGGCTGTCCCTGCGCGATTGCGGCGCCATCGCTTTCGGTTGCGGCCCTGGCTCCTTCACCGGCGTGCGCACCGCCTGCGGTATTTCCCAGGGCCTGGCTTTTGGCGCCGGCTTGCCGGTGACGCCCGTGGTATCGCTGCTGGCCCTGGCCCATGCCTGCCGCAAGGCCACCGGCGCCAGCGACGTGCTGGCAATGCTGGATGCGCGCATGGGCGAAGTGTATTGGGCCCAATATCGTTACGACAATGGCTGGCTGGAAGTCAGTGCGCCGACCTTGTCACGGCCACACGAAGTGCTGCCAGTGGGTGATCCGGTCGCCACTGGCAATGCACTGGTCGAGCATGGGGCCGCGCTGCCGCCGGGGTTGCGGCGGGCGGGCGTCCCGCATCTCGTGCCGCACGCTGTCGAAGTGGCTGAATTGGGGCTGCTTGCGCTGGACCAGGGGCGCGCCCTGCCGGCCGCAGAAGCGCAGCCGCTCTACCTGCGCAACAAGGTGGCCCTGACCACGGCCGAGCGCCAGGCCCGGGCAGGCGCATGAGCACCGTTTTGTCCAGTCCGATTCAGCCGGCTCCCCTGGGTTGGCGGTTGCAAGCGATGAAGCCGGAAGACTTGGCCGAAGTGCTGGAAATCGAAACCG
>JAQGMC010000026.1 GCA_028292545.1 Paucimonas sp.
TGCGATGCGCTGGCGATCGCCATCGGCACTTCGCACGGCGCCTACAAGTTTTCGCGCAAGCCAACCGGCGACATCCTGGCGATCCAGCGCATCAAGGAAATCCACGCCCGCATCCCGAATACGCACCGGGTGATGCATGGCTCGTCATCGGTGCCGCAGGAATTGATGGCCGAGATCCGCGAATTTGGCGGCGACCAGAAGGAAACCTATGGCGTGCCGGTGGAGGAAATCCAGGAAGGCATCAAGCATGGCGTTCGCAAGATCAATATCGACACCGACATCCGGCTCGCGATGACGGGCGCGATTCGCCGCTATTTCGCCGAGAATCCTGCCAAGTTCGACCCGCGCGACTACTTGAAGCCGGCGCGTGAAGCCGCCAAGCTGGTATGCAAGGCGCGCTACCTGTCCTTCGGTTGCGAAGGCCAGGCTGGCCGCATCAAGCCGATGTCGCTGGAAAAAATGGCTGAGCGTTACAAGAAAGGCGAACTGAGCCAGATCGTCCAGTAAATCATCCAGCCGGGCGGCCAGGCGCCGTCCCGCATCCGCCGCCCGCCGACTCGCAAGAGCGGCGGGCAAAAATTTTTAGCCATCCTGGCAGCACCAACAGGCAGATTCCGATGAGCAGTCTTTACCAGTCCACCCTTACCTCCCTGCCGCTATTGGGCCGCGGCAAAGTGCGCGACAATTATGCGGTTGGCGACGACAAGATCCTGATCGTCACCACCGACCGGCTGTCGGCCTTTGACGTCGTGATGAACGAGCCGATTCCGGGCAAGGGAAAGGTGCTGAACCAGATGTCGGACTTCTGGTTCGACAAGCTCGGTGCGATCGTGCCCAACCACTTGACCGGCATTGCGCCTGAGAGCGTGGTGGCGCCAGCAGAGGTAGAGCAAGTGCGCGGGCGCGCCGTGGTTGCCAAGCGCCTGACGCCGATCCTGGTCGAAGCGGTGGTGCGGGGTTACCTGATCGGTTCCGGCTGGAAGGATTACCAGCAGACCGGTTCCGTTTGCGGCATTGCGCTGCCGGCGGGACTGCGCCAGGCTGACAAGCTGGCCGCGCCCTTGTTCACGCCTGCGGCAAAGGCCGACCTTGGCGAGCATGATGAAAACATCAGCTTCGACGACATGTGCCAGCGCATCGGCGCTGACCTGGCCAGCCGCATACGCGACGTCAGCATCCGGCTTTACCAGGCTGCGGCGGATTATGCGGCCACGCGCGGCATCATCATTGCCGACACCAAGTTCGAATTCGGCCTGGACCAGGATGGCAAGCTGCACCTGATGGATGAAGTGCTGACCGCCGATTCCTCGCGCTTCTGGCCTGCTGATTCTTACCGGCCCGGTATTTCGCCACCCTCGTTCGACAAGCAATTCGTGCGCGACTACCTGGAAACCGTCAGCAGCTGGAACAAGACCGCGCCTGCGCCGGCGCTGCCCCAGGAAGTGATCGACAAGACCGGCGCCAAATACCGCGAGGCGCTGGAGCGCCTGACCGGCCAGAAGCTGAAGGATTGACATGGTTACTGCATCGCAAACCGCCGCCCCGGCCGCCCCCCTTGTCGGCGTCGTCATGGGTTCCTCGTCCGACTGGGACGTGATGCAGCATGCAGTGGCGATCCTGAAGGAATTCGGCATCGCGCATGAAGCCCGGGTCGTGTCGGCCCATCGCATGCCCGATGAAATGTTCGACTATGCCGTATCGGCGCGCGCGCGCGGACTGCGCGCCATTATTGCCGGCGCCGGCGGCGCGGCGCATTTGCCGGGCATGCTGGCGGCCAAGACCATCGTGCCGGTGCTGGGCGTGCCGGTGCCGTCCAAATACTTGCGCGGCGAGGATTCGCTATTGTCCATCGTGCAGATGCCGCGCGGGATTCCGGTCGCAACCTTCGCCATCGGCGAAGCCGGCGCGGCGAATGCGGCGCTGGCTGCAATTGCGATGCTGGCCGCGACCGATGAAGCGCTGGCAGCGAAGCTGATGGCTTTTCGCGACCAGCAAAGCGCCGCGGCGCGCGCCATGGTCTTGCCGGCATGAGCAACAAGCCTTCCACTTTCCTGCCCAGCGCTGCGCAGCCCTGCTGGCTGGGCGTGATGGGCGGCGGCCAGCTTGGCCGCATGTTTGCGCATGCCGCGCAAATGATGGGTTACAAGGTCGCCGTGCTGGAACCAGCGCGCGATTGCCCCGCCGGCCATGCGGCCGACCACCTGCTGTGCGCCGCCTACACCGATGCCGCTGCGCTGGATCAACTGGCGGCGCAATGCGTGGCTGTCACGACCGAATTCGAAAACGTGCCGGCACAAAGCCTGGCCACGCTGGCCGAGCGCATCGTGGTTGCGCCAGCCGCGGAATGCGTGTCGATTGCCCAGGACCGGATTGCAGAAAAGCGCTTTTTCACGCAATGCGCGGCCCAGTCCGGCGTGCTGCCAGCGCCGTACCGCGAAATCCTGTCGGCAGCCGATGTGGATGGGATTCCGGACGAACTCTTCCCCGGCATACTGAAAACCGTGCGCATGGGTTATGACGGCAAGGGCCAGGTCCGGGTACGTACCCGGGCACAAGTGCGCGATGCCTTCGCCAACCTGCAGGGCGTGCCCTGCGTGCTGGAACAGATGCTGCCGCTGGCTTATGAAATCTCGGTGCTGGCTGCGCGCGGCGCAGATGGCCAGGCCGTGGTCTACCCGATCGCGGAAAACGTGCACCGCGACGGGATCCTGTTCACCACCACCGTGCCTGGTCCGAATGTGACGCCAGCCTGCGCCGCGCGTGCCCAGGAAGCGGCCCTGTCCATCATTGGCCAGATGGGTTATGTGGGCGTGCTGTGCATAGAATTTTTCGTGCTGCAGGATGGCAGCCTGGTGGTCAATGAAATGGCGCCGCGTCCGCACAATAGCGGGCACTACACGATCGATGCCTGCGTCACCAGCCAGTTTGCGCAGCAAGTGCGGGCCATGGCCGGCCTGCCGCTGGGCGACACGCGCCAGCATTCGCCAGCAGTCATGCTCAATATCCTGGGCGACATCTGGTTTGACGGCGATGGCGAAGAGCCGGTCGAGCCATGCTGGGACAAGGTGCTGGCCCTGCCCGGCGCCAACCTGCACCTGTACGGCAAGGACGATCCGCGCCGCGGCCGCAAGATGGGCCATGTGACGTTTGTCGCGCCGACGCTGGAAGAGGCGCAGCAGCGTTTCCGTGATGCTTGCGTGCTGCTGGGCATGGCTGCCGAACGCTTCCGTCCGGCATGAGCGCAGCAACTGGCGGCGCGGTGCCCGACCCAGGCGTGGTTTCGGCTGCGATTGCGGCTGCCGCCAGGTTGCTGGAACAAGGCCAGCTGGTCGCTTTTCCCACCGAGACTGTTTATGGACTCGGCGCGGATGCTGAAAACCCGGTTGCAGTCGCGCGCATCTTCGAAGCCAAGGGCCGCCCCTCCGACCATCCCCTGATCGTGCACCTGGCGCCCGAAGCGGCGCTTGACCATTGGGCGCGTGAAGTGCCGGCTGAGGCGCAGCGCCTGATTGCCGCCTTCTGGCCCGGTCCATTGACCCTGATTTTGAAACGCGCGCCCGGCATACCTGGCGCCGTCTCCGGCGGGCAGGATACGATCGGCTTGCGCAGTCCCGCGCATCCGGTGGCGCTGGCCTTGCTGCGCGCCTTCAAGGGCGGGCAGGGTGGCATAGCAGGACCGTCGGCCAACCGCTTTGGCCATGTCAGCCCGACTACTGCTGCCCATGTGCGCGCCGAGTTTGGCGACGCGCATCCCGGCATTGCCGCCATCCTCGAAGGCGGGCAAAGCGAAGTCGGCATTGAATCCACCATCGTCGACCTGTCGCGCCTCGATACTGCAGGCCCGGTGCTGCTGCGCCCGGGCCGGTTGTCGTCGGCGCAATTGGCGCAGGTGCTGGGCCGGCCGGTGTTGGCAGCGGACCGCGCCGCGCCGAAAGCTTCCGGCACGCTGGATGCGCATTACGCACCCGCCACCAGCCTGGCGCTGGTGCCTTCAACCCAACTCGAAGGCGTGCTGCGGCAACTCGCGGCACGCGGGCGGCGCGTCGCGCTGATGCATTATTCGATGGGTGCGGCAGCGGCCTTGCCGGCCTTGTCGCGAGCAATCGCGTTGCCAGCGGAAGCGGCCGCTTATGCGCACGACTTGTATGCGAGCCTGCGGCTGCTGGACCAGGCTGCAGCCGAATTGATCGTCGTGGAGACGCCACCAGCGGATGTCGAGTGGGAAGCTGTTAACGACCGCTTGCGCCGTTCCGCCTTCGACTCCACTGGCGTACTGGCGCGCATGCTGGCTGCCTGACTGAGCGCCGTTGCGGCGCCAGGCACGCCAGGGCCTGGTTCAGGTGAACTGCCCTCAATCGGCCCTTGGCGCGCCCGGCACGACCGCTTCCGGGGCCGCCAGCACTTCCATGTCCTGCGCCTTGCGCGCCATCCAGTCCAGCACAATCGCTTGCACCGCTTCCGGCTGCAGCGCTTGCATGCAGGCGCAGTCGGTGGTGCTGCAAGGCAGCGAACAACTTCCCGGCAGGCACAGTGACTGCGCGCGGCTTCCCAGCGCACCCCAGCGCGCCGGGAATATCGGCGCGCGCGGCGGGAACAGGCCCAGCGTCGGCCGCCCGAGCGCCGCGGCAATATGCAAGGGACCGGTGCCGCTGGCAATCATGCCATCGGCTGCCGCAAGGAAGGCGACCAGCTGGTCCAGGCTGAGTTGGCCGCACAGGTTCGTCACGTTCGCCATCTGCAGCAGGCCGGCTGCATGCAAGGCCAGCCATTCGCCTTCGGCGGCGCTGCCGGTGACGAACAGGCGCACGCCGGGATGCGGCAGCAACAGCTGGGCAAGTTTTTCAAAATGCGCCACCGGCCATTCGCGGCCGTTGCTGTTGGACTTGGGATGCAGCACGAGCTTGAAACCAGCGGCCTGTTCCGATTGCGCCAGCGGCGGCGCCAGCGGCACCGTCGTCGCCGGCGCAGAGAGCGCAAACAAGGTCGGCAAGTCCGCTAGCGACGGCACATGCCGGATGCCCAGCGGTTCAAGCAGCCGGAAATTCAATTGCGCCTCATGCAGCGTGGACTTCTTGCGGCTGAAATGCGCCAGCAGGTTGCAGGTGAACCAGTGGAACCAGCGATGGCTGGTGCCGATGCGAAAAGCTACGCCGCCGCGTTTGGCGGCAGCCGCCAGGCGCCGGTCCGGTATCAGGTAGATCACCAGGTCATAGCCGGCGCGCGCAAACCAGTCTGCTGCATCGCCCATTTCTTCCACGGCGAAAACCTGGTCTACGGCGCTGCAGCAGGCGAGCACGGGCGCTGCATAGGCGCGCGCCAGGAAATCGATGCGGGTCAGGGAGAAGCGGCGTTTCAGGAAGGTCGCAACCGGCAGCGACAGCACTGCGTCGCCGATATTGTCGGTGCGTACCAGCAGCAGCTTGCGCACCGGGCGCGACCGGATCTCCAGGTAGCGCTCGCCAGGCGCCGGCACGGTCTTGTCAATGCTCATCGCGTGCCGCGACATCCTTGCCCGGTGGCGCGCTGGCCGGCGTCGCATCCTGCCGCCTGTCGGCCAGGCTTGGCGCCGGCAGGGCCGCGGCCCCGCTCCAGCGCAACTTCATGCCCAGTATCGCCAGCGCCAGCACCAGGGTTGCGGCATTGGCCAGGATGACGGGCCAGGAAGAAATCAGGAAGCCGTAGGCTGTCCACAAAGCCAGCCCGAGCGTGAAGACGACATACATGCCCAGCGATACATCGTCGGCGCGGCGTGTGCGCCAGGTATGCAGCACTTGCGGCACGAAGGCAGCCGTAGTCAACATCGCCGCCAGCGTGCCTATGATGTCTTTCATGTCGCCTCAGCAGGTGGCCACGAAGCTGCCGTTGTGGAACACCAGCGCGCTCTTGGGTTGGACGGCACAGGCTTCCACCTCGCCGACGAAAATCACATGGTCGCCTTCGGGATAGCGGCTGCGGTTGTGGCATTCGAACCAGGCCGCCACGCCCTTCAGTATGGGCAGGCCGGTGCGCGACAATTCATACTCCACGCCCTCGAAGCGGTTGTCGGCGCGACGCGCAAACTGCTCCGCCAGCGTGGCCTGGTCGCCGGCCAGCACATTGATCACATAGTGGGAATTGTCGGTGAACACCGGCAGGCTGTTGGCGCGGGTGGCCAGGCTCCACAACACCAGCGGCGGGTCGAGCGACACCGAATTGAAGCTGCTTGCCGTCAGGCCGAGGAAGCTGCCGTCCTCGAGCCGCGTGGTGATGATGGTCACGCCGGTTGCGAACTGGGATAGCGCAAGCCGGAAATGGCGGGAATCGAAGTCGGGCGCCAGGGGCGGCGGAAATGGGGAAGACATCGGACTTCTGGTCGAATGAAGGCCTCATTATGCCGAAAAACGGCCACTTCCATGCGCACGCTGCAGTCTTACTGCGTAGAATCAGGCGTCGCTTTCCAACCTGCACATGAATTTTTTCGACCTCCTGCGCGCCCATGCGCGCGAACGTGGCCAGGCTGTCGCCACCAGTTCGCCCCGTCACCGGCTCACTTCGTATCGCAAGTTGTGGTCGCGTATCGAGCGCGGCAGCGCGCGCCTGCAGGGCGAATGGCTGGTGGAAGCGGGCGATGTCGTCGCCTATGCCGGTCACGGACATGCCGATGCGCTGGTGCTGTGGCTGTCGCTGGCGCGCCTCGGTGCTGTGCTGCTGCCGCTGGAAACGCCGGCCTTGCTGGGGGCAGCCGGCAATCTTGCCGAACGCCACGGCGCGCGCCTGCTGCTGTTCGACGACGAGCTCGCCGCGCCAGAAGTGCAAGACGATTGCGCCTGTCATTTCCTGTCCGCTTTGATCGAGCGCCCCTGCCATCACGAAGTGCGCGATTGCCCGGAAGACCCGGCTGCCGTGAGCCTGCTGCTGCTTCCGGCCGATGGCGCCGGGGAGGCCCAGCCCTGCAACATTGGCGCGCTGCTGCACGCTGCGCCGCCAGTCGATGCCTGGCCCGCCGGCCATGCCTTGTTCACGGCGGCGCGCTTGCAAGCGCAGGTTTTGCCGGCACTGGCGCAGGGCTTGCCGCTGGCGCTGGCATAGCGGCAAGGCCGGGCGCGCAACACGTCATTCATGCCGGTTCGCGCATCCCGCGCGGCGGCGATTCGTTTACAGTACAAGCCAGGATCAGGATCAGGATCAGGTTGACGGAGGAAAGAGCATGGCTACTGAAATTGCAACCCTGGGTGGAGGCTGCTTCTGGTGCCTGGAAGCGGTGTTCCAGGACATGGAGGGTGTCATCCAGGTCGAGTCCGGCTATACCGGCGGCAAGGTCGATAACCCGACCTACGAACAGGTATGCGGAGGCGGCACCGGGCATGCCGAAGTGGTGCGGGTCAGCTTCGATCCCGAGGTCATCAGCTTTCGCCAGTTGCTGGTGGTGTTCTTCACCATCCACGACCCGACCACACCCAACCGCCAGGGCAATGACGTGGGCACCCAATACCGTTCGGCAATCTACTATCACACGCCGGAACAGCAGGAAACGGCGCGCCGCGTGATTGCGGAAATGGCGCAGGTGTGGGATGCGCCCATCGTGACCGAGCTGAGCCCGGCCACCACGTATTACAAGGCCGAGGCCTATCACCAGGATTACTTCCGCAACAATCCGAACCAGGGTTACTGCGCCTTCGTGGTCGCGCCCAAGGTGGCCAAGCTGCGCAAGGTGTTCCCCGAGTTGCTGAAGAAGGACGGTGCCTGAAGCCCATGCCCGCGACCACACCGCCTGCGCCCACGATCACCGCAACCGAAACTGAAACCACGGCTGAAACCACGGCTGAAGCCGCGCCAGCCAGCCCATCCCATCCCGACCCGCGCCCGGAATGCCCGGCCTGGCCCGGCGCCGGCCTGGCCGACATCGATACGCCGGCCTTGTTGCTGGACCTGGACCTGATGCGAGCCAACATGGCCCAGGTGCACGACCGCATCCTGGGCGCCGGCCTGGCAGTGCGCCCGCATGTGAAGGCCCACAAATGTCCAGCGCTGGCGCGCCTGCAACTGGCCGCCGGCGCCACCGGCATTTGCTGCCAGAAGGCGAGCGAAGCCGAAGTCTTCGCGCGCGCCGGGTTCAAGGACATTCTCGTCACCAACCAGCTGGTGGGCCGGCGCAAGCTGGAGCGGGTGGCCGCGATGGCGGCCGCCGGCGTGCGCATCGGCATTTGCGTCGACCATGCATTGCAGGTGGCGCAAGCGGCGCAGGCTGCAGCCAGCCAGGCCAGCACCATCGAGGTGCTGGTGGAAATCGACATTGGCCACGGCCGCTGCGGCGTGCAGGATGCGGCTGCCGCGCTGGAGCTGGCCCAGGCCATACGCGATGCCGGCCCCGTGCTGCGCTTTGCCGGCCTGCATGCGTTTCGCGGTTCGGCCCAGCACATGCGCCAGCCGCAACAGCGCCGCGAAGCGGTGCAAGCCGCGGTGGCGCGTTTGCGTGAAGTGGTCGATACGCTGCAAGCCGCCGGCTTTGACTGCGCCACCATTACCGGCGGGGGCACCGGCACTTATGCGCTTGAATCCACGCTGGGCCTGTACACCGAAGTGCAGCCCGGCTCCTATGTCTTGATGGACCTGGATTACGCCGCCAACCAGGGCGATCCGGGCGAAGCGCCGCTACGCCACGCCTTGTCGGTGCTGTGCACCGTGATCAGCGTCGCGCCCGGCCATGCCGTGCTCGATGGCGGCCTGAAAGCGTTTTCCGTCGACCAGGGTTTGCCGCGCCTGGCCCTGCCAGGCTGGAATGTGAAGGGATTGTCCGACGAGCATGCGGTCATTACGCCCGGACCAGGCGCGGCGCCCCTGGCCGTGGGCGACAAGCTGCGGCTGTTGCCGGGCCATTGCGACCCGACGGTCAACCTGCATGACTGGCTGCTGGCTTGCCGCGGCGACCGGGTCGAAGCCGCTTGGCCGGTGTCTGCACGCGGCGCGCTGTTCTAGGACGGGAGGCGTAAGCCGCCGCTGCCTGGCCAGGCCGGCCGCGCGAGCGGCGCGGGCTGTGCTTAAAGGACGAACTTAAAGGGCGCGCTTGGAAGCGTCCGTAGGGCGGCCGGTCGGCATGCCATTCTGGCGCTTGCGGTCCAGGTCCAGCAAACGCGAGAAGGCAGTCGGGGGCATGGGCGCGGCGATATGGAAACCCTGCGCCAGGTCGCAGCCGCAAGCCCGCAGCGGCGTGATCAAGCCTTCATGCTCGACCCCTTCGGCAATCGTCGTCAGGCCCAGTTCGCGCGCCATTTCGATGATGGCGCGCACGATCGCGGCGTCGTCCGGATCGGTCGGCAGGTCGCGGATGAAGGAGCGGTCGATCTTGATCTTGTCCAGGTCCAGCCGTTTCAGGTAGGACAGGCTGGAATAGCCGGTGCCGAAGTCGTCGATCGCCAGCTTGACGCCCAGCTTCTTCAGACGCTGCAGGGTCGCCAGCACCTTGTCGACGTCATGTATGAGCACCGATTCTGTCATCTCCAGTTCCAAGCACTCCGGCGGCAGCCGAGACGCCTCGAGCGCGGCACGCACGCTTTTTTCAACGTCGCCACGCTTGAACTGCACGGCCGACAGGTTGACCGCCACCACCACCGGCGGCTTGCCTTCCTGCTGCCATTCGCGCGCCACGCGGCAAGCTTCGTTGAGCACCCATTCCCCGATCGGCAGGATCATGCCGCTGTCTTCGGCGATATGGATGAAGCGGGCCGGCACGATCAGGCCCATTTGCGGGTGGTCCCAGCGGACCAGCGCTTCGGCGCCGACGATGCGGCCGCTGGCCAGTTCGATGAAGGGCTGGTATTCGAGCCGGAATTCATTGCGTTCGACCGCGCCGCGCAAGCCATTGCGCATGGCCAGCATTTCCACCGCTTCGACATTGAGCTGGTCGTCGAAGAAGCGGTAGCCATTGCGGCCCATGTCCTTGGCGCGGTACATCGCCAGGTCGGCTCTTTGCAGCAGGGCGTCGAAGGAAGCGCCATCCTCGGGCCAGACTGCCACGCCGATCGAGGCCGAGGTCGCCAGTTCATGTCCGGCCACGTCGAAGCGTTCTTGCATTGCCGCCTGGATTTTCGACACCGTGTTGACCGCCGATTCCGCATCCGGCAGCGCCGACAGCACGATCAGGAATTCATCGCCGCCCAGCCTGCCCACGGTGTCGCTGGGGCGCACGCAAGCGCTGAGCCGCTCGGCAATGGCCACCAACAGCGCATCGCCCACCGGATGGCCGAGCGAGTCGTTGATAGTCTTGAAATCATCGAGGTCGAGGAAGACCAGGGCCACCTTGTGCTTTTCACGCTGGGCATAACTGACGGCTTGCCCGAAACGGTCCTGCACCATCGCGCGATTGGGCAGCGAGGTCAGCGCATCATGGCGCGCCAGGAACTCGATGCGTTGCTCGGCTGCTTTCTTTTGCGTGATGTCGACCGCGATCGCGACATAGCCGTCGATTTCGCCGGAGTGCTTGCGCAGCGGCGCCAGGGTCGACGTGATTTCGATGATGCTGCCGTCGCGGCGCACGCGCCGCACGTCGGCCGACACGCCTTCGCCGCCGGAAAAAACGCGCCGCCGCAACTGCGAGGATTCGAATTCGCCGCCATCGGGAATGGTGGGTAGCGGCTTGCCGATGACTTCCCTTGCCTCCCAGCCGAACATGCGCTCGGCAGCGCGGTTCCAGCCGGTCACGAGGCCGCCCGCGTCACGGGTATAGATCGCCAGCGGCGAACTTTCCACGATGATGCGGTTCAGGTCCTGTTCGGCATCGAGCCGGCGGTTGGCCAGCAACAGCGCATCGGCTGCCTGCTTCTGCTTCTTCCATGCTTCGTAGATCAGCAGCGACACGCCGGCTGAAGCCAGCATGAACAGCGCCACCAGGGTCAGCATGTTGTGCAGGTCGTGTCGCCAGCCCAGCAGGAAATCGTCATAGGCCAGCCCCACGCTGACGTACAGTGGCATCTCTGCCATGCGGCGCAGGGAATAGACGCGCTCCACGCCGTCGATGGTGGACACGGTGCGGAACGTGCCTTCGCGCGCCGAGGCTGCCAGCAGGCCCTTGGCCTCGGGCGAACCAAAGCGGCTGCCGGGCTGGATGCTGCCTGGCGCGGCCGGCTCGCGCGAGAGCAGGGTCATCTGCTCGTCGAACAGCGTAACGGTGCCGTTGCGGTCCAGGTCGATACTGCTGAAAGCCTTGGTCAGCCGGTTCAGCGACAGCGTCGCCTGGGCCACGCCCCTGAAGCCGCCGTCATGGTCGGCCATGCGCCGGCCCAGGATCATCACCCACTGGCGATCGGGCAGCATGAGGGGGCCGACCACGGCCAGGCCCGCATTGGCATCAGCGCGCAGCGCCTGCATCTGGTCATTCTCGGCCGCGGTCAGCTCCGGCGTGGGGCCCTGGCCCCATTCCTCTTCGTCAGCACCGGTCACGCGAATGCCGTCGATAGCCGGGTTGCGGGCGCGGTGGCGCGCCAGGAAGTGGTCGAGGTGGCGGGCAGCGGGCGCGCCCGGCCCTTGCTGCATCTGGAGCTGGGCTTCGTCGGCCACCGACTGCAGCGTCAGGTCGGCCTGCCGCAGCGAAGCGGAAATGTCATGGTCGAGCAGTTGCGCCAGGTTGCGGGTGGTGGTTTCAGCGCGCTGGTCATGATGGCGGCGGCTGTTGTAGACGGTCATGCCGGCGACGGCGAACACCACCAGGTTCAGCAGGACAAGGCTTGCCACCAGCTGCGCAATGAAACTGGCGCGAACCGAAGGCCGCGCGGGCCCGGAAGCGGGGGGCAGGGCGCCGGGTGGCAGGCTGGCCGGCGGCGTAGTGTTCTCAGCCATGCGGCAGGCAGGTGGGACGGCGGATGGAGTGGCAACACACGTACATGACGAGGTCGACAGTGGTGGGCACCGGGCAAGTATAGGGTAAGTGGGCGATGCTGTCCTGCTGGCAATAAACGGGCATGGTGTAAGCAGTTGTAAAACGGCCTGCGGCAGCATGGGCGTGGACTATATTGAAATCGCAGTACGCGAAATACTCCAGAGTCGGACTTTGGCCCGCACCCCCTCCCCGGGGCTGCGGGCTTCTTCTTTTGTGGCTTCCTCGGCAAGTGCCGAGCGCGCTATGATGCGGCATGCGGACCCGGCGCCAGACCGGCATAACCGACAGAACGATAATCAGGAGGAGAGCGATGCGAACCGCAACTGCAGTCCGGCGCAGGACGCCCCATGCATGAACCGGGCGTGATGCCGCAGCACGAGGTATTGCCCAGGCGCGGGCCGGCCGGCAGGCTGCTGTTCAAGATCACACAGGGTTTTGCATTGGCGGGTGGGCTGCTGTTCATCGCGCTGGTGCTGATGTCCCTTGTCTCCATCGTCGGCCGCAAGCTGGCCGCCATGCCAGTCCCGGGCGATATTGAAATGCTGCAGATGGGGACCGCGGTGGCGTCAGCGGCGCTGCTTCCCTATTGCGAAATGATCGCCGGCCATTTGCGGGTCGACTTTTTCACCGCCAATGCCAGCCCGCGCGTGCGGCGCAGCCTGGATGCGATTTCCCACTTGCTGCTGGCCCTGGTGGCGGCCCTGATCGCCTGGCGCACCGGGGTGGCGGCCAATGGCCTGCGCCTGGTGGGCGAAACGTCGATGATGCTGTCCTGGCCGGTGTGGCCGGCCTGGGCGCTGATGGTGCCAAGCTTTGTGCTGTTTGCGATTGCGGGCCTGTACAACGCAGTCCAGGAATTGCGCATGGCGCGCATTGATGGCGAAGGAGCGCCAGCATGAGCGGCATGACGATGGGCGCCATCATGTTTTCCATCATGATGCTGTTGCTGGTGCTGCGCATCCATATCGGCGTGGCGATGTTCCTGGTGGGCGCCGGCGGCTATGTGGCGATGCATGGCGGCGACTGGACGCCGGTGCTCAATTCGCTGAAGAACCTGGCTTACTCCCGCTTCTCAAACTACGACCTGGCGGTGATACCGCTATTCATGCTGATGGGGCAGTTTGCGACCCACGGCGGACTGTCGCGCGCTGTTCAATTGCGTGAACAACTTCGTCGGCCATTTCCGCGGTGGCGTGGCGATGGCGGCGGTGGGAGCATGCGCCGCCTTCGGCGCGATTTGCGGCTCGTCGCTGGCCACTGCCGCAACGATGGGCCAGGTGGCGCTGCCGGAATTGCGGCGTTACCGCTATTCCGGGTCGCTTGCGACCGGCGCGCTGGCCGCTGGCGGCACGCTGGGCATCATGATTCCGCCCTCGGTCCCACTTGTGATTTATGCGGTGCTGACGCAGGAATCGATCGGCAAGCTGTTCATGGCCGCCATCATCCCCGGCATCATCGCCATGCTGGGCTACATGCTGGTGATCCGCATCGTGGTTGCATTGAATCCGGAGGCCGGGCCGGCCGGCGTCAATCCGCCGCTGGCTGAGAAGCTGCGCTCGCTACTGGGCGTGATACCGGTGATCCTCGTTTTCCTGGTGGTGATCTTTGGTATCTACGATGGCTGGGCCAACCCGACCGAAGCCGCCTCTATCGGCGCTGCCGCCTGCGGCATCCTCGCGGTGATAACAGGCGGCATGCGCCTGGATGGCCTGGTGAAAAGCATCATGGGCACGGCCCAGGCTACGGCCATGATCTTCCTGGTGCTGCTGGGCGCGGACATGCTGAACTCGGGCCTGGCGATTACGCAGATGCCGGCCGAACTGGCAGCCTGGGTGCGCGACAGCGGCTTGCCGCCGCTGGCCGTGATGTTTGCGATCCTGCTGATCTACATCTTCCTGGGCTGCGTGATGGATTCGCTGGCCATGATCTTGCTGACGATACCGATCTTTTACCCGGTCGTCATGGGCCTCGATTTCTGGGGCATGCCGGCGCAGGACAAGTCGATCTGGTTCGGCATCCTGGCGCTGATGGTGGTCGAGATCGGCCTGGTGCATCCGCCTGTGGGCATGAACATCTACATCATCAACAAGCTGGCGCGCGACGTGCCGCTGCGCGATACCTTTGTCGGCGTGGTGCCCTTCCTGCTGTCGGACCTGGTGCGCATCCTGCTGCTGGTGTTCTTCCCCGTGATTTCGTTGTACCTTGTGCATGTGCTGCGCAGTTAGCACGCCGACCCTGCCTTCATCTGTCCACCATAAGAACATAGAGACCATGAACATGAAAAAAACTTTTCCCTTCATGCCCACCGTGCTGGCGGCAAGCTTGCTGGCATGCGCCGGCGCTGCCAGCGCGCAGGAAACGATCACGCTGAAAGTTGCGCACTTCCTGCCGCCGGCGTCGACAGCCCACGCCAAACTGATCGAGCCGTGGTGCGCGAAGATCAACAAGGAATCCAACAACCGCCTGAAGTGCCAGATCTATCCGTCGATGCAACTGGGCGGCTCGCCGCCGCAACTGTTCGACCAGTTGAAAGATGGCGTGGCCGACATCGCCTGGACCCTGCCGGGCTACCAGTCCGGGCGCTTCGTGGTGTCGGAAGCGTTCGAGCTGCCCTTCATGGTCAAGACCACCGAAGCCGGTAGCCGGGCGTTGTGGACTTACGCCACCAAGAATGCGACCAAGGAATTCGAAGGCGTGAAGCCGATCCTGTTCCACCTGCATGACGGCAACACCCTGCACACGACCAAAAAACCGATCAAGACGCTGGAGGATTTCCGTGGCTTGAAGCTGCGTGCGCCGACGCGCCAGTCGACCAAGATGATTGCCGCGTTTGGCGCAACGCCGGTGCCGATGCCCCTGCCGCAGGCGCCCGAAGCGCTGTCCAAGGGCGTGATTGATGGCGCCATGGTGCCATGGGAAGTGGCGCCGTCGATCAAGCTGGAGGAAATCGTCGGCCACCATATCGAAACCGATACATCGATGCCGCAAGTCTCGAATTCAGTCTTTATCTTTGGCATGAACCTGGCACGCTATAACAGCCTGCCGGCGGACTTGAAGAAAGTCATCGACAACAATAGCGGCGCAGATGCATCGGCCGCGGCCGGCAAGATTTTCGCCGACGCCGGTGTGGCCGGGCGCAAGGTATCGGAAAAATTCAAGGGCAGCTTCTATACCGTGCCGGCTTCAGAATTGCAGCGCTGGCAGAAGGCTTCCGAAGGCGTGGTCAATGACTGGGTCAAGGATGTGAGCGCCAAAGGTTACGACGGGCAGAAACTGTTGCAGGAAGCGCGCGCTTTGTTGAAGTAAAGCCGATCTGAATCGGCCGGCTGGCGCTGTGGCCGCGGTCAAACCGAACGGGAGGCGCAGCGGGTGCAAGCCCGCTGCGCCTTTTTTGCCCTTCACACCGGCCTCGCTTCCTGCCTGTGCAGATCTTGCATCCGGGCACGGATTTTTTGAGCGTGATGCACAGCGCCGGCCGCTTGCAACCGGGTGGTGCAGCCAGGGTTCGATAAAAACAAATTAGTTCGTTTATCAGAATAAATTTGTTTGTGAACTGGACTTGGCATAACGGTTCTTTCAAATCCCGCCCGAATTTTTATGATGCCGTCCAACGTCATGCGGTAACCGCGCGTCTTTGCGCTTACCTCATCAAAGTCCGGACCATTGGCGAGTCAGGCTTGCGGGAGAATTCGTTCTACTAACAGCATTCTGCGCGATAGACGGGCATTCGTGCCTGCGTGGCGGACGCTTCCGTTTGCCTCTACTTTCCGCTGCCCCCGGTCCCAAACAAAACCAGGAGATGCAGTGCATCCTATGAAAGGCATTCGATGACCAGGCTCGAGTTGTCCAGCCACACCTTGCGAGCAATATTCCAGCTGCCAGAGCAGTACCAACCGGTGCGTTACCACGCGGGGCATATGTCCCTGCCTTGCCGTTACCCGGATTTGAAGCCGGAGTCGCCGGGCGCGCATAAGACAGAGGAGAGCGTCGACCTGCAGGTCACGCTGCAGAAAGGACTGGGCAGGGTGGAACTCTTGATGGCCGGCGACGGGCCGGTGCTGGAACCGGCTTACCTGCGCCAGACTTCGCGCCTGGAGCCGATTGGTCGCTACCAGATCTACCAGGAAGACCGGCTGCAGGCCGGCCTCAAACACACGCTCGTCACCTATGCCTTCCATGCAGACGATGGCGCCATTGTCGGCGTGGAAGATGTAGGCGAATCGATGGACAAGTACCACTTTTGCCGCCGCATCGGCAAATTCATTTGCGTGCAATATTCGCTCAGCAAAGATTTCGGCGACGATTTCATCGACATCGACAACCGGACCAGCAAGTTCCTCAAGTCTCTGTTGGTGAAAGCCTGGGAGATCGATCCCTTCGTCGAGGAATAAGCGGCCCGGCCCCTGGTCGCGGGCGGCAAGCGACTGCCGGCCACCGGCGCCAGGGCGCGGCCTTGGCCCGGGTGCCGGCAACGCCAGCTTGTTCACGCTGTATGTAAAGCATTCAGGGTTGCATCTGGACGTTTGTCCCACCGGTGCCGGCGCCAACGGGCCTTGCATGTGCGCTGGTCGGCCTGGCAGGAAGCGCTGGCCCGGCCGCGTGCAGCACGCCGCATCTGTCCTGCGCGCCACGCATTTGCTAGGTGGCTTAGCCTGAACCCTGGTTTTGAGGCGCTGGATACGCGCAGTGAGTCGCACGGGCCGGGCTTGGCAGCGCGCCCTCTTTTTTTCCGTTAAACATTGTTCTTTGGCAGGTCGCTGCGTGGCACATGCCTTGCAAACAGCGACGCCTTGCATCCGCGCGATACCATTGCGGCTTGCTTTGACCAAATAAAAGGACATCCCATGTTTGCACACAACAAGCGCTTGCAATATACCGTCCGCGTGACGGAATCGAACCCCGGACTTGCCAACCTGATGCTTGAACAGTTTGGGGGCCCCCAAGGCGAACTCGCCGCGGCCTGCCGTTATTTCACCCAGGCGCTGGCAGAGGACGATCCGGGCCGCAAAGACATGCTGATGGATATCGCGACCGAAGAACTGAGCCATCTTGAAGTCATCGGGCATATCGTGGCCATGCTCAACAAGGGTGGCAAGGGCGAACTGGCCGAAGGCCTCGACAAGGAAGCCGAGCTTTACCGCAAGATCAATGGCGCCGGCAATGACAGCCATGTGACCCAGGTGCTGTACGGCGGCGGCTCGCCGCTCATCAATTCCGCCGGCGTACCCTGGACCGCTGCCTATATCGACACCATAGGCGAGCCCACCGCCGACCTGCGTTCCAATATCGCGGCCGAAGCGCGCGCCAAAATAGTCTATGAACGCCTGATCAACCTGACCGACGATCCCGGCGTGAAGGAAGCCCTGACTTTCCTGATGACGCGTGAAATTGCGCACCAGAAGTCGTTCGAGAAGGCCCTGTATTCGATCGAGCCAAGTTTCCCGCCCGGCAAACTGCCCGGCGACCCGCGCTTTGCCAACGTCTACTTCGATACGTCGCAAGGCGATGGCCGTGACATGCGCGGTTCCTGGAACCAGGGTGGGCAGTGGGAATTCGTGACCGACATCCGCGAAATGACCGCGGTCGATGGCGGCGCGGGCGATGCATCGGTGGGCTTGACCCCGGGCCAGGCAGCGGCGGCGGAAAAGATGGCCAAGCGCACCCAGTCCGATCCTGCGAAGGACCCGATGACGGGCGCCGACCTGGGCATGGGCGCGGCCGGCAAGTCGGGCAAGCCGGGCAAGCAGTAATGCCTGTGCACCCAGGCAGCGGACGGCGCGCGGCGGCGCGCCGCCCCGTTTCCGCTTAGCGACGCTGGCGCCACCGATGCCTCCACCTCCACCAGGCGCGGCCGAAAGTGCCGATGCCGGCTGGGCTGCGCCCTGCGTGGCGCAGCCGGCAGGCTCGCGCGCGAGCGTCTCCATCGTCGAGCGCGGTAGCCTGTGGCGCCGGCTGGCTGGATTTCTCGGACCGGGTTGCCTGATTGCGGTCGGTTACATGGACCCGGGCAACTGGGCCACCGGCATTGCCGCCGGTTCAGCCTACGGCCATGCGCTGTTGTGGGCCGTGATGCTGTCCAACGGCGTCGCCATCCTGTTGCAACTTTTAAGCGTGCGCCTGGGCATTGCGACCGGCCTCGACCTGGCTGAAAATTGCCGCCGCGATGCATCGCGCGTCTCAACCATCGTGCAGTGGCTGGCAGCCGAAATCGCCATCTGCGCCACCGACCTGGCCGAGGTGATTGGCACCGCGATCGCGCTGAACCTGCTGTTCGGCATACCGATGGCCTGGGGCGTGGCGCTGACGCTGCTGGATGTGTTGCTGATCGTGTTTTTCCAGCGCCGCGGCCTGCGCTACCTGGAAGCCTTCATCGCCGCCTTGCTGGTGCTGGTATTCCTGTGTTTCACCGTGAACCTGGCGCTGGCCCAGCCCGCCTGGCAGCAAGTCATGAGCGGCCTGGTGCCCAGGCCGGCCGTGCTGACCGACCCCATGATGCTGTATCTCGCCATCGGCATATTGGGCGCAACCGTCATGCCGCATAACCTTTACCTGCATTCGCATACCGTGCAGAGCCGGCAGTACAGCCGCAACGATGCCGGGCGCCGCAATGCAATCTCGTTTGCCAGCGTCGATATCGTGCTGGCCCTGCTGTTCGCGCTGCTGGTCAATGGCGCCATCCTGGTCACTGCCGCCAGCGTATTCCACCGCAATGGCCACACTGGCGTGGCTGAACTGCAGGACGCCTACCACTTGCTCGCCCCCTTGCTCGGCAGCGCCACAGCCAGCCTGCTGTTCGGCGTGGCGCTGCTGGCTTCGGGCCAGGCCTCGACCATCACGGCCACGATGGCGGGGCAGGTCGTGATGGAAGGCTTCCTGCAACTGAAGATCAAGCCTTGGGCGCGCCGCTTGCTCACGCGCTCGGTGGCGGTGGTGCCGGCCATGGCCGTGACGCTGCTTGCCGGTCCTTCCGCGACCGGCAAATTGCTGATACTGAGCCAGGTGATACTGAGCTTGCAGCTGCCCTTCGCAGTGGTGCCGCTGGTGCGCTTCACCAGCGATCCAGCGCGCATGGGCAAGTTCGTGAATCCGCGCTGGGTCACGCGACTTGCGTGGGGCGTGACCGGCCTGCTGGTTGCGGTGAATGCCGTCGTGCTGGTGAACCTGCTGCGTGGCGCGTAATGCAAGCTGGCAGCGGCAGGCTGGCAGCGACCACTCTTGTCCGCGGTCAGTGTGGGGTTTGAGGCCGCGCAGTTTTGGCGCCAGCAGCCGCGCCTATGATTAAGCCATGGACACGAACGAAATCCGCCGCCGCCTGATCTGGCACCAGAATCGAATCAACTCGCTGGCTACCTTGTTGCCAGCCGAGGCGCAGCTCGATTTCTGGACTGTCGATTGCACCGAAGTCACCGACGTCGCAGAACGCAAGCGGCTGGTGTTGACAATCACTGAGATCCGCCGCGAGGCCAGCACAGAGCTGCTGGAAAAGGTGAAGAGCAGACGCTGATCACCTGCTGCCTGGCCGGGCCCGCCTGGGCGGGAAGTTCCCTTGATATAAAGGACGCTTCCTCAGTCCGGAATGGTCCATCCAGGCGCCGATGTTGCCTGCCTTTGCCGGAAGCGGTTACCGCGGGGTCAGGTGGCTGCCTGCACGATTCGTCGGTCATCACCGCCACCCCACCCTAGCCCTCTCCTTGAAAGCTTGGCTTCGCTTGACCCGGCAGCATCCCGAATACTCCCTCCCTTTTCAAGGGGAGGGCGGGGGTGGGGATGGGGTCAACGGGCCTGCCTGGAGCGAGTCTTTGGTACAGCAATTGCATCCAGCGTCCCCAGTCCAGCACGCCACCTCTCTACCAGCCACGCAAACGAGCCAGGCACCAAGGAAAACAGGCACCAAATGAAACAGGCACCAAATAAAAACAGGCCAGGCGTAATGACACGCCTGGCCTGCTTTTCTAGCGGTATGACTGTTGCGCCCAGCCTTGCGGCCGGGCGCTTGACTGATCAGGCCCCGGCAGCGGGCGCCGCAACCGGCGCTGCAGCCGCTGCAGCATTGGCCGCAGCTGCAGCAGCAGCCTTGGTACGCGAGCGTGAAGGTGGCAGGCGACGCAGCGTGCGCAAGGCGCTGATGTCGTTGATGCAGATGGCGCGCTGGTCGACCGAGATCAGCCCGATCTCATTGAATGCCGAGAAGGTGCGGCTAACCGTTTCCAGGGTCAGGCCCAGGTAGCTGCCGATTTCATGGCGCGTCATGCGCAGGTTGAATTCCTTGTTCGAATAACCCATCGCCCCGAAACGATCCGACAGGGAAACCAGGAAACGGGCCACGCGCGCTTCTGCAGACAGCGAGCCCAGCATGCTGACCATGGCTTGCTCACGCACCAGTTCGCGGCTCATCACGCTGTAGATCGAGGTTTCCAGTTCCGGATGCGAACGGCCCAGTGAGGTGAATTTCTTGAACGGCACCAGTATGATGTCGCAGGAAGACAGGGCGACGGCTTCGGAGGTATAGGTCCGGCTATGGATGCCATCGATACCGAACAGGTCGCCTTTCATGGGGAAGGACAGCACTTGCTCATTGCCCGACTCGTCGATCATCACGGTCTTCAGGAAGCCGGAGTTGACGATGTAGAGCATGTCGAAGGGCTGGCCGATGGTATGGATGCGTTGGCCGCTCTTGAACTGAACGTGCTGGAACGCGAAGTCCGAATCCAGCGTCGCGCCCGGGCAGCTGATACGCAGCAGCTCGCACACTTCCGTCAGGTTGGACCAGAGCTTGGCCGACCGCTGCCAGGCTG
The DNA here is from genome assembly GCA_028292545.1 of Paucimonas sp. Classification (GTDB taxonomy): domain Bacteria; phylum Pseudomonadota; class Gammaproteobacteria; order Burkholderiales; family Burkholderiaceae_D; genus Lacisediminimonas. Next base: position 20,647 of record JAQGMC010000026.1, read on the forward strand.
CCTCGGCAGCGCGGGCGGGTTGGGATACGATATTTTGTTGGGTTGCCAGCACGGTGTTCTCCTGTTTGTATTCGATTTGCATCAGGGATGTTGTTTGGGATCAGCGTTGTTTCTTTAAGTGAACGGTTGCAGTATGTCCGTTCGATAACCGAAAGAAAATCAGCGCTGGCTGATCTCACACATAGGAATTAATCCAATACATGTAGGAACATTCCTAGTTGTAATGCGGAAATCGGTGCGAGCGAGATAACAAACATGACCAATTGCAAGACTCTTGACGAACTCGATACAACCCTTGCGAATTGGCAAGCCGGGAATATCGAAGTCGCAGCCCTTTGCCAGCAATGGCGCAGGCAACGCGCGCTGCTGGCAGCGCTGCCACCGCGTTATGAAGCGGTCATGGAGGATGTGCTGGGTCGAATCGAAGCCTCGTCCCTGTTCACAGATGAAAGCTGCTCATTCAGCGCGGCCGATTTGCGCGCCGCCTTGCATGCCTGGATCGCGAAGGCGCGCTCGCTGCTTTCGCCGGCCAGTTCCGCCTGATACAGCCGGTCCCGCCTTGCCTTACTTGCCCGAGGCTGTGATGCCGCTGCCTGAGGAGCCGGTCGCCACGCCACTTTTCACGGAGCCGTCGGCCTGCGGCACTTCGATCGGCCGCACTTCCACGCTGGCCACGCCTTGTTCGGTAATATCCAGCTCGCGCGCAACCTTGGGCGTCAGGTCGACGATGCGGCCTTCGATATACGGGCCGCGGTCACGAATTTCGACCTGCGCCTTCCTGCCATTTTCAAGATTCACGACTTCCGCCTTGGTTCCCAACGGCAGCGTGGTGCTGGCAGCGATATTGGATTCCGGATTCATCTTGGTGCCATCGGCCATTTTCCTGCCGCTGAATTTCTTCGCATAATAAGAGGCCTCGCCCTTGCGGGCCTTGCCGCTGCGATCCAGGTCGGGATTCGCCTTGACCGGTTTCCTTACCGGCGCGCCCGCTTTCTTAGCTGGAGGTCTTTCCGTGGATTTGCTCGCGGGTGCGGGCTTGGCAGTGGGCGGATCCTCGGCTGCGCCAGCCTGGCTGTAAGAGCCGAGGGCGGCTATAGCGACGCATAAGGTAAAGACTGTCTTATTCATTCTTGGCCTCTTGTAATTTTTATCGCATGGGAATTGGTGGTGCCATGGCGGGAGTGGCTGCATTTTCCGTGCGGTTATTGGCACGATGATTTTTTGATACGCTGGGGCGGGCAAAGTTCGTGCTTGGCGTGATGGGTGTGACATCATTTGCGATGTGCAAGCCCGCCCCGGGCACCAAGGAGTGAAGTATGAAATGGGAAGGAAACCGCGAAAGCGATAATGTGGAAGACCGGCGCGATGGTGGCGGCGGTGGATTTTCCATCGGCGGCGGCAGCATAGGCATAGGCGGCGTGGTCATTGCCGTGCTGGCTTCGCTATTCTTTGGCATTGACCCGGGCACGGTGCTGAGCCTGCTTTCGGGCGGCAGTCCGCAAACCCAGGTCCAGGCGCCAGCGCATGCACCGCCGCCCACGGACCACACGGCGCGTTTCGTTTCCACGGTCCTGGCCGACACCGAAGACACCTGGGGCACGATCTTCCGCCAGGCCGGCGGCACTTACCAGCAGCCGCGGCTGGTGTTATTTACGGGCCAGACGCCCACTGCCTGCGGCACCGGCAGCACCGCCACCGGTCCCTTCTACTGCCCCGGCGACCGCAAGGTGTATATCGACCTGAGCTTTTTCCGCTTGATGCAGCAGCGCTTCAAGGTGTCGGGCGAATTCGCCCAGGCTTATGTCATTGCGCATGAAGTCGGCCATCATGTGCAGAACCTGATGGGCGTGATGGAAAAGGTCGACCAGGCGCGACGCCGGTCTCCGCCCACCCAAGCCAATGCACTCTCGGTGCGTGTGGAATTACAGGCGGATTGCTTTGCCGGCGTCTGGGCCAGGAACGCGGACCAGGCGCGCAGCATCCTCGAAGCGGGCGATGTGGAAACTGCGCTGAAAGCGGCAACGGCCATTGGCGACGACGCGCTGCAGCGCCAGTCGCAGGGCCATGTCGTGCCGGATTCCTTCACCCATGGCACATCGGAACAGCGCGTGCGCTGGTTCCGGCGCGGCCTGGAAAGCGGCAAGGTCGGTGCTTGCAATACTTTCGAGGCCAAGCAACTGTAATCGCCCGCCTTCACGGGCTTGGCAGCAGGCACAAGCACAGCCGTGCGAGGCTGGCCTGTGCCGCCTTTGTCGCTGTTGACGCAGGCCATTTTCCGGGTGCTGAAGTGCACTCGGTGTAGGACGGCACAGTCAGGCAATCAAGCTGCTACCGAACGAACCGGGCGCCTGCGCCCTTCATCCCTCGGGTAATTTCCTTGCGCCTGCGCCCTTCGTCCCTCGGGTAATTTCCTTGCGCCTGCGCCCGTATTGAAAAAGCGTGGCGCGCGGTAGGCGCAGCCCGATTCTGGGTCTATCATGACAAATATGGCGAGCCTGCCCAGGCCCAGCCCAAATTTCGACAGGGCAAAAGGAGACGACGATGGATGATGTGGTGATTGTCGCTGCACTCAGGACAGGCGTAGGCAAGTTCGGCGGCTCGCTGGCGAAAATTCCGGCTTCCGACCTTGGCGCCCACGTCATCAAGGGGCTGATCGAGCGCACCGGCGTTGATCCGGCGCGCATCAGCGAAGTCATCATGGGGCAGGTGCTGACTGCCGGCGTGGGCCAGAATGCCGCGCGCCAGGCTTCGCTCAAGGCGGGCCTGCCGGACATGGTGCCGGCCTATACCATCAACAAGGTTTGCGGCAGCGGCCTCAAGGCGACCCACCTGGCGACGCAGGCGATCCGCTGCGGCGATGCTGACATCATCATCGCCGGCGGCCAGGAAAACATGAGCGCCTCGCCGCACGTGCTGCAGAATTCACGCGACGGCATCCGCATGGGCGACGGCAAGCTGGTCGACACCATGATCGTCGACGGGTTGTGGGACGTCTACAACCAGTACCACATGGGCGTGACGGCCGAGAACGTGGCGAAGAAATACGATATTTCGCGCCGCCAGCAAGATGAATTTGCACTGGCTTCGCAAAACAAGGCGGAAGCCGCGCAAAAGGCTGGCAAGTTCAAGGATGAGATCCTGGCGCTGGAAATTCCGCAAAAGAAGGGCAGCATCATTTTCGACAGCGACGAGTATGTGAAGGCTGGCACGACGCTGGAAGCGCTGCAAAGCCTGCGCCCCGCGTTTGCCAAGGACGGCAGCGTCACCGCCGGCAATGCCTCTGGCATTAACGATGGCGCCGCGGCCGTGATGATGATGTCGGCCAGCACGGCGCGCGAACTCGGCCTGACGCCGATGGCGCGCATCAAGGCTTACAGTTCGGCCGGCGTCAATCCGAGCGAGATGGGCATGGGGCCGGTACCTGCGGCGCAACTGTGCCTGAAAAAGGCGGGCTGGACCCATGCCGACCTCGACCTGATGGAAATCAACGAAGCCTTCGCGGCCCAGGCGCTGGCTGTGAACCAGCTAATGGGCTGGGACGCCAGCAAGATCTATGTCAACGGTTGCGCGATTGCGATCGGCCATCCGATCGGCGCCTCTG
>JAQGMC010000036.1 GCA_028292545.1 Paucimonas sp.
AAGACTAAAGGAAACGTCATGGCAAACATCGACAAGGCCGTCACCCGCGCATCGGCACGCGTCATGAACCGCTCCGACCTGACGCGCCGCCTGGTGGCCAGGCTGGAGCAGGGCGAGGCTGTCATCGGCGGCATCGGCAACAATAATTTCGACTTGTGGGCCTCCGGCCAGCGTCCGGAAAATTTCTACATGCTGGGCAGCATGGGCCTGACCGCGCCGATCGCAATGGGCGTCGCGCTGGCCCAGCCGCAGCGCCGTGTGTTTGCGCTGGAAGGCGACGGCTCGCTGCTGATGCAACTGGGCGCGCTGGGCACCATCGCCGCCGCCGGCACTGCCAACCTGGTCATCATCGTCTACGACAACGGCATCTACCAGATCACCGGCAAGCAACCCACGCTCACCAGCAGCACGGTGGACCTGGTGGCGGTGGCCAAGGGCACAGGCCTGGCGCAAAGCGCCTGGGCCGCGGATGAAGCCCATTTCGAAGCCCTGGTCGATGAGGCGCTGGCCAAGCCCGGCCCGTGGCTGATCGCAACCCGCATCGACGACCAGAAGCCAGCCGGCACCACGGAACGCGACCCGGCCCGCATCCGCCAGCGCTTCATGGCTGCCATTGCGCCGCAAAAGTAAGCAGGCAAACCAGCGGCCTTCGCCCAAGGAAACGATATGTCCAAGTTGCTGATCAACGGTGCGTGGGTGGATGGTGAATCCACCCAGGAATTGCGCGAAAAATACCAGGGCCGGGTCTATGGCGAGATGGCGCTGGCAACGCCGGCGCAAGTGGAACAAGCCGTGACTGGCGCGCTCGCCGCCGTCAAATCCTGCACGCTGTCGCCCTATGACCGTTACCGCATCCTGTCGCAAGCGGCACGGCTGGTGGAGCAGCGCATCGAAGTGCTGGTCGGCTTGATGCGCGACGAAGCCGGCTTCACCCGCGCCGATGGCGAAAACGAAGTCCGCCGCTGCGTGCAGACGCTGGAACTGTCGGCCGAAGAAGCCAAGCGCCTGAACGGCGACCTGGTGCCGATGGAAGCCGCCGCCGGCATGAAGAACCGCATGGGATTCACGCTGCGCGTGCCGCGTGGCGTCATCTGCTGCATCACGCCTTTCAATTCGCCGCTGAACACGGTGGCGCACAAGGTCGCGCCGGCGCTGGCCGGCGGCAACGCCGTGGTGCTGAAGCCTTCCAACCTGACGCCGCTGACCGCGGTCGAACTGTGCAAGGCGCTGCTCGACGCCGGCTTGCCGCCGGCGCTGCTGGCGCTGGTGAATGGACCCGGCAGCCGCATCGGCCGCCAGTTGCTGGACGACCAGCGCATCGCCTATTACGCCTTCACCGGCAGCACCCAGGTCGGCCGCGACATCCAGCAGTCTGCCGGCTTGCGCGGCGTGCAGCTGGAACTGGGCAGTATCGCCAGCACCATCGTCTGCGCCGATGCCGACATTGGCATGGCCATACCCAAAATCATCAATGCCGGATTCCGCAAGGCCGGGCAAGTCTGCACGTCGGTGCAACGATTGTTCGTGGACCGCCGCATTGCCGATCGCTTCATTCCCGAATTCGTCGCAGCCGCGCGCGCAGCACGCGCCGGTGACCCGGCCGATCCCAAGACCCTGATCGGCCCCATGATCAGCACGCACCATGCCGAACGCGCCGCTTCCTGGGTAGCCGAAGCCGTTGCCGCCGGCGCGACCTTGCTCACAGGTGGCGGGCGCGAAGGCAATGTGATGCAGCCAACCGTGCTGGCCAATGTGCAGGACAGCATGCGCGTGTATTGCGAAGAAATTTTTGCGCCCGTGGTGTCGATACTGGAATTCGATTCGCTCGATGAAGCCGTGCGCCGCGCCAACGACAGTCCCTTCGGCCTGGCCGCGGGACTGTTCACCAGCAACCTGCACACGGCCATGCGGATTGCGCGCCAGCTCGAATTTGGCGGCGTGCATGTGAATGAAGCTTCCAGCGCGCGCGTGGACATCATGCCCTTTGGCGGCGTCAAGGACAGTGGCTTTGGCCGCGAAGGCCCGGGCTATGCAATCCGCGAAATGACCGAGGAAAGGCTGGTCACGATCGCGTACTGAGCGGTCGCAGCAGTAGAAAAAAGAACCAGAAGCATCGAGTCATGGCAACGGCAACCACGAACACGACGCAGGCGGCGAACCGGACGCAGCTGCAACCCGCATCGTGGACGCCATCGCCACTTCATCCGATCAAGCAGACTTGAACCAGGCAGAACTGTAATGAACCTAGCTGCAGAACCGAATATCCTGCGCGTGGCCGTCGACATCGGCGGCACCTTCACCGATGGCGTGGCGACGCTGTCCCCTGCCGGCCGCATCTGGGTCGGCAAAACCCCGACCACGCCCAGCGATCCGGGCGAAGCGGTGTCGACCGTCATACTCGACCTGCTGAAACAGGTGCGCGCATCAATCGGCGACGCCGCCCCGGCGCTGGCCGAAGTCGTGCACGGCACCACGCTGATTACCAACACGCTGATCGAGCGCAAGGGCTCGCGCACGGCGCTGATGGTGACCAGCGGCCAGGGCGACATGCTCGATATCGGGCGCGAATGGCGCTACGACATTTACGACCTCGATATCGTGATGCCGGCGCCGCTGGTGGCGCCAGCCGACCGGGTTGAAGTTGACGAGCGCCTCGATGCGCGCGGTGAAGTGCTGCAGGCGCCCGACAAGGCTGAGCTGCAACGCGCCGTTGCCGCCATCAAGGCCATGGGCGTGGACTCGGTTGCCGTATCGCTCTTGCATGCTTACGTGAACGACTCGCATGAACGGCTGCTGCGCGCCGAGCTGGAACGCGCATTGCCGGGCGTGGCAGTGTCGCTGTCGTCGGAACTGGCGCGCGAGATCAAGGAATTCGAGCGCACCTCGACCACGGTGGCCAATGCCTACGTCAAGCCGATCGTCGCGGCCTACCTGCAGGAACTGGAGTCGCGCCTGGAGCGCATCGAACCCAATGTGCCGCTGCGCGTCATGGTCTCCAGCGGCGGCTTCACGTCGGCCAAGTCGGCCGCGCAAACCCCGATCCTGTTGCTCGAATCTGGCCCGGCTGCCGGCGTGCTGTCGGCGCTCAACACGGCGCACCAGAATGATGTGAAGCAGGTGCTGGCTTTCGACATGGGCGGCACCACGGCCAAGGCTTGCGTGGCAGTCGGTGGCGAAGCGCCGGTTGCGCACTTCTTTGAATGCGCCCGCGTGGAACGCTTCAAGCGCGGTTCCGGCTTGCCGATCCTGATCCCCAGCATCGAGCTGATCGAGATTGGCGCCGGCGGTGGATCGATTGCGTTTTGCAACCGGCTGGGCTTGCTCAACGTCGGCCCCGAATCCTCGGGTTCGGTGCCGGGACCGGCTTGCTACGGCCGCGGTGGTGAAGACCCGACCGTCACCGACGCCGACCTGTTGCTGGGCTACCTGAGCGCCGACAATTTCCTGGGCGGCGAGATGAAGCTCGACACCGGCCTGGCTGAACGCGCGATGGGCCGGTTGGCGGAAAAGCTGGGCGTGTCGATGGTCGATGCAGCCTGGGGCATCTACAACATGGTCAATGAAAACATGGCCAGCGCAGCCCGCATCCACATCGCTGAAAACGGGCACGACCCGCGCGATTTTTCAATGGTGGGCACCGGCGGCGCCGGACCCGTGCATGCAGTGGAAGTGGCGCGCAAGCTGCGCATTCCGCGTGTGCTGATACCGATTGCCGCCGGCGCCGGTTCCTGCCTGGGCATGCTGGCAGCACCGGCGCGGGTGGACCGCTCCTGGGCGAGCCCGCAACTGTTGGCCGACACCGACTGGAACCAGGTCGGCAGCGCGCTGCGCCAATTGCGCGAAGAAGCGCAGGTAGAACTGGATTCAGCTGGCGCGCAAGACGTTGGCTGGCGCATCGGCGCGGAAATGCGCTATTACGGCCAGGGAGCCGAAGTGCCGGTTTCGATCGACTGGGAAGAAGTCGGCCCGGCCACCGGTGAGCGCATCCTGCGCGCCTTCGAAGAACATTACGAGCGCCTCTATGGCCGCACCGTGCCGGGCGCCCGGCCCCAGGTCATGACCTGGCGCCTGACCGGTCGCGCCGCCAGCCGTGGCCATCATTTCGAATGGGGCGATGGCCGAGTCACGGCGGAGGAGGCGCTGCGTGGCAAGCGCCGCATCTGGCAGCCGCTGCGCAAAGACTATAGCGACGTGAATGTCTACGACCGCTATTCAGTCCAGCCCGGCACGATGCTGCAGGGCCCGCTGATCCTGGAAGAACGTGAATCGACCATCGTCGTTCCGGTGCGTTCAGAAGTAAGCATCCTGGCCGACCTTACGGTATCGGTCGTCATCAAGGAGTTCGACTAAATGGACACGCAAGCAATGGACACAAAAGTCAGGCAAGCGCCGCAGTCGCGCTTCAATTCGATCGAGCTGGAAATTTTGTGGAAGCGCCTGATCAGCGTGGTGGACGAAGCCGCCGCCGCATTCGTGCGCACCTGCTTTTCCACGCTCGTTCGCGACGGTAATGATTTCGCGATCGTGCTGACCGATGCGCAGGGCCGTTCGCTGGCGCAGTCGACGATGAGCCTGCCCGGCTTCATCGGCTGCCTGCCAGCCACGGTGCGGCACTTCCTGGAAAAGTATCCGGCGCCGACGATGAAGGAAGGCGATGTCTATATCACCAACGATCCGTGGAAAGGTTCCGGCCATATCCACGACGTGACCACGGTGACGCCGATTTTCCGCGACGGCAAGCTGGTCGCATTTGCCGCAGTGGTGTCGCACTTGCCCGATATCGGCGGCAAGCTGCGCAGCAACAGCAGCCGCGAGATTTATGAAGAAGGCTTGCAGATTCCGATGATGAAGCTGCTCGATGCCGGCGAGCCAAACACCGTGCTGATCGAGATGATTACCCAGAACGTGCGCGTGCCGGACCAGGGAATGGGCGATATCTGGGCCCAGGTTTCGGCTTGCCGCATGATGGGCGATCGCCTGCAAGGCTTGCTCGATACGGTTGACCTCGACCAGCTCGGCGCCGAAGTGCGCGCGCGTTCGGAAAAGGCAATGCGCGAAGCAATCAGCGAGCTGCCCGATGGCGTCTATACCTCGGTCGTGCAGCATGACGGCTTTGAGTCACCGATCCAGATCAAGTGCCAGTTGACCGTGTCGGGCGACCGCATCGATATCGATTTCGCCGGTTCCAGCCCGCAGCAGCAACGCGCGGTCAATGTCGTGCCAATCTATACGTTTGCCTACACCGTCTATGGCTTGAAAGCCTTGCTGTGCCCGGATATTCCGAATAACGAAGGCAGCTTCCTGCCGATCACGACCGATGCGCCGCTGGGTTCGCTGTTCAACCCGGTTTATCCGGCCGCATCGGGCGGGCGCAGCGCAATCGGCCACTTGCTGCCGGCTGCCGTGTTCAAGGCATTGGCCGATGTGTTGCCGAAAAAAGTCTGGGCCTCGGGCTCACCCAATTCTTCGATGACGATGTCGGGCGAGTATCGCGGCAAGCGTTATGCCGTGGTGAACTTCCTCAACGCAGGCCAGGGCGCGAATGCGCGCCGGCCGGGCTATTCCGCGATGTCTTTCCCGGGTAATCTGGGCAACACGCCGGTGGAAATGATGGAAAGCCTGGCGCCGATCCGCGTGATCCGGCGTGCAATCCGGCGTGGCAGCGGTGGGCGCGGCTTGCACAACGGCGGCGACGGCATCAGCTTCGAATTCGAATTGCTGGCCGATGCCAAAGAAGCCACCGCTTCTTTCCTGATGACGCAATTGAAATCCGTGCCGGCCGGCCTGGCTGGCGGCGGTGCAGGGCAGCCGGGACGACTGGTGATCAATGGGCAACAAGTCGATCCGACCGAACCGCGCATTTTGAAAGCGGGCGATCGCGTGCTGATGGAAACCGCAGGCGGCGGTGCGTGGGGCCAGCAAGCAGGATAAGAATCAGGATCAGAATCGCAGCAGAAGAAAAGATGTACGCATGCGGTGCGCAATGGAGTGAAGCTGGACGCAGCTTCCTGCACCAGCAAACGCACCGCGGTGAGGAACCGGATGGTCCAAAACAGGGACGGCAAAAGGAGACAGGATGAACGACATAAAACACGACATCAAACGCATCGACCAGAACGCGCGGCGCAGCCGCGCTATTGTGCATAACGGACTGGTTTACCTCTCTGGCCAGGTGCCGGACGACCGCAGCGGCGGCGTCGCAGACCAGGCACGCCAGGTGCTAGGGAAGATCGACGACTTGCTCGCTGAAGCCGGCACCAACAAGGCGCGCTTGCTGAGCGCCCAGGTGTGGCTGAAGACGATGGACGACTTTGCTGCATTCAATACTGTGTGGGACGCCTGGGTTGCGCCGGGCGAGACACCGACGCGTTGCTGCGGCAAGGTTGAACTGAACGATCCCAAGTGCCTGGTGGAGATTGTCGCGGTCGCTGCGCTGTAATGCAGCTGCCGGGTGGTCGCCGCGAGACGTCATTCCTTCGATAACAACAGAGGTGTCCGATGAATAAAAAATCAAGTGGGTCCGACGGCTCGCGCCAACGCGCTGCGGAAAAATCAACGATGTCGTGCACGACAATGCGGCGCAAATTGCTGGCGCTGGCCAGCATTGCCGCCGCTGCGCTGGCGCTGCCGGGCAGCGCATTCGCGCAGGACGACTATCCATCCAAGCCAATCAAGCTGATCGTGCCGTATGCAACCGGTGGCGTATCCGATGCAATGGGCCGCATGACGGCCAATGCGCTGACCAAAGCCCTGAACCAGACCGTGGTGGTGGAAAACCGTGGCGGCGCCGGCGGCACGCTGGGTGCGGCAGTGGTCGCCAAATCCGCGCCCGATGGCTACACGCTGCTGCTGACCAGCCCGCCGATGGTGGCCGTGGCGCCCGCGCTGCTGAAAGATTTGTCGTATGACACGGCGAAAGACTTCACGACCATCGGCACCATGGTGACCACGCCCAATGTGCTGGTCGTGAACAACGACCTGCCGGTGAAGAGCATTGTCGAACTGGTCGCCTATGCCAAGGGTCCGGGCAAGGGCAAGCTCAGCTTTGCCTCAGCCGGGCCGGGCAGCACCGGCCACTTGTCGGGCCACATCCTCGCGACCTCGACCGGCATCGAGATGCAGCACGTTCCCTACAAATCGTCCGGCCAGGCTTTCCCGGACGTGATTTCTGGTCGCGTGTCGATGGTGTTCGATTCGCTGCCTTCGACCATTGGCCATGTCCGCGCCGGCAAGGTGCGACCCATCCTTGTGATGTCGGACAAGCGTTCCAGCGTGATGCCGGATGTGCCTACGGCTGCCGAATCCGGCTTCCCGGCTGCCACGATGAATTTCTGGGTCGGCATTGAAGGCCCGGCGCGCATGCCCAAGCATGTGGTGGACAAGCTCAATGCGGCGCTGAAGACTGCGGTGGCAACGAAGGAAATGCGCGACCAGATGACTTTCCTGGGCGCTGAACCTTACCTGACGACGCCCGCTGAATTCGAAGCCGTGCGCAAGAACGACATCGTCAAGTACGGCAAGCTGGTGAAGGACATGGGCCTGAAGCAGGAGTAAATTGCTGCAGGCCGGGCAGGGCGGCAGCCGCGAACGGCTGCAAGCCAGGCCCTGCTATAGTTTCGGACGGGTCCGGCCGGCACTGCGCCACGCAGTTGCAGGGGCCGGACTTTGGTTTATGCGCCGTACCGGGCGCCTTGCATGCGCTGCGATGTGCCTGCATCATGCGCTGGCGCCACTTGAACAAGAGAACCATGGAAAACAAAGCAGGAAAAGGCGTTGGCGCCCGCTTGCAGCGCAAAGAAGACAAGCGGCACCTGCACGGCGAGGGGCAGTTTGTTTCCGATATCCGCGTGCCGGGCATACTCGACGTTGCCTTCGTGCGCAGCCCGGTTGCACACGGCATCATTCGCGGCATCGAGATTCCGGAGCAGGCGCGCGGCCGCGTTTTCACCGCCGCCGATTTCCCGGATGTCAAACCGATCATTGCCGTGCCCAAGGTAGAAGGCTTCAAGTATTCCGAGCATCCGGCCCTGGCAACCGAACGCGTGCGCTTTGCCGGCGAGCCGATCGCAATGGCGATTGCGCCCACCCGCGGCGAAGCCGAAGACCTGGCTGATTCCGTCATGGTCGATATCGAGGAATTGCCGGCCGTGGTCGACATGCTCGATGCCACCCGCCCGGGCGCGACTGTGATGCGCGAAGAGTGGGGCGACAATGTCTACGTCGCCAAGGAAAATGAATACGGTGACCTGGACTGGGCGCGCAAGAACGCCGCCGTCACCGTGACCCGCGAATACCGCATGAACCGCCAGAGCGCAGCGCCCATGGAAGGCCGCGCCATCCTGGCCGTGTGGGATAACCGGCTGGAGGAATTGCTGGTCTATACGGGCAGCCAGTCGCCGCACCAGACCCGGGTCGGCATGGCACAGGTGCTGGGCCTGGAAGAACGCAAGCTGCGCCTGATCACGCCCGACATGGGCGGCGGTTTTGGCGCCAAGCGCGTGCTGTATCCGGAAGAATTGATGGTCGCCGCGCTGGCGCTGAAGCTGAAAAAGCCGGTGCGCTGGATCGACGACAAGCGCGAACACTTGCTGACCGCCATCCATTGCCGCGAACACCACCACAAGATGACGGCCTATGCCGACAGCCGCGGCAAGATACTCGGGCTGGATGTGGAAATCTGGGTCGATGCCGGCGCTTATTCGCACTGGCCGAACGGTCCGTTCATGGAAACCGGCATGGCCGCGCGCAATATCCCCGGCCCCTATGTGATCGATAACTACCGCAGCCGCAGCTATACGGTGGCGACCAACAAGTCGCCGATCGGCGCTTATCGCGGCGTGGCGCGTCCAGCTGCCTGCTTCACGATTGAACGCACCATTGACGAGATTGCGCATGCCATCGGCCGTGAGCCGCATGAAGTACGCATGGAAAACATGGTGCCGGTTGAAGCCATGCCTTACCGGAATGTGACGCGCCTGCTCTACGACACCGGCAACTATGCGGAATCGGTGCGGCGCGCCGTGGAATTGATCGGCTTTGACAAGGTGCGCGCGCGCCAGAAGCAGGGCGAAGCGGATGGCCGCCTGGTGGGCGTGGGCTTCGCTTCATTCACCGAGCAAACCGCGCATGGTTGCGGTGAATGGGTATCGCGCGGCACGCCGGTCATTCCCGGTTATGAAACCGCAACGGCGCGCATGATGACAGACGGTTCGCTGATGCTGATGGTGGGCATCGTGTCGCACGGCCAGGGCATGGAAACCTCGCTCGCCCAGGTCGCGCATGAAGAACTGGGCGTGGACCCGATGAATGTGTCGGTGCGCCACGGCGATACCCAGGTTTCGCCGTTTGGCATGGGCACCTTCGCTTCGCGCAGTATGGTGATGTGCGGCGGCGCAGTGGCCAAGGCTTGCCGCGCGCTGCGCGCCAAGATGGCGGCCATTGCCGCGCACGTGCTGAAATGCGATGTATCCGCACTGCGCTTTGAAGATTGCGCAGTGCATGGACCGCAAGGCATGCTGAGCTTTGAAGAAATCGGCCGCATTGCGCACTTGCGCCAGGAGATGCTGCCCAAGGGCATGGACCCACTGCTGGACGTGACAGTGACTTACGAGCCGGCGATCGATACCGGCCTGTTCACCTATGCGACCCAGGCTGCCGTGGTGGCAGTCGATCCGGATACGGGCAAGGTCGAGATACTGGACTATGCCGTCATCGAGGATTGCGGCACGGTGGTGAACCCGCTGATCGTCGATGGCCAGATCATCGGCGGCATTGCGCAAGGCATCGGCAATGCGCTGTATGAAGAAATTCCGTATGACGAGAATGGCCAGCCGCTGGCCACCACGCTGGCGGATTACCTGATGCCGGGCGCGCCTGAAGTACCGGATATCAAGATCGGCCACATGGTGACGCCGACCCCGCATACCGAATACGGCATGAAGGGCATGGGCGAGGGCGGCGCAATTTCACCGCCAGCAGCCATTGCCAACGCCATACGCGACGCGCTGTTGCGCATAGGCGGGGAAATCAATGAGACGCCGATGACGCCGCGCCGCGTGCGCGCGGCCGTAGAGCGTGCGCTCGCCAGCCAAAACGACAAGGTGCAAGCATGAAAGCGCCCAAACTGACTTATCACCGCGCCGGCACGCTGGAACAGGCGCAGGCATTGGCCGCGCAGGAAGGCGCAGGCGCAGGCGGCAAATTCATGGCCGGCGGCCAGTCGCTGATGCCAATGATGAACTTGCGCCTGGTGAATTGCGATCACGTCATCGATATCGGCGGTATAGCCGCGCTGCGCGAAACCCGGTGGGTGGGCGAGCGCCTGTTCCTCGGCGCCGGCGTCACGCATGCGATGGTGGAAGATGGCCGCGTCGAAGATCCGGCGCAAGGCTACCTGCGTCATGTGGCGGCCGGCATCGCCTATCGCTCTGTGCGCAATCGCGGCACCATCGGCGGCAGCCTGGCGCATGCCGATCCGGCGGCCGACTGGCCCACTGCGCTGCGCGCGCTGGATGCGGTGGCAGTGATCCGCGGCGCCGGCGGCGAACGCGAAATGCCGCTGGCTGGTTTTCAGATCGGCTTGATGGAAACTGCACTGGCCGAAGGCGAGATCCTGCTTGGCGTGCTGCTGCCGCAACTGTCGGTCACTGCGCGCTGGAGCTATCAAAAGTTTTGCCACAAGGTGGGCGAGTTTGCGCATGCAATCGGCGCAGTCGTTATCGACCCTGCCAAGGGCATCGCCAATGCGGTGCTCGGCGCGGCCGCCGACACGCCGCTGCGCTTGCCGCAAGTGTCACAACAACTGGCGAATGGCCTGGTCGCTGCCGATGTTGACGGCCCGGCATTCATGCGGCTGCTGGAGCAGGACATCGCCGCTGGCACCCCGTTTGAGCCGTCTTCCTATGATTTCCATGTGCACAAAACCATCATCAAGCGTGCAGTTGCCGAGGCCCTGAAAAAATGACGTCACTTTCCCTGACAGTAAACGGCGCTGCCGTGGTGGCGGATGTGGACGACCGCATGACGCTGGCCGATTTCCTGCGCGACAAGCTGGACTTGACCGGCACCCATCTCGGCTGCGAGCACGGCGTGTGCGGCGCCTGCACGGTGCTGGTGGATGAAGAGCCGGTACGCGCCTGCATCATGCTGGCTACCGCGGTGGCGGGCCGCTCGGTGCGCAGCATCGAAGGTTTTGCCGACGATCCCGCCATGAAAGTGATACGCGAATGTTTTTCCGAGGCGCATGGCTTGCAATGCGGCTTTTGCACACCGGGTATGGTCATAACGGTTCGTGATATTGTGGCGCGTGGCGCTTGCGAGAATCCGCAGCAGATCCGCACGGAACTCGCCGGCAACCTGTGCCGATGCACAGGCTACGCGGGCATAGTGAAGGCGACGGAACTGTCGCGCGACCGGCTCAAGGCGCCCAAGCAATAAGTGGCCCGCAGCATGGGGCCGCGAAAATAAACGACCTACGTGAAAGACTGAGAGAACAAATGGATATCAACGGAGAACGCCTGCTGCCGGCGTCACGCGAAGCAACCTGGGATTGCCTTTTTGACACCGACATCCTGATGGCATCCGTGCCGGGTGCGCAATCGGTGGTGAAAGAGAGCGACACGCTCTACCGGGTGGTGACGGTGTTGACCATCGGCCCGCTGAAAGCAAAATTCAACGGCACCCTGACGATCGCGGACGCACAAGCGCCGCAAACCTGCACGCTGCAATTCGAAGGTCAGGGCGGTGCAGTCGGCATGGCCAAGGGTTCAGCCAAAGTGGCGCTGGAAGAAGTCGAAGGCGGCACCAAGCTTACCTACACCGCCAATGCCCAGATCAGCGGCAAGCTCGCGCAAGTGGGCAGCAGGCTGATCGACAGCGTGGCCAAGAAATTGTCGGGCGTGTTCTTCGACAAATTCGAAGAGGCGGTCAAGGCTAAACAGCAGGCTTGAAGCCAGGCCAGCGCCGGCACTGACCCCATCCCCACCCTGACCCTCCCCTTGAAAGGGAGGGGATACCGAAGTGTGCGGGCGCCTCAAAGCTCCCTCCGTTTGAGAGGGAGGGAATGCCGAAGCTACCCTTGACTATGCAGGACCCCGGAAGCGCCCTCCCTTTCAAGGGGAGGGCGGGGGTGGGGATGGGGTTCACCGCGATGAGAAAAATCTCGCTGCGCCATTTGCGCTGCTTCCTTGCCGTTGCTGAAACCGGCTCTTTCACGGTGGCGGCATCGCGCCTGTTCCAGACCCAGTCTTCACTGACAGCGACGATCCAGCAGTTTGAAGAAAGCATCGGCCTGAAGCTGTTCGAACGCACCACGCGCCGCGTCGACTTGACGCCAGAAGCAGTGCGCTTTCGCCCCGTCGCCGAAAAGCTGGTGCGCGACTTCGATAACGCCATCGGTGACCTGCACGCAATTTCAACCAGCCAGCGCGGCCATGTCCGCATTGCTGCCGCGCCTTCCATCATCGTGCATGTGCTCACGCCGGCCTTGCGCGCTTTTCGCAGCAGCTATCCCGACATCACCATCTCAGTGCAAGACGCCGGTTCAGCCCGCATCGAGCGTGCGGTGCTGGAAGGCGAAGTCGACTTCGGTATCGCCAGCCGCCTGAAGGATTATCCGGAACTCGACTACAAGCCAGTGCTGCATGATCCGTTTGGCGTGATCATGCCGCCCGAGCATCCGCTGGCGAATGGTGAAGGGCCGGTGCGCTGGAGCCAGCTTGCGTCATGCGAATACATTGCGCTGACCAATGACACGGGCATCGGCGCTTTCCTGGAAAACTATCCCGAGCTTGGCCTGGGCAGGAATGCGAATCCCTACGACCATGCGTCTTCCACCACGTCGCTGTACGCCATGCTGAAGCTGGGCGGGAAAATATCTGTGCTGCCTTCACTGGCGGCGCAAGCCACCCCGATGAACGAGTTCCGGTTCCGGGAATTGTGCGATCCGCCCATCACGCGCGAAATCTGCCTGATCACGCGCCCCTTGCGCACTTTCTCGCCCAATACCCAGCGCATCCTCGATGTGCTGATGGCCACCATACGCGCCACTACGTTCGCTAATGGCACAACTGCTGTGGATACCCGCGACAAGGCGATGTAAAGCCGGTTACTCGCACAAACAATTCGAACTTCGGGACCGCCGCAGCAACACAAGGCGCGCGTGGCCACGAGCTTGCCATCGGCAGGCCCGCGATGGCCATATCGACTACATCGCCCGAAACAATGAAACGTGCAGCTCCCGACGAATCCCCCATCCCTGTCCGCGGCAACCCGATAATCAATCCGGCTGCCAGGGCATCCCGCAATGCGCCCGCGGCCGATACGGAAAACCGCGGCGGACAAATCGACCTCAGGACGAGAGGCGCCAAGGAGAACGCAGTCGATCCCGGCTGGATAACACCCCCGGGCGCTTTCATCCGGGCTTTCAAATTCGGGGAAATGGACGGCGTAAAAGCGTGGATCGAAGCGGGTAATCATCCCGACCGGGTGCGTTTCGACGGCACGCCCTTGCTTCACCGGGCTGTGGAATTGCGCCGCCATGAGGTGCTCGAATATCTTCTTGAGCAGGGGGCCAGCCCGGACCTGGCCGACGAAAAGGGCCGGACAGCCCTGATGCAAGCCGCCAGCAAGGGAAACGCGCGCGCTGTCCGCCTCCTGCTGGCGCACAAAGCGAACGTGAACGCAACCGATGAAATGGGCTATTCGCCGTTGTGGATGGCAGTCGGCCGCGGATGGCCGAAAATTGTTGCCACCCTTCTCGCGCACGGGGCGGACGCGAGGACTCAGTCAATGTCTGGTGCGAGCTTGTTGTTCCTTGCCGCGGCCTGCGGCCATCTCGCCGTTGTCAAGATCCTCATCGCGCACGGTGCCGACCCGCTGATGGACCACAAGGATGGCATTACTTGCGCGGTGGTTGCAGCAGCGGAAGGCCATGTTGATATGCTTGATTATCTGCTCCAGGCCGGCCACTGTACCGTGGATGGGCGAACCGCATTCGGCATGACCCTTGTCCAGCATGCGCTTCGAGCCGGCCAGCTGGAAGTCGTTAGTTACCTGGTCAACAAGGGGGCGCGGCTGGATGGCGTCACGCCTGAAGCAAGCGCCCTGGCAGCCGCGTCGGGCGACGTGCCAACCCTGCAATATGTGCTTGATCGCTTGCCCGGCCAATTGCATCTGTTCTGGCCCGGAACCGCGGGCGCTTCAGAGGTCACCCTCCTGGTCTTGGCTGCCATCGGCGGACATACAGGCGTCGTGAAAGAATTGTGCGCGCGAGGACTCCATCCTCGAACAGTCTCGTATCCCGGTGCGGCGCTTGTGACTGCCGCCTCACGTGACCACCTGGCCCTGGTTCAATTCCTTGTTGCCGACTGCGGCGTACCGGTGGATAGCCCCGCTACTACGGAAAGGACCACTGCGCTGCACGTAGCCGCGCGTGCTGGCTACGCTTCGATGGTGCAATACCTGGTCCGCCACGGCGCCGACCTGTCCGCCACGACCTGCGATGGGCTAACGGCGCAAGCGCTGGCCGAGAAGGCAGGAAAAACCGGTGTAGCCCAATACCTGGGCGCTATTGACACAGCCGTTGCACAATTGAAGCGGGCGCTCGAGGCTGCCGGCTCGCTTGCGGAGTTGCCCACCAGCGCAGCATCGAAGTTGACGCATCTCGCGGTCACAGGCGGCCACCTGCAGTTCCTTCAAGCGCTGAAGGAAAAGGGGGTACCGGTCCAGTCGATTGTTAGCGCAGATCCGCGCAGTATGCTGACCGCGGCGAACCTGGGCAACTATGCGGTGCTGCAATTTCTGATCGACGATTGCGGCATCGCCATTTATACCTGCGATGAAGCAGGCATGACTGCGCTGCATAGTGCGGCCGTGGGCGGCCAATTGGAGCTGGTCCAGTTCCTGTGCCGGCGCGGCGCCAGCCGCGAGGCGATCAATGGGCAGTGGAAAACTGCGGCAATGCTCGCCCGCGAAAAGGGTCATGATGCAGTGGCGGCCTGTCTTGCATGCGAAGGCGTCGTCGCCGCGCCCGGCGCCTCAAGTGCCTGTTTTCCAGCCCTGCCGGGCGACGCCAGCGCCGGCAGTGGCAACAGCAGTAGTAACAGTAGTACAGGTGAGGGCAAGCCGCCCGGCATACCTGGCGCTGGGACGCCACTCAAGATGCCCATTTGGACGCGCCCATATTGGCAACTGCGGTTCAATATGCCAGCAAACAAGTCTACGACCACTAGCACTACCGCTAGCACGACCACTACCGCGAGCACTACCACTACCACGACAGCAACCACCGCTGTGGCCGGGTCAACGTCGACTGCAATTACCCCTGCGCCGCCCGACATTTCAACATTACTGCCGGCATCGGCCGGCGCTGGGGCAGCGAGCCCCGCGTTGGGCCGGGCACCTGGCGAGCCGCTGCTACGTCCTCGCCCGGAAGTGGCAAACCGCTTGCAGGCCGGCCCTCCCGTGGTGCCTCAAGCTTTCCCGCTCCTGGCCAGTAATGGCAGCGTGGCCGGCCGCGCTAACCAGGTGTCAGCCTTTGTGCCGCCGCCACCGCTGATGCCGGCCAGTGGATTGCATCCCGCGCCTGCGGCACAGTTGGCAACGGTCATCGCGCCAGGTCTTCCTGGCGGGGCGCCCGCCGGTAACGGCAGCGGGCTCGGCCGCGCTAACCAGGTGGTAGCCTTGATGCCACCGCCACCGCCACCGCTGATGCCGGCCGGCGGGTTGTATCCCGCGCCTGCGGCACAGTTGGCAACGGTCATCGCGCCAGGTCTTCCTGGCAGGGGGACCGCTGTTACTGGTAGCGTGCCCGGCCGCGCTAACCCGATGGCAGCCCTGGCGCCGCCGCCATCGCTGTTGCCAGTCGGTGGCTTGGGTCTTGCGCCTGTGGCGCAACTGGCACCGGCCAGCGCGCCAGGTCATCCTGGCACGGCGCCTGCGTTTTCCCCGGCGGCAGGCGTGAACCAGGCGCCATCGTCCAACACCGCCTCTAAGCCGCCGGGTCCGCCAAGGCAGTAACTGGGTCGAGCACCGGCCGACGGGGCAAAACAATCCTGGTGACGGGCGGCCGGTACAACACAGGCGCCGGCCCCGTCCTGCTTCCAGCAGTCTTCAGTAGCCATACAGACCAAATAGCGAGAACCCATGAAACGTGCAGCAGAGAACCCACCTCCTTTTGAACGAGGCAGTACGCCGGCCAGCCTGGGCGCGCCGGCACCTGTGATCACTGGCGCCAGCGTGCCGGCCAACGGCAGCCAGCCAATCGACGTAAAGAGCAGGGGTTGCAAGGAGGATGTGCGAGGTCTTGCATGGCCAGAAATGCCCGACCAGCCCCGATATGCTGTCGAGTTTGGCCAGATGCAGCGCCTGAAACGCTGGGTCGAGGCCGGCAACCATCCGGATTCCGTTCGAGACCGTGGCACGTCGCTGACCGCTCGCGCTATAGCGTTCCGTCGCCACGACATGCTTGAATACCTGCTTGCGCAGGGGGCCAGCGTGGAGCTCGCCGATGATGAAGGACGCCGGCCTCTCATGCGCGCCGTCGCAGACGCCAACACGGGTGCCGCGAAAATCCTGCTGGCAAAGAATGCGGACGTGAATGCACGCGATGCAAAGGGCGAGTCCGCATTGACGATCGCCGTCAGGCACAGTCGCCCCAAGCTCGTTGCCATCCTGCTGCAGCACGGGGCGGATACATCGGTCAGGGTAACGCCCGGGGTGCCGGTACCGTTCTTTTCGGACGCGTCTAACTGGCTCAAATCCGGGGCTCCGGCGATCCGTGGCGCGTTGCTCATCACCAAGCCCGTCGTGCCGCCTTTGTTCCTTGCCGTCGCTGTCGGCAAGCTCCCCATCGTCAAGATGTTGCTCGAGAACGGCGCGGCCCCGATGTTGGTTCCGGAAGCAGGTCACACTTGTGCCATGGCCGCAGCCCAGTATGGGCGTTGCGACATACTGCAGTATCTTCTCAAGGCGGGTCACGGCAAAGTCACCGAGCAGGACGGTATGGGCCGGATGCCGGTCTACCATGCGCTAGTCGCCGGCAGGCTTGATACCGTCAAGTACCTGGTAGCGCAGGGCGCGTCGCTGGATGAAAGCCCGCCCAACGCTTGCGCCGCCAGCTTCGCGGCTGCATCCGGCAATGTGCCGACCCTGCGCTATGTGCTTGAGCAGCGGCCAGGCCAGATCAACTGGGTGGGAATCGATGCGGATGCCAACGCAAACCTGGTTGCCGTCGCTGCAGCCAAGGGTTGGCTGGAAATCATTCGTGAACTGCGCGACAGGGGGCTGGAGCCGGCCGCAGTGGCGAACCCGGGTTGTGCGCTGGTCGCGGCGGCCAGGTGCAATTACCTGCCCGTGGTGGAGTTCCTGGTTGACAGCTGCAAAGTGCCTGTGGATGCACCCGGCATCCTGAAAACGACAGCGCTGCACGAAGCTGCTTCGGGCGGCCATGTCGACATCATCCAGTACCTGGTGCGTCACGGCGCGGACCATTCGCTCAAGGATGAAGAGGGGCGCACGGCAGCGGAGCTTGCGCAGCAGGCCGGCAAAATTGAGGCGGCGAATTTCCTGCGCGGCGTCGCTGATGGACCCGTCGGCGCGCAGGCGTTCTGTCGGGCCCTCGAGGCGCCAGACCTTGGGGGAAGCGGCGTGGCAGCTGCGTATCAAGACATCGATAACGAGCTCACAACGACGACTACCGCGAGCACGACCACCACGACGACCTCGACTGCAGGAACAAGCGCAGCGTCGCTTCCCGGCGCGCCATCGCCATTGGCGCCGGCGCCATGGATGGCACCCGGCGGTGATATGGGGCTTGAACAGGCGAACGGCCCGCCAGATGGTGGCCCGGTACTGCAGCCACGCCGGGGTAGCTCTCTGCGCGGCCATGGCGAATATAGCGGTCGGCCTGCAGTCAATCCCCTGCTACCCTTGGCACGGCGTCCAGGTGATCCGGGCTACGCCGACTTTCCGGGAGCGTTCGCACCGCCTCCGCCCTTGTCGGGGCCCGGCATGCCGAATCCCGTGCCTGGGGGCTACGGGCCACCGGGAACCGGGCTGCGGTTCGCCGCTGGTGTTACGCCGCTTCCTGCACAGCCGCCTGAAAATCCGGCATCTGTCGTGCGCATCGCAACGAATGCACCGGGCGCGCCAAGGCAGTAGCCGCGGCGAGTGGCCGTGTTTCGTGCACGCGCCTGGCTGTAGACGTGACTGCGCGGCGGGGCGTCCCCCAGGGTTGGTTAGCCGGCGGCTTGCACGCGAATGACTTTTTTTGCCGCTCCACTGACCCGGGCCCGCAATTGACCGCATCCGCCATCCACATCCTGTCCCGCGCTGTCGCGCAGCTTGGTCAGGATGCCGCGGTCGTGAAGGGATTGCGCGATCGCCTTTGCCCGCTCCCATGACGGTCGCTTGAACGCCAGGTCTTCAATCGTGTTGTAGGGAATCATGTTCAACACTGCGTACTTCCCCTTCAGCAGTTCAACGATGGCGTCGAGCTCATCCTCGCCATCATTGATGCCCTCCATCAGCGTCCACTGATACTGCACGGGATAGTGCGTGCTGCGCGCATATTCCTCGCCGCGTGCGACCAGCTCGGCCGGCAGCATGGCAGGCGCGCGTGGCAGCAGGCTGGCGCGCAGGGCCGGCTTGGTGGTGTGCAATGACAAGGCCAGCGCTGGCTTCACCACGCCCTGCGGCAGGCGCTCGAACACGCGCGCATCGCCGACCGTGGAAAACACCAGGTTCTTGTGCCCGATATTGCCTTCGGTGCCCAGCAGTTCGATCGCTTCCAGCACATTGTCCAGGTTATGCGCCGGCTCGCCCATGCCCATGAAAACCACTTTTTTCACAGGGCGCATCGATCGCGCCAGTACGACTT
>JAQGMC010000048.1 GCA_028292545.1 Paucimonas sp.
GCGCGGCCCTGCACCGCCGCCGCCGGGTCCGCGCGATCCGCCACCTCCACCGCCGCCACTGCCACTGCCGAACCCGCGCGGCGCAGAGCCGCGGGGGTTGCTACCCCGCGCATGGCTGCCGGGAATAGTCTGGTCGCCGCGGCCCGGCGCGGGTCGCGGTTTGTTCATGCCGGGAAAGCCCAGCGCGGTCTGAAGCGGATCGGGTTGGCGCGAGCGCGACGGTTGTCCCGCATTAGCGCCGAAGCTGTTGCCGCGGTTATCGTTGCCGCGGTTATCGCTGCCGCGGTTATCGCTGCCGCGGTTATCGTTGCCAGGTGGCCAACTGCGTCCGCCCGGCTTGCGCCGCGCATTGTCTGGACCGGTCGTATTGCCGTTCGGCTCGCGATTGCCAGCCGGGCGGCCCTTCGCAGCCTGTGGCGACTTTTTCTCGAGGCCGCATTGCGCCAGCAAAGCGCGCACATCATTTTCTTCCAGCTCTTCCCAGCGTCCGCGTTTGAGCGTGGGTGGCAGCGTAAAAGTGCCGTAACGGGTGCGGATCAGGCGCGAGACGGTCAGGCCGACCGCTTCGAACATGCGCCGCACTTCGCGGTTGCGGCCTTCGCCGATGGTCACGCGGTACCAGCGGTTGACGCCTTCGCCACCGCCATCGGCAACGCGCGAGAACTGCGCCAGGCCGTCAGACAATTCAACGCCAGCCAGCAGTTTCTGGCGCATGCCTTCTTCCAGTTCGCCCAGCGTGCGCACCGCGTATTCGCGATCGATGCCGTAACGCGGATGCATGAGCCGGTTGGCCAGGTCACCTGAGGTTGTGAACAGCAGCAAGCCTTCGGTATTGAAATCGAGGCGTCCCACGGCCAGCCATTTGCCAGTCTTCATCGTGGGCAGGCGGTCGAAAACAGATGGCCGTCCCTCGGGATCGCTGGTGCTGACAATTTCGCCAGCCGGCTTGTGATAGACCAGCACGCGCGGCGGCTTGGTCGAAACCTTGCGATGCAACGGCTTGCCATTGATGCGGACCTGGTCCAGCGGCAGGATGCGCTGGCCGATATGCGCCGGTTCGCCATTGACCGAGACGCGCCCGGCGATGATCAATTCTTCCATGTCGCGGCGCGAACCCAGGCCAGCATCCGCCAGCACTTTGTGCAGCTTGGGCGCGTCGTCGTCGGCGGTGAGGTCGCGGCGCGCATTGCTGACCTGCTGCACCGGCCGCGCACCATCCTTTTCTTCAACCAGGCTGTCGAACTGCCCGGACGTGACCAGCGAAAACACTTCGTCGGCGCTGGCAGTCTTTTGCTTGCCCTTTGCGTCTTGCGGCGCGCGCCGTGCATTTGGCCCGGCGCCACGCTTCTGGTTGCGACCAGCATTGCCGAGCGGGCTAGTGCCTTCGCGCTTGCGGCCCTGCTGGGGGGCTTCGCCATCCTTGCTGCCGGCCTGGGCCTGGCTCTCGCCGCGCGGCTTGCGCCGGGCTGCGGGCTGGCCGGCAGGCTGCGCTTCTGCCGGGCCTGCTTGTGCTGGCGCACCGTCTGTGCTCGCCTCCGCAGTTGTCTCGCCATTCTTGCCGGCTGGCCGGCCACGCCGCAAGCTGCGCGGCCCGCGCAAACCGCGCTTGGGCGGCTTGGCGCTCGCGCCGCCCGCTGCGGCGGAATCTTCGCCCGCAGGCGTGCCGGCGGCGCCGCTCAGGTCGGAGCGCGGCGTATCGTTTTCATTGCTTTGAGACGTCATCGTATTGTTCTTGCGTTGGTTCGGCCTCGTCGGCCTGCTGTTTCGGGGCGGGCTGCTCTGGGGCAGGCGCCGTCAAGGTTGTCGGCGCGACTGCACCGGCACTGGATTGCTGCTCCGGCTTCTCCGTGGAGGGAGCCGGCTGTTGCGGTACCGCTTCTCGTGCCGGCATGTCATGGCCGGAAAAACCTGGCGCGCCGTCAGCTTGCACGCCACCAGCTTGCACGTCACCAGCTTGCACGTCACCAGCTTGTACGTCACCAGCTTGTACGTCGCCTACCTGGACTTCTGCGGCGAGACCTGCCGTGGCTTCGCCGTCTTGCGCGACCGGCGCGTCGTCCTGTGCTGCTTCGGCTGCTGGCAAGCCGGTCGAGTCTTCCGCACTATCCTGTCCCATCCCGATGCCGACCCCGACTGCGCCACTCTCGTCGGCAGGCAGTGCTTCTTCCAGAGCCTGGAAATCCGGCAGGCTGGCCGATAGTGCTTCATCGCCACCCTTGCCAGCCGATTCAAGCGGTGGCAACTGGTCCAGGGACATCAAGCCCAAGTCATCCAGGAACTGGCGGGTCGTTGCCAGCAAGGCCGGACGTCCGGGCACGTCTCGATGGCCGATGGCCTCGACCCAACCCCGGTCTTCAAGCAGCTTGATGGTCTGGGAATTGACCGTCACGCCGCGGATTTCTTCAATGTCGCCCCGTGTCACCGGCTGCCGATACGCGATGATGGCCAGCGTTTCCAGCGTCGCCCGCGTGTACTTGGGCGGCTTCTCTGGATTCAACCGTTCCAGGTAGACCTTCATCTGCGGCCGGCTCTGGAAGCGCCAGCCGGTGGACAAGGCAACCAGTTCTATGCCGCGGTCGGCCCAGTCATGCCGCAATTCTTCGAGCATCAACTTGACCGTGTCGGCGCCAACCTCATCGCCGCCAAGGTAGAGCTTTTTCAGATCGTTGATCGACAGTGGTTCATGTGCACAGAGCAAGGCAGTCTCTAGGACTTTTTTCGCCTCAGCAGTATTCATGCGATATTTTTATGGCGATTTGGTTGCACGTCACAGAGCTAAATGACCGTCATCCGGCATCGTGATGCCGGTCGAGTGATGGACCTGATGATGCTGCTTCCGCGCCCGATATTATTTTTTTTATGGCGGGCTGGAAAATCATTGACTGCTGAAACCGGATGCAGGGGCACGGCGCGTCGACCGGCACATTCCCTGTCATGCCTGCACTGCCTGTTACTGACTGATTACTGCCTGATAAAACCGGTGCATCGCATGCTGCAATTGACGAAGCTGCCTGCGGCGGAATTATACACGGCCTTTTTCGCGATGGGCTTTTTAGCACGACCCGGC
>JAQGMC010000082.1 GCA_028292545.1 Paucimonas sp.
TGATCACTATTGGCCTCACTGCAAGCCTTGCCGGCTGCGGCGATGGCAGTGCCGAATTCCTCGACAACCTGTTTGGCAAAACGACCCCGGCATTCTTTGCCGACCGCATGGCCGATGCAAATAAAATATTGGCCAAGGAACCTGAGGCCAAGGTGCGTTCCGCATCGGCCGATGCAAAACCCTTCGATGCCTACGTCGGCACCTGGATGTCGGCCTGCCTTGCATCCGGAACTGATAGATCCATCGTGCGGGAAATTGAAATCGTCGACACCAAGTTCTTCGATTCCACGGCGACGAACTCGTCGGCGCATCCAAGTCGAAGCACGGAATACCGGTTCGACAACAAGACCTGCACAGGTCAACCCGATCCGATCACTTCCGATATCCATGTGACGACTGCCATGGAGAAGCTGCAGGCGCCAGCAGACGCGCAGATTCAAGGTGAGGCTGACGTCGCCACGCTGAGCTTCAGCCGGGATGGCGTAGCGCCGTCGACCGGAAAGCGCATCGCTGGTCTTTATGCGAGCGGCGACCAGCTGGTATGGGGGTTTGTCGATGGCGGGCAGACATGGTTCGACGTCAGTAGCGTTCGCATGGCCAAGCTGCCCGCTCGCAAGCCCTGAGCTACCTGAGCTCCGTGAACGCGCAAGCCAGCCACCGCCTGGCTTGATGCTGCGGCAGGCGGACCGGATTGCTGTCAATCCGGTTCCGCGTGCTCCACCAGCAATTGCACCCGGGTGTTGCCATTGAATTCGTTGGCATCCAAGCGGTAAGCCAGGCGGGCCCGCGCCGGCAGGGCGTCGGTGTGGTTGAACCAGATCGCGTCCAGCCGGCGCCCATTTTTTTCCACCGTCAGCTTCAGGTGTTTGTCCTTGAGCACGCGCTGGTTCAGCACCAGGAATGCGTCGCAAAATACAGGCGGTGCAAAACCCTGTCCCCAGACCTGGGCTTCCATCTCCTGGATGAACTGGGTCGTGAAATAGTCTTCTTCCAACGGACCATCGGTTTCAACGATGCGCTCCAGCTGCGCCTGGTCCAGCCATTCGCGACCCACGCTTTCGAAAGCCTGGCTGAAGCCTTCGAAGGATGCGTGGCGTATCGTCAATCCCGCTGCCATCGCATGGCCGCCAAAGCGCTCGATCATGCCCGGCGCGCGCTTGGACACCAGGTCCAGCGCATCACGCAAATGAAAGCCATTGATGGACCGGCCCGATCCCTTGATCACGCCTTCGCCACCCGGCGCAAAGGTAATCGTGGGACGGTAAAACTTGTCCTTCAGCCGCGAGGCGACGATGCCGATCACGCCCTGGTGCCATCCGTCGTCAAACATGCAGATGGTGCTGCTGGCCTGGGGCGCCAGGCTGTCGAGCGCGAGCAGCGCACGGTCCTGCATGTCGGCTTCGATTTCGCGCCGCTGGCGATTGATGGCATCGAGTTGCTGGGCAATATTCCAGGCTTCGTCGGGGTCATCCGTCATCAGGCAGGCAATGCCAAGCGACATGTCGGCCAGGCGGCCGGCGGCGTTCAGCCGCGGACCGAGGGCAAAGCCCAGGTCAAAGGGCGTGGCGCGCATCGGCTCGCGCGCAGCCACCCGGAACAGCGCAGCCAGCCCGGCATGCAGGCGGCCGCTGCGGATGCGCTTGAGCCCTTGCGCTACCAGCACCCGGTTGTTCGCGTCCAGCTTCACGACGTCGGCCACGGTGCCAAGCGCCACCAAGTCAAGCAAGGCATCCAGCCGCGGCTGGTTCTCCGCACTGAAGCTGCCGCGCGCGCGCAATTCGGCGCGCAGCGCCAGCAATACGTAAAACATCACGCCAACCCCGGCCAGGTTCTTGCTGGAGAAGCCGCAGCCGGGCTGGTTGGGATTGACGATGGCGCGCGCACGCGGCAGCCGCTCGCCCGGCAAGTGGTGGTCCGTGATGACGACTTCGATGCCGCGCCGGTTGGCTTCATCCACGCCCTCCACGCTGGCAATGCCATTGTCGACCGTGATGATGATGTCGGGTGCGTGCTGTGCGGCGGTCAGCGCCACGATTTCCGGCGTCAGGCCATAGCCATATTCAAAACGGTTGGGAACGATGAAATCGACGTGCGCGCCCAGCATGCGCAAGCCGCGCAGGGCGACGGCGCAGGCGGTGGCGCCATCGCAATCATAGTCGGCGACCACGGTCATTTTCTTGCCGGCGGCAATCGAATCGGCCAGGAAGCTGGCCGCGCTGGACAAGTGCAGCAAGCCGCCCGGCGGGCACAGCGAATGCAGTTCCGTGGCCAGTTCCTGCGCCTGGGTCAGGCCGCGCGCGGCGAACACGCGCGCCAGCACGGGATGCACGCCGCCCTGGCGCAACATTTCGGCATGACGGTAGGAATAGGGGCGGGTTGCGATACGGGTCATGAGGCCGGGAAGTCAGGTCGTGAAGGAAATCCGGTCAGGCAGGCTTGAGCTGGCCGGCGCTCATTGTATCGGCAATGCCGGCTTGAGCCGGGCCAGCGAAGGCGCAATCCAGAATTTCCTGAGCGCCATGCGGCTGCAGTTCAGCTGCGCCAGACGCGCGCCATCCGTCATCACGAGATTGAGCCGCTCGACTTGACCGCTGCGTAGCGCGGCAAGCAGGGGTGCAAACCATCTTCTCTCTGCGTCCTGCATCACTTCCAGCCAGGCGCCCCAGTCGCCGCCCAGGGCGGCGGCCGCCATGTCGTCGATGACGGCAAGCGCGGGGGCATCCGGATCCAGCAGCGCAGGAAGTTCGGCCGCCGGCAAATGCGGGCTACCGGTCGGCAGGAAGGCGGCCAGGGCCGGTTCGAGAGGGCTGGGCGTGGCGCCGGGCGCGTCGCCGCCGGCATTCCAGCACCACAGGGCATTGACCGGCTTGTGGCCCCGGTGGGCACGCTCGTCGTTGAGGTCCAGCGTATGCCACAGCATCTGGACTTCATTGTGGAGCTTGCGCCAGGCTCGCTCGCCCGGTCCTTGCGGCATCCAGATGTCGATATTGTGGCCGACCGCGGCGTCGGGCGCTGCCGTCTGCAGGCCGCTCCAGTCATCGGCGCGCATGAACCAAAGGTGTTCACTGCCATAGACCAGTTGCTTGCCTTCTTCTTCGAACAAGGGCGCGGCTGCGTCGAACAGCAGCCGCGAATGCGCTGGTGCCAGCTGCAATTGCCGCAGGTCGGTCAGCACCAGGTGGTCCCGCGCGATGTGCAGGTGGGACGGGTGCAGCACGAACCAGGTCCCTTCCTCCGGAGCCCGGCCCAGCGCCACCATAGCGCTTCGCGCCAGGCCGGCGCTTGCCAGGCTACTGCGGCCGTTCAGGAGCCAAAGCTGGTGGGGCAACAGGCGGGAATAGGGATCGGCCGGCGACGCCTTGAAACTGCCGCGCGCAAGCAGGGTGGCCAGCCCGGGCAGGTCCAGCTGGCGCATCAAGTCACCCGCGAGCTCGGCCGGGGGAAGGGAAAAGGGGAGGACCAGGTCCAGTGTCGACTTCATGCCGGCATTGTAGTGACTCTCGCGCCTGGCGGTCGCAGGCCTGGCGCTTTTATAAGCGCGTGGCATCCATTGCACGGGGCGCGAGGCTGGCCGGGCTGGATCCTCCTTTTACGCTCGCGAAAACAGGATTTTGCTGCCTAACTGTTAGGCGTCGTGCGCGAACGTGTCGCTAAAAGCCCTTCAAACGAACTTAAAAGCGTTAAACGAACACATTCAGCATCCTCCGAACAGTATTAGCGAACTGTTTAGGAAAGCTGGCTTGTAGACGCCGTACACCCTCCTTACTCTCGCACGTCTTCGCGGAAAACCGTCGCGAACTCCGCTTGCCGGCCTTGGTGCTAGCTCCTCCTTACTCCCTGAAGAATCCCTGATCATCATGCGTACCGAGAAAATTGTCATTCCTACAATATTGATAGCAAGTCGCAGCGCCAGAATCGTTTGCCTGGCTTTGATTTTCGTTTTGCTTGATTTGCTGGCCGGATGCGGCGGAGGCGGCGACCAAGCTGCCTCATCCTTTTCGCGTCCGATCGAACTCGAACCCGGATCTGCCAAAACTTTGCTGGCTCACACATCTGCCCTGCTTCCCAATTTGACGCCTGAAACCGAGGTTTTCGAATCTTCAGGCAGTGACCTTACGCTGCGCCAGAGGCTGGTTCGCCACTGGTCGCCGGGTTGCCAACGCAACGGGAATGACGGCGCGGTGGCGAGGGAATGGCGCTTCGAATCCCCGAGCGAGATTGCTGGTGAATGGGCAATGGTGGGCACCCTCTACGAGTACTTCTATGCTGACGCCCAGTGCACCCAGTACAAGTGGTTCGACAAAACACGCATGAGCGCCACCTACAAGGGCGCTGTCACTGCGCCAGCCGGTGCGCGGCCGGGCGGCGCGGCCGATGTTTTCGATGTCGTCTTCCATGAAGGCGCGTCGATTCCGGCGGGACGCTATGCATTTGGACTCTATCCCAGCACACGCGCCGTTCGCATAGGGCAAGGGAACTGGTTCGAGGGCGGCTACGTCGATGCCATTACCTGGGACTCGAAATGATTCGTGCCTACGGCAGGGCCGCCCCACATTGAGCGGATCGTTACTTCTGCACAAACATGTGTGGCAAACTCGGCGTTTCGACCGCCTCGCGGGTTTTGCGAGGCTGCCGTCCAACCTATTGATCCAGGAACCCGGGAACGCCCTTGCCCTTACTGAAAAACCTACCCTTTGAATGGCTGGTCGGCCTGCGTTATACGCGTGCCGGCCGGCGCACCGGCCGCAACAGCTTCATCTCGTTTATCTCGCTGATTTCCATGGCCGGCATCGCGCTTGGCGTGGCTGCCTTGATCGTCGTGCTGTCGGTCATGAACGGCTTCCAGAAGGAAGTGCGCGACCGCATGCTGTCGGTGCTGGCGCATATCGAAGTCTTCAATGCCGCGGGCAGCATGCCAAACTGGAATGAAGTCGCCAAGGAAGCCTTCCTGCAAAAGGAAGTGCGTGGCGCGGCGCCCTATGTGTCGGCTCAAGCGATGATCACGCGCAATGAAACCGTGCGCGGCGTCTATATCCGCGGCGTGCTTCCGGAGCAGGAACCGAAAGTGTCGGACGTGGCCGCGCAAGTCAAACGCGGCAACTTCAATGATTTGCGCGCCGGTGAATTCAATATCGTCCTCGGCAGCGAAATCGCGAAAAGCCTCCAGGTGGGCCTGGGCGACCGCATCACCATCATCGCGCCCCAGGGCCAGGTGACGCCGGCCGGCGTGATACCGCGCCTCAAGCAATTCACGGTGGCCGGCATTTTCGAGGCCGGGCATTTCGAATATGACTCGACCCTGGCTTTCGTCCACATCGAGGATGCCGAGCGCCTGTTCAAGCTCGACGCGCCGACCGGTTTACGATTGAAAATAGAAGACATGCAGCGCGCGCCGCAAGTGGCGCGCGATTTAAGCCGCATCCTGCCCGGCAATACCTATATCAGCGACTGGTCGCAACAGAACAAGACCTGGTTCGCAGCCGTGCAGACTGAAAAACGCATGATGTTCATCATCCTGACGCTGATCATTGCCGTTGCTGCCTTCAACCTGGTGTCGACACTGGTGATGACGGTGACTGACAAGCAGGCCGACATTGCGATCCTGCGCACGCTGGGCTCGTCGCCTGCCTCGATCATGAAAATCTTCATGGTGCAGGGCGCGCTGGTCGGGCTGATCGGCACCGCGCTTGGCGTCGGCTTTGGCGTGTTGATCGCCTCCAATGTCGACATCATTGTCCCCTTCATCGAGCGCTTGCTGGGCGTGCAGTTCCTGCCGCGCGACATTTACCTGATCAGTGCGCTGCCTTCCGATCTGCGCTGGCGCGACGTGGGAACCATAGGCGGCGTCGCAGTGGTGCTGGCCTTCCTTGCCACGATCTATCCAAGCTGGTCGGCCGCACGCGTGAGGCCGGCCGAAGCGCTGCGCTACGAATGACGGACGCGACCATGATGGATCCAGCCATGACTATCGCCCAAGCCGGCGCCAGCAGCGCCGCAGCGCCGGCGCCCGCCATACTTTCCTGCAGCGGCCTGGGCAAGCTATTCAGCCAGGGCAAACATACGGTGCAAGTGTTTCGCGGCATCGACTTTACGATCCGTGCCGGTGAGCGCGTCGCCATTGTCGGCGCTTCCGGTTCCGGCAAATCGACGCTTCTGCATTTGCTGGGCGGGCTCGATACGCCGTCCGAAGGCAGCGTGATGCTCAATGGCCAGGATTTCGGCAAGCTTGACGAATCCACCCGCGGCCGGCTGCGTAATACTTCGCTCGGCTTCGTCTACCAATTCCATCACCTGCTGCCGGAATTCAGCGCGCTCGACAATGTCGCGATGCCGCTGTTCATCCGGCGACAAGACCGCGCCACGGCCCGTGAAGCGGCGGCTGCGATGCTGGCGCGGGTTGGCCTGTCGCACCGGCTCACCCACGTGCCGGGCGAGTTGTCTGGTGGCGAGCGCCAGCGCGTGGCATTGGCGCGCGCGCTTGTGACCCAGCCTTCCTGCGTGCTGGCAGACGAACCCACCGGCAACCTCGATCGCCACACGGCGCAGGCAACCTTCGACCTGCTGCTGGAATTGTCGCGCACGCTGGGCACGGCTTTCATCATCGTCACGCATGACCATGAACTGGCGCACCAGTGCGACCGCGTACTGATGCTGTCCGACCAAGGCTTGCTGCCGTTGGCCCGGTGAGCGATGTGGATCGACACCCACTGTCATCTCGACGCCGCCGAATTCGGCGCTGAATCGCTGGCAGTGGCGCAGCGCGCGCGGGAAGAGGGCGTCGCGCGCATCGTGATTCCGGCGGTGAACGCCGCCAATTTCGCGACCGTCGCGTCGCTGGCGCAAGCAGCGCCCGGCGGCTGTTACGCACTGGGTATCCACCCGATCTGCGTGCCAGGTGCAACGCCAGCCGACCTGGACCGCTTGCGCGAAGCGGTGCACGCCGCGCAGCAGGATCCGAAGCTGGTTGCCATCGGCGAAATCGGGCTCGACTATTTCATACCGGCGCTGACCACGCCCCCCATGCGTGAGAAACAGGAATATTTCTATAGCGAGCAATTGAAGATTGCGCGCGACGCCGGTTTGCCGGTGCTGCTGCATGTGCGCCGCTCGCAAGACATGATTCTTAAACACCTGCGCCGGATCACGGTGCCAGGCGGCATCGCCCACGCCTTCAATGGCAGTTTCCAGCAAGCCGGTGTCTTCATCGGCCTTGGCCTGAAGTTGGGCTTTGGCGGCGCAATGACCTTCACCCGCGCGTTGCAGATCCGCCGCCTGGCTGCGCAAGTGCCGCTGTCGTCCATCGTGCTGGAAACCGATGCGCCCGACATTGCACCCGCCTGGCTGCACCCGGGCCGCAACACGCCAGAAGAATTGCCGCGCATCGGCGCCGCGCTGGCCGCCTTGCGCGCCATGCCGGCAGATGAACTTGCCGCTGCCACTACGGCCAACGCCCGGGCGGCTTTGCCCCGCCTGCAAACCGTCAACTGAGCCGCATGCGCGCGGCGATCGCCGGGCTGCTGGCAGGCACCTGCTTCCTGCAGACCCGCGCTGATTTGCCAGACCCGACCGAGGCTTGGGCGCTGCTTGCGGCTGGCGTGGCGCTGGCGCTGCTGGCCACCTTTGGCAGGAGGCCGCTAGCCTTGCGCCGGCCAGCGATGAAGCTGCCGCTGCTGCTGCTTGCCGGCGCAATCTGCGGTTTCGCCTGGGCCTCGCTGCTGGCCCAGCAGCGACTCGCCACCGCGTTGCCGCTGGAAGCCGAAGGCCGGGATATCGACTTGGTCGGCATCGTCGATAGCCTGCCGCAGCGCTTCGAGCGCGGCGTGCGCTTTCATTTCCGGATCGAGCAGGCGGCCACGACCGCCGCGCTGCCGCCGCGCATCGCATTGTCCTGGTATGCGTCCGACGAAGACCAGGCCGGGATGCGCGCCATCGCGCCGGGCGAGCGCTGGCAACTACGGGCGCGGCTGCGGCGTCCGCATGGTAACGCCAATCCGCACGGCTTCGACTATGAAGCCTGGCTGCTGGAACAAAACGTGCGCGCCACGGGTTATGTCCGGCCTGGCAATGCGGCGCTGGGCGGCAACCGCAGGCTGCAAAGCTTCGTGCCGAATTTCTCCACGCTGGTTGAAAGAAGTCGTGCGCTGCTGCGCGATCGCATAATGACCGCGCTGGAAGGCAAGCCTTACAGCGCCATCGTGGTCGCGCTCGTCATCGGCGACCAGCGCGACATCAGCCCTGGCGACTGGAAAGTGTTTACCGCCACCGGCGTCGGCCACCTGATTTCAATTTCAGGCTTGCACATCACGATGATTGCCGGCCTGTTTGCCAGCGCCGTGCTGTTCCTGTGGCGGCGCTCTTTTTTCACGCGTGCGCAATTGCCGCTTCTGCTGCCGGCGCAAAAAGCAGCGGCGCTGGCCGGCGCCTTGTGCGCCTTGCTGTATGTGCTGCTGTCGGGCTTTGGCGTGCCGGCGCAGCGCACACTGTACATGCTGGCGGTGGTGGCGCTGGCGCTGTGGTGCGGACGCGCAGCCCAGGTCTCACATGTGCTGGCCCTGGCGCTGGGGCTGGTATTGCTGGTCGACCCGTGGGCCGTGCTCTGGCCTGGCTTCTGGTTGTCGTTCGGCGCGGTCGCCGTGATCCTGTATGCCGGCAGCGGCCAGGCGCGCAGCCTGGGCCCGGCCGGCGGTTGGCGCGCCAGCCTGCGCGCGGCGGTGCGCACGCAATGGGCGATCAGCATCGGCCTGGTTCCCTTGAGCTTGCTGTTGTTCAGCCAGGTGTCGCTTGTCAGCCCGCTTGCCAATGCGGTGGCGATCCCGGTCGTCAGTTTTATCGTGACGCCACTGGCGCTGGCGGGTAGCGTGCTGCCGGCCCCGCTTTCCGGCGCGGTGCTGATGCTGGCGCACCAGGCGCTGGCCTGGCTGGCGGCTTTGCTGACGTGGTTGAGTACGTTGCCAGGCGCAGTGTGGAGCGCACCCGCGCCAGACTGGTGGATGTTTTTTGCAGCCCTGGCTGGCTTATGCTGGATGCTGGCCCCGCGCGGCTGGCCCTGGCGCAGCGCGGGTTTGCTGGTGTGGCTGCCGCTGCTTCTCAAGCAGCCGCTTGCGCCGGCCGCGGGCGTCAACATGATTGCCTTCGATGTGGGGCAGGGCACCGCGGTGCTGATTGAAACGGCGGGGCACAGGCTGCTGTATGACACCGGCCCCTGGTACACGCCGGAAGCCGATGGCGGCAGCCGCGTCATCCTGCCCTACCTGAAAGCGCGCGGCATCGATTATCTCGATACGGTTGTCGTCTCCCACAATGACAACGACCATTCCGGCGGCGCGCTGTCGGTGCTGGGCCAGGTGCGGGTCGGGCGCATGTTGTCTTCGCTGGATGAGGCCAGCCCTGTGGTGCGCGCCGCTGCCATCCATAGCCCCTGCCGTGCCGGCCAGCGCTGGGACTGGGATGGCGTGCGCTTCGAGATGCTGCATCCGGACGATGCCGAATACCAGCGCGGCGGCCGGCCCAACGGGCGCAGTTGCACCCTGAAGCTCAGCTTCGGCGCCCATTCAATCTTGCTGCCCGGCGATATCGAAGCGCCGCAGGAAGCGCGCTTGCTCAGCGCCATGCCGCGCAAGCTGCGCGCAAACGTTTTGCTGGTTCCGCATCACGGCAGCGGCACCTCCTCGACCCAAGCCTTCCTGGATGCGGTGCAACCGCAGCTCGCGATCTTCCAAGTGGGTTACCGCAACCGGTACCGCCATCCGAAGGCGGAAGTGGTTGAACGTTATGGGCGCATGCAGGTGCAGCGCCTGCGTACTGACGAAACCGGGGCAGTGCAGCTGGCAGTGGGCCAGGACATCACGGTGGAAACCTGGCGCCAGCAGCACGCGCGGTACTGGCAGGGGCGCTGATGCCGGCGTGCAGCTTTTCCGCGAAGCCTCTTCCTCAATTTACAATGGCGGCATGACACGCCAATCCTTTCCTCTTCATTTCGTACACGGCAACAGCTTCCCGGCCGAGACCTACAACGTGTTCTTGCGGCATTTGCGCCAGTACTATGCGGTCGATGCGCTGTCCATGCATGCTCATAATCCAAGTTATCCGGTGCGCAATGGGTGGCAGGGATTGACGCGGGAATTGACCGCCGAAATCGAGCAACGCCATCGCCAGCCGGTGGTGCTGATCGGCCATTCGATGGGTGGCATGCTGTCCTTGATGGCGGCCAAGGCGCGGCCGGACCTGGTGCGCGCCGTGGTGCTGCTGGATGCGCCGGTGGTTGCCGGCTGGCGCGCGGTATTGCTTGGTGTTGCGAAATCCGCCGGCCTCGACAAGCGCTTTTCGCCGGCGAAATCGTCCAGCAGGCGGCGCGAAACCTGGAGTGACCGGGCTGAGGCCTATCGCCATTTCGCATCCAAACCAGCATTTGCAGACTGGGAGCCGGAAACCTTGCAGGATTATGTCGAGCATGGCCTGGTTGAAGCGGATCAGGGCGTGATGCTGCGCTTTAACCGGGATACCGAAACCGCGGTGTACCGCACGATTCCACATCACATCGGCGCCCTGGTTGCGCGCGGCTTTGCGGTGCCGGTGGGTTACATTGGCGGGGTTGATTCAATAGAAGGACGCATGGCGGGCCTGCGCGCAACGCGCCGGCTGGTGGGACGGCAGTTGAAGCTGATCCCTGGCGGCCACCTGTTCCCGATGGAGCATCCTGCGGCTGCGGCAGAAGCAGTCAATGAAATGATCGATGCGCTGGTAGCAAAAGACAATGGCGTTGCAGGGCGAGAAGCTGCACGCGGAATGAAAACAAAGCGGAATGAAAACAACAACGAAACGCCATGACGGCGTGCCACAGGTAAGTGACAAAAAATGAAACGACTGGCCGCGGCTAGCGCCGCCACACTCTGCCTTGCCAGCCTGCCCTTGGCCGCGCATGCAGCCCTGATCGATGAATATCGCGACGTCACGGCCCGCGGCCGGCATTCCGTCATTGCCGACATCGACAACGATTCGCTGCTGTTCAAGCGCGACGACGGTTTCTACACCAGCGGCATGCGCCTGGTTTCGTCACGCACGCTGTCCGAAGGCGGGCAAGCCCGCACCTGGGAATGGCATATCGGGCAAGAGTTGTACACCGCCTCCGACATCAACCTCAGGCCGGGCCAGATCAGCCGCAACGATCATCCGTATGCCGGCTGGATCTATTCCGGCCTGGCGCGCCAGTTCAACGACAGCGAGGGACGCTTGCGCCGGGTCGGCCTGGATGTCGGTTGCCTGGGGCCCTGTGCCGGTGGCGAGTGGACGCAAAAAAACCTGCACCGGGTGTTGAACCAGCCCCAGCCGCAAGCCTGGTCCACCCAGTTGCGCAATGAATGGGGCGTGGTGTTGAACGGTGCCTGGTCGCCGCGCCGCTTCGTGCCGCAAGCCGGCGTGGATATCACGCCGGTCGTGCATGGCCGGTTTGGCAATATTTTCACCGACGCCGGCGCCAGCCTCACGCTGCGCGCCGGCCGCCTGAACCTGCTGCCGCAACAACCTGCGCTGTATGGTTTTGCCCGCGCCGATGCGCGTGCAGTTGCCTATAACGCCACGCTGCAGGGCGGCTTGTTTTCGGATGGCGGCGCGCGCACGGTCACGCCGAAGCGGGCAGTGGGCGAGCTGGAACTGGGCTTGGCCTGGCAAGGCGCACGTTATGGCTTGACTGCCTCGGTGATCCGCCGCAGCAATGAAATTGCGGATTTCCCGAGTTCGCTCGGCTCGCAGAATTTCGCCCGCATCCAGCTGGTGTACCGTCCCTGAGGACGCGATAACCGCGCCAGGCCGGCAGGGGGAACGGAATTGCAATCGATTGCCATTTCCTTCCTGCTAATCAATGCGGCGCAATAGCTGGGCTGGCGGTACCTTGCGGTATAATTTGAATTTCCCGCACGTGCCGTCTCCCGGCACTCATCGCAATGACCAAGTTTGTATTCGTCACTGGCGGCGTGGTGTCTTCCCTTGGCAAAGGGATTGCCGCTGCCTCCCTCGCTGCGATCCTCGAATCGCGCGGCCTCCAAGTCACTCTCCTCAAGCTCGATCCCTACATCAATGTCGATCCCGGCACGATGAGTCCGTTCCAGCATGGGGAAGTCTTCGTCACCGACGATGGCGCAGAGACTGACCTCGACCTCGGGCACTACGAGCGCTTCATCTCGGCCAAGATGAAAAAGGTGAACAATTTCACCACCGGCCAGATCTACGAATCCGTGATCCGCAAGGAAAGGCGCGGCGAATATCTTGGCAAGACGGTGCAGGTGATCCCGCATATCACGAATGAAATCCAGGACTTCATCCACCGCGGCGCCGAAGGTTTCGATGTCGCGATCGTCGAAATCGGCGACACCGTGGGCGATATCGAGTCGCTGCCCTTCCTGGAAGCCGCGCGCCAGTTGAGCCTGCGCGCCGGGCGCAATGCCGCCGCTTTCGTGCACCTGACGCTGGTTCCTTATCTTCCGTCGGCCGGCGAACTGAAAACCAAGCCAACCCAGCACAGCGTGCAGAAGCTGCGCGAGATCGGTATCTTGCCCGACGCCTTGCTGTGCCGCGCCGACCGCCCGATACCGGACGACGAACGCGCCAAGATTTCGCTGTTCTCCAATGTGCAGGAAGAGGGCGTGATCTCAGTCTGGGATGCCGACACGATTTACCGCATTCCGCAAATGCTGCATGACCAGGGGCTGGACGCGATCATTTGCGAAAAGCTGGGCTTGTCGCCGCGGCCGGCCGACCTTACGATGTGGACGCGCCTGATCTATTCGTTGGAAAATCCAAAGAACACAGTCACCATCGGCATGGTGGGCAAGTATGTCGACCTGACCGAGTCTTACAAATCGCTGACCGAAGCGCTGCGCCACGCCGGCATCCACACCGAAAGCCAGGTCAATATCGAATACATTGACTCTGAAGATATCGAAGCCAAGGGCACGGCCGCGCTGGAAAAATATGATGCGATCCTGGTGCCGGGCGGCTTTGGCAAGCGCGGCGTGGAAGGCAAGATCGCGGCTGCCCGCTATGCGCGCGAAAACAAGATCCCCTACCTCGGCATTTGCCTGGGCATGCAGGTGGCCTTGATCGAGGCGGCGCGCAACATGGCCGGCCTGGAAAATGCCAACTCGACAGAATTCGATCCCGCCACGCCGAACCCGGTCGTGGCCCTGATCACGGAATGGCAGAATCATGACGGCCGGGTCGAGCGCCGCGATGCCAATTCCGACCTGGGCGGCACCATGCGCCTGGGCGCGCAAACCTGCGCGGTGAAACCAGGCACGCTGGCCGCCGATGTCTACGGCGAATCCGTGACCGAGCGCCATCGCCACCGCTATGAAGCCAACAACCATTACCTGCCGCGGGTAGAAGCTGCTGGCATGGTGGTGTCGGCACGTACGCCGAATGAATCGCTGTGCGAGATCATGGAATTGCCGCGTACCGGCGAGCAAGCCCATCCCTGGTATGTCGGCGTGCAATTCCACCCCGAATTCAAATCGACGCCGCGCGAGGGCCACCCGCTGTTCATTTCGTATATCAAGGCAGCGCTGGCGCACAAGCAGGCGATCGGCCAGAGGATTGCAGCATGAAGTTATGTGGATTCGATGTCGGCCTGGACCGGCCCTTCTTCCTGATCGCCGGGCCTTGCGTGATCGAGTCACAGCAGATGGCGCTCGACACCGCTGGCGCGCTGAAGGAAATCACGACTGCGCTGGGCATACCCTTCATCTACAAGTCATCCTTCGACAAGGCGAACCGCTCGTCCGGCTCATCTTTCCGCGGCCTTGGCATGGAAAAGGGCCTCGATATCCTTGCTGACGTGCGCAAGCGCATCGGCGTGCCGGTCTTGACCGACATACATGAAATCGACGAGGTCAAGCCAGTCGCCGCCGTGGTCGATGTGCTGCAGACCCCGGCATTCCTGTGCCGCCAGACCGACTTCATCCGCGCCTGTGCCCAGTCCGGCAAGCCGGTGAATATCAAGAAGGGCCAGTTCCTGGCGCCGCATGACATGAAGAATGTGATCGACAAGGCGCGCGCCGCGGCGGTCGAAGCCGGGCTTGAGCCGGACAATTTCATGGCTTGCGAGCGTGGCGCTTCGTTTGGCTACAACAACCTCGTGTCGGACATGCGCTCGCTGGCAATCATGCGCGAAACCGCTTGCCCGGTCGTATTCGACGCCACCCATTCGGTGCAATTGCCGGGCGGGCAGGGCAGCAGTTCCGGCGGCCAGCGCGAATTCGTGCCGGTGCTGTCGCGCGCTGCAGTCGCTGTGGGCATCGCCGGCCTGTTCATGGAGACCCATCCCGACCCGGCCAAGGCCATGTCCGATGGACCGAACGCGGTGCCCCTGGGCCGGATGAAGGATTTGCTGTCGACCCTGGTCGAACTTGACCGCGTGGTCAAGAAGAACGGCTTCCTCGAATCCAGCTTCTCCTGACGCCAGCTGGCGCCAGTCCGAAAAAAATCAAAACCAATCCAACATCGGGAGAATTCCAATGAGCGCAATCGTAGATATCATCGGTCGCGAGGTAATCGACTCACGCGGCAATCCGACTGTCGAATGCGACGTACTGCTTGAATCAGGGGTGATGGGCCGGGCCGCCGTGCCCTCGGGCGCATCGACCGGCTCGCGTGAAGCGATCGAGCTGCGCGACGGCGACCAGAGCCGCTACATGGGCAAAGGGGTGCTCAAGGCTTGCGAGAACATCAATACCGAAATTTCGGAAGCCATCATGGGGCTCGATGCCAATGAGCAGGCTTTCCTGGACCGCACCCTGATCGACCTCGACGGCACCGACAACAAGGCGCGCCTGGGCGCCAATGCGACGCTGGCCGTGTCGATGGCGGTGGCCAAGGCCGCAGCCGAAGAGGCCGGCTTGCCGCTGTACCGCTATTTCGGCGGATCGGCCGCCATGCAGATGCCGGTGCCGATGATGAACGTCATCAACGGCGGCGCGCATGCCGACAACAACCTCGACATGCAGGAATTCATGATCATCCCGGTGGGCGCGCCCAGTTTCCGGGAAGCGATCCGCTACGGCGCCGAAGTGTTCCACACGCTGAAAAAAATCCTGCACCAGCAAGGCTTGCCCACCGCCGTCGGTGACGAAGGCGGGTTTGCGCCCTCGGTTGCCAATCATGAAGCCGCAATCAAGCTGATCCTGCAGGCGATCGAGCAGGCTGGCTATGAGCCGGGCACGCAGATCGCCCTGGGCCTGGATTGCGCAGCCAGCGAGTTTTACAAGGATGGCAAATACCAGTTGGCGGGCGAAGGCCTGAGCCTGGGTTCGGCCGACCTGACCAACCTGCTGGCGACCTGGTGCGACAAGTACCCGATCATCTCGATCGAAGACGGCATGGCGGAAAACGATTGGGAAGGCTGGGCCAACCTGACCCAGGCCCTGGGCCGCAAGGTGCAACTGGTGGGCGACGACCTGTTCGTCACCAATACCCGGATCCTGAAGGAAGGCATACAGAAAAACATCGCCAACTCCATCCTCATCAAGATCAACCAGATTGGCACGCTGACCGAAACCTTTGCCGCCATTGAAATGGCAAAGCGCGCCGGTTACACCGCCGTGATCTCGCACCGTTCCGGCGAAACCGAGGATTCCACGATTGCCGACATCGCCGTGGGCACCAATGCGCTGCAAATCAAGACGGGCTCGCTGTCGCGTTCAGACCGCATGGCGAAGTACAACCAGTTGCTGCGCATCGAGGAAGACCTGGGCGATATCGCGTCCTATCCCGGCCGCGATGCTTTCTACAACCTGAAGTAGGCAGATAAACCGATGCAGGCCTTTTGCACCCCCTGGCCTGCGCACCGGATCGTCCCATGCGCCTGATCCTGATCGTGTTGAGTGGTTTGCTGCTGTTGGTCCAGTTCCCCTTGTGGCTGGGCCGCGGCGGCTGGCTGAAGGTATGGGACCTGGACCAGCAGGTCACTTCAGCCCAGAAAAAAACCGATGAACTGAAAGCGCGCAACGCCAAACTCGCGTCCGAAGTGCAGGACTTGCGCGAAGGCACGGGCGCCGTGGAAGAACGGGCCCGGTATGAGCTCGGCATGATCAAGGATAACGAGATTTTCGTTCAGATCCTGCAACCCAAGGACCGCAACCGGCGCTGAAGCGGCGCCGGCTTTTCATCCTTCGTCGCCGCGGCGCACTCGCTCCAATTCCCTTCGTTAGCACGGTGCGCAACGCGCCGTGCGGCTTCCGAACAAAATAGTTGGCGAGTTGGTAACTTCCCGTTACCATCCGGCAATGCATCCGCTTTCCGCCTACGGGACCCGCGGGTTCCTGGTTGCCTGGCTGGCCCGCAATTCGCCGGCCCTGGCGGCAGTATTGGTCGGCGTACTGGGACTTCTGTTTACGGCGGCATTGTTCCACTGGGTGCGAGCTTGGGAAACCAGTGTCGTGCAGGGAAACTTCCAGCGCCAGGCTGAAGCCGCCGCGGGCAGCATAGAGAAAAGCCTGGCTGCAACCCGGGATGACCTGACCCTGCTGCGCGATTTTTTCCAGGCGCAAAACAGTGAAGTCAGCCGCTGGGAATTCCGCCTGTTCACGGCGCCCATGCTGCGCCGCGCGCCTTTCGTCAAGGGCCTGGCCTGGCAGCGCATCCTGCCTGACGCCGATCGTGCCACGTTTGAAAAAGAGCGCGCCCGCGACTTTCCCGGTTTTCGCATCAAGGCGCTCCACGAAGGCCAGGTCCGCATAGCGCCACAGCGCAGGCAATACCGCATCATCGACTACGTCGAGCCTGCGGAAATCCATAAAAGCAGCATCGGCCACGACGTCCAGGACATTGGCCCCGTTACCGCAGGCACCGCCTTGCTGGCGCAGCGCACTGGCCAGGCTACGGTGACGCCCTTGATGATGCTGCCCTTCACCAAACAGTATGGCTTCCTGGTCTACATGCCGGTCTACAGCCAGGGCGGCTCAGGCGAGGCAGTGGCAGGCTTGGTGGTGGCCATATTTGCGGTGGGCGAATCGGTCCGCACCACCATGACTTCTGCCGATGCCGGCTCCGACCTCGAACTGGTTTTGTATAACAAGGATGCCGACGGCTGGGTTGCCGCTTACAGTACGCCGCCCAGCGCGCGCAAGCGTTACCAGCCCTTGCCCTTTTCCAGCCTGCTCTATGCAAGCGCTGACTTGAAGTATGTGAAGGATTTTTCGCTGCTTAATTCCGAATGGGAGATCCGCATCGCTTCGCCGCGTCCCTCGCCGATGGAAGAACACATCGGCTCGCTGCTTACGCTGGTGGCAGGATTGATCGGCACGCTCAGCCTGGCGGTTTATACCTTTGTGCTGGGCGATATGTCGCGCCGCGTCCGGCTGCTGGTGGCGCAGCGCACCGAGCAACTGGACCGGGCCAACCGCCGCCTGAAGGAAGATGTTGGCGCGCGCGAGGCTCACAATCGCATCCTGCACATGATCGCAACCGGTTCGCCGCTGGTGGCGACCCTGGATGAAATCCTGCTGTTCGCGGCTGGCCGCTTGTGTGCTGCCCGCTGCCTGGTGCTGATGTTCGATGGCACTGTGCGCGCTCCCCACTTGCCCGAAACCCTGGTCGCCGCCATCGCCGCCAGGTCGGCTGACTTTTCCACGCTGCTATGGAGCGAGAATGGAAAGCTGCTGAACGCAATCAAGCCCAACCAGCCGCAGCTGGACCAGGCCACGCGCAAATGGTGCGAATTGCTGGCCGACAGTGGCATGCGCTCGGTCGCGGCCTGGGCCATTGCCAGCAAGACTGGCGATGTGCTCGGCAGCTTCGTCGTCTTCACCGAGGCGCCCGGCATGGCGCGCCAGGTGGACGCTGGCATCATCGATACCTGCACCCACCTGGTCAGCATCATGATCGACAGCCGCCGGGTCGAGGACCGCGTGCGCCACATGGCGCATCATGATGAGCTGACTGGTTTGCCCAATCGCCTGCTGTTCGGCGAATACCTGCACCAGGCCATCGGCCGCGCCCAGCGCAGCCAGCGGCCGGTGGCCGTCATGTTCCTCGACCTTGACCGGTTCAAGAATGTGA
This sequence comes from Paucimonas sp., assembly GCA_028292545.1. Taxonomy (GTDB): domain Bacteria; phylum Pseudomonadota; class Gammaproteobacteria; order Burkholderiales; family Burkholderiaceae_D; genus Lacisediminimonas. Next base: position 18,049 of record JAQGMC010000082.1, read on the forward strand.
ACGACAGCTTTGGCCACAATATCGGCGATGGCGTACTGTGCGCGCTGGCCCGGAATTTCCGCTCTTGCCTGCGCGACCCCGACACCATTGCCCGCATTGGCGGCGATGAATTCGTGTTGATGCTGGAGGATTATGGCGATGTCAGCCATGTGGGCGAAGTTGCACAGCGCCTGGTGCGCGAAGCATCCGCACCGATCGAGATAGCGGGTCATAAATGCCATCTTGGCGTGAGCATCGGCATCGCCACTTTCCCGGCCGATGGCAATGACGCCGGTACGCTGATGAAAAATGCCGACACGGCGATGTACCGGGCCAAGGCGCTCGGGCGCAGCAACTACCAGTTCTACAGCGCCGAAATGAACGTCCATACGCTGAACCGGATTGCGCTTGAATCCGGCTTGCGCCAGGCGCTGGACCGGCATGAAATCGTCGTGCACTACCAGCCCAAGATCAGCATTGCCAGCGGCCGCGTGATCGGCGTGGAAGCGCTGGTGCGCTGGCAGCATGTGGACCAGGGTTTGATACTGCCGGCCGACTTCGTGCCGTTTGCGGAAGAGATCGGCTTGATTTCACTGATCGGCATGCGCGTCTTGCGCAGCGCTTGCGCTGATATTGCCTGTTTCCGCCAGGCTGGCGTGGACGTCGGGCGTGTGGCGATCAACCTTTCCGGCATCCAGTTCAATGACAGCCACCTGGTGAGCCAGGTGCGCAACGTGATTGCCGCAGCCGGCGTCGACCCCACCGTGCTGGAATTCGAAATCACCGAGAGCATGGTGATGCAGAACCGCGAACGCGCAATCGAACTGATGCAGGGCATACGCGAACTTGGCATTCACTTGGCGATTGACGATTTCGGCACCGGCTATTCATCGCTGGCTTCGCTCAAGCGCTTCCCGGTCGACAGTGTGAAGATCGACCGATCCTTCATTGTCGACATACCCAATGATGAAAACGGCGTTGGCATTGTGCGCGCCATCATCGCCATGGCGCACACGCTGGACTTGAAAGTGGTGGCCGAAGGCGTGGAAACAGTGTCGCAACTGGAGGTGCTGCGCAAGTTCGGCTGCGACTCTTACCAGGGCTATTTCTTCAGTGGTGCGATGTCCGCGAATGACTTGATCGCCTTGCTCGGCAAGCGCGCCGTGCCGGCGTTGCCGGCGTTGCCGGAGGGGCAGGTCGAAGGACCCCTGGAGCGCTAGCCGTCCAGTGGCCCGTGCCTACTGCGGCAGGTCGCCAGGCTTGCGCACGGCATCGACCATCAGCTCAGTGGCAAACAACTGGGCGCAGTCCACCGCATCGAACTGGTAATGCTGGCCGCAGAAATCGCAGTCAATCGACAGGCTACCCAATTCCTCCAGCGCCGAATCGATCTCTGGGCGGCCGAGCATCTTCAGCATATTGCCCACCCGCTCGCGGCTGCAGCTGCAATGGAAGCTGGGGTGGCGCGGATCGAAAAGGCGTATGCGCTCTTCCCAGAACAGCCGGTGCATCAGGGTCTTGATGTCGGCTTGCAGCATTTCCGCCGGGCCCAGCGTGGATGCCAGCGTCACGGCCCGGATCCAGTCTTCCTGGCCGGCGTCGCCTGCTATGCCGCTGCCGCCTTCGCCCGGCAATTTTTGCAGCAGCACGCCGCGCGACACATGGTCGTCTGCAGCCAGCCACAATTTCGTGTCCAGCTGCTCGGAACGCAGCATGTAATTTTCAATGACTTCGGCGACCGAGTCACCGTCCAGCGGCACGATGCCCTGGTAGGCTTGCTGGCCAGGCAGCTTGTTGCGCGGATCGAGCGTGATCGCAAAGCGCCCATTGCCATGCTGGTTCACCAGCGCGCGCAAGCCGGCGCCATCCGGGATTTCCGCATCGGGCGCAAATTTCGCGGTGGCGCGCAACTGCAGGCCGGCATTGCATTCCACCACCAGCAAGTTGACCGGACCGTCGCCATGCACCTGCATGATGACGGCGCCATCGAATTTCAGGTTGGCCGAGAGCAGCGCTGCCGCCGCCAGCATTTCGCCCAACAGCGCGCGCACGGGCTGCGGGTATTGACGTCGCGATTGCACCTGGCGCCAGGTGTCGGCGAGCTCGACCATTTCACCGCGCACGACGCTTTCGTCGAACATGAACTTCTGTAGTGTGTCTGCCATCATCCCACGCGTTTGAGGCTTTCCTTGTAGAACTGTCCGCGTTCGACATAATGCTCGTAAGCGTGCTGCATGTTCTTGATATCTTCTTCGGACAGCGTGCGTACTGCCTTGGCAGGTGAACCTATGATCAGCGAATTGTCGGGAAATTCCTTGCCTTCTGTCACCAGTGCGCCGGCGCCGACCAGGCTGTTCTTGCCTATCCTTGCCCCATTCAATATCACCGCCTGGATGCCGACCAGTGTGCCTTCGCCCACGGTGCAGCCATGCAGCATCGCCTGGTGGCCCACGGTCACGTTCTTTTCCAGCGTGAGCGGGAAGCCCGGATCGGCATGCAGGATGGCGCCATCCTGCACATTGCTGTTTTCGCCGATCGTGATGACGTCACTGTCGCTGCGCACGATGGCGCCGAACCAGACGCTGGAATGGGGTCCCAGTCGCGCCTGCCCGATCACGGTGGCGGATTCGGCGACATAGGCCGTCGGGTCAATCGTGGGGACCAGTTGTCCCAGTTGGTATACGGCCATGGAATCGAAATAGAATCGGGGGTTTGTGAATGTCGCATTCTACCGCCCCGCGCATGAACCCATTGTCCGCTACCGCAGCGCTTGCCTTGCCGATTTGCACCGCCGGTGCACAAACCGAATTGCGCGCAGCCGCATTGGCTTTGCTGTGCGAGCCTGGCATTGCTGCAAAGGTCGAGGGCACGCGCGCCCTGGCCGTTCGGTGGAGGGAAGGGCAGGTCAGGCTCGACCCTGGGTCGCAGCTGGTGCCGGCGCAACTGGTTCCAGGGCGGCCCGCGAAACCGGAACTGGTCGCGCCGCGCCTGGTGCAGCAACGCTCGATGCGTGACCAGGCGGGCCGGGCAGTGTTGATCCACGCGCTGGCGCATATCGAATTCAATGCCGTGAACCTGGCGCTGGACGCTACCTGGCGCTTTGCCGGCATGCCGCCCGACTATTACGCCGACTGGTTGCGCGTGGCCGATGAAGAAGCGCTGCATTTTTCGCTGCTGCAACAGCACCTGCGCACACTGGGCCATGACTACGGCGATTTTCCTGCGCACGACAGCTTGTGGGACATGGCGCAAAAAACCGCCGGTGACATCATGGCGCGCATGGCGCTGGTGCCACGCACACTGGAGGCGCGCGGGCTGGACGCCTCGCCCGCGGTGCGCGCCAAGCTGGCCCAGGCTGGCGACCATGCTGGCGCTGCCATCCTCGACATTATCTTGCGCGATGAAATCGGCCATGTGGCGGTGGGCAACCGCTGGTATGCATGGTTGTGCGCAGGCACGCATTGCGATCCGGTTGCGACTTATCGCCAGCTCTCGGTGCAGCACCGGGCCCCGCGTCCGCGTGGACCCTTCAACCTGGTTGCGCGCCGCGCCGCCGGATTTTCAGAGGAAGAACTGCTTGCGCTGCAACAGGCCGCGATCAATGCCGCCCCTGAAACTCTATAAATCAGCTACTGTCTGAAAAGCATCAGCCAAGGAGCGATCGATGAACAGAGCAACGAATAGCCTCATTTGCGCCAGCCTGGCGCTGGCTTGCCTTGCCGGCTGCCAAAAGAAAGAGGAAGCGCCGGCGGCAGGACCGGCTGAACAAGTTGGCCGCAAGCTTGACCAAGCGGCCGCCAAGATAGCGCCAGAAGTCAACCGCCTCGGTGAGAAGGCTGGCCAGGCCCTGCAAGACGCGGGCAAGAAGATGCAGGGCAAAGCCGAGGAAGCACAGCAGCGTGACCGGGAAAACGAAAAGGCCAAGCAGCCCGACAACCCGCGGCAGTAAGCAGCACGGTAAGCAGCGCACTGCGGGCACCGCGGCGCGCCTTGCGGGCTGACGAAGCGCATAGGCTTGGCAGGGCGGGCGGCGCCGCAGTGCAGTTGGCTCAGTTGCCATCGGGCGAAGCGCGCTGCTTTTCCCTTTCCCTCAACACCCGCCGCTGCACCTTTCCGGTTGTCGTCATCGGCAATTCATCAATGAATTCGATTTCCTTTGGATATTCATAAGGCGCAAGCTTGCCGCGCACATGCTCCTGCAATTGCAGGCACAGTGCGCGGTCGCCATCCGGGCTGCGCTGGGTACCGGGCGTGAGCACCACGAAAGCCTTCACGATATTGCCGCGCTCAGCATCGGGCTTGGGCACGACCGCTGCATTGGCCACCTGCGGATGCTTGACCAGGCAGTTTTCAATTTCGGATGGACCGATGCGGTAACCAGCCGCCTTGAACATGTCATCCGCCCGGCCCTGGTACCACAGGTAGCCATCTTCATCCACTGACGCCAAATCGCCAGTGCGGCACCATTGGCCCGTATATTTCTGGCGCGTGGCCTCCGGGTTTTTCCAATAGCCGAGGAAGAACACCGGGTCTGGATCACCATGCATATCCAGCCGGTGCACGGCGACATCGCCAACCTGGCCCGGCGCCACCACCTCGCCGTCATCATCGATCACCGCGACCCGATGGCCCGGATAGGGACGGCCCATGCTGCCGGGACGCGCGGGCCACTTCTCTGCACTGTTGCCGACGATGTAGTTCATTTCTGTCTGGCCGAACATTTCATTGATCGTGATGCCCAGCGCCGATTCGCCCCAGTGGAAAACGGTGGCGCCCACCGCTTCGCCCGCGCTCATGATGGCGCGCAGCGACAAGTCGAAATGCTTGCGCGGCTCGGGCCAGGCTTTCATCATCATCTTCAGCGCCGTCGGGAACAGGAAAGTGTTCGTCACCCGGTACTGCTGCATCAGCCGGAACGCATTGTCAGCCGAGAAGCGTCCGCGATAGCCAACAATAGGGCGGCCGAAATACAAGGACGGCAACAAGGCATCCATTAACCCGCCGGTCCAGGCCCAGTCCGCCGGCGACCAGAATACGTCGGCTTCACGTGGAAACCAGTTTTGCGAAGCGACGAAGCCAGTCAGGTTGCCGATCAGTGCAGATTGCGGCATCAGCGCACCCTTGGGCGGGCCGGTCGTGCCGCTGGTGTAAATGAGCAGGGCGGCATCCTGGCTTTTGGTGCTGACTGGCTTGAAGCGGTTGCGGCTGTTCGCCATTTCCTGTTGCCAGTCCAGCGCCTGGTCCAATGCGCAATCCACCGCAATCACGGTCAACAGGGCAGGACAGTTGCTGCGAATGGCGGCAAGGTTGGTCGCGCCGCCGGCATCCACCAGCGCCACCTTGGCCTCGCTATCTTGCAGGCGGTATTCGAGCGCGTCCGGCCCGAACAGCACCGACAGCGGCATGGCGATGGCACCCAACTGGTGGCAGGCGATGTGCGCCACTGCCGTCTCTGGCCGCTGCGGCAGGATGATGGCGACGCGGTCGCCTCGTTGCACGCCGCGCCGGCGCAGCAGGTTGGACAAGCGGTTGGCTTGTTCCTGCAGTTCGCCGAAGCGCAGCGTGGATTTGTGCCCGTCCTCGGATTCGTAATGGATGGCGATGCGTCCGGGATCGGACTTCGCCCAGCGGCCGCAGCAAGCCTGGGCGATATTGAAGTCGGGCGGCAAGTGCCAGCGGAACTCGCGGTACAACTGCTCGTACTGGTCCGGCGCTTGTTCCTGTGCACCGGATGCGCGATCGGCCTGCATAAGGTCTCCAGTATAATCATTTCGAACGACCGTTCGGTTCGTGCGGTTCGTTCGGATCATTCGTTCTAGTAGGGCCGGCGCGTCCAGTCCATGCACTTCCATGCCACTTTGCACATGAAACCCTCTCGTTCAGAATTTATCACGGTCCGCGGCTTGCGCACCCACTTGCGGCACTGGGGTGACCCGGCTGCGCCCAAGCTGTTCATGCTGCATGGCTGGATGGATGTATCGGCTTCGTTTCAGTTCGTCGTCGATTGCCTGCGCCAGGACTGGCACGTCATCGCGCCCGACTGGCGCGGCTTCGGCCTGAGCGCAAATCCCGGCACGGATACCTATTACTTCGCCGATTACCTGGGCGACCTCGACGCCATACTGCGCCATTGCGCGCCGGACGAAGCCATCAACCTGGTTGGCCACAGCATGGGCGGCAATGCCGCTTGCATGTACGCCGGCATCCGAGCGCAGCGCATACGCCGCCTGGTCAACCTGGAAGGCTTCGGCATGAAGACGACCAAGCCGGAGGATGCGCCGGGCCGTTATGAAAAATGGCTGGATGAACTGCTCGTGCCGCCAAAAATCCGCGGCTATGAAAACCAGGACAAGGTTGCCGCGCGCCTGCAAAAAACCAATCCGCGCCTGTCCGGCGAGCGCGCCGCCTTTCTCTCGTCACACTGGGCCGCGCCGGATGCGCAGGGACTATGGCAAATCCGCGGCGACCCCGTGCACAAGCAAACCGGCCCAGTGCTGTACCGCATTGATGAGGTGCTGGCTTGCTGGCAGCGCATTACCGCGCCGGTTTTGTGGGTGGAAGCGGACGATACGGAAGCCTGGAACTGGATGGGACCGAAGGAAGAGGCCCGCCCCGAAATCGACCGCCGCATCGCCGTCATTGCCGACGTGCGCACTGCCTTGATCCCGGATGCCGGGCACATGTTGCATCATGACCAGCCGGAACAACTTGCCGTGCTGATAGAAGATTTCCTGGCTTGAAGCGGCAGGGCAGGGCGCGGCAGCACGACCCAGCAGGACGACGCAGTAGAACGAAGCCCTGGTACGAAGCAGCAGGGCACGGCAGCAGGGCGTAAAATGAGGCTTGCCTGCGTTCGTCCATGCAGCCTTCGCTTCCCCGCCCCGGTTTTATTTCTTCATGCCCAACGTCGACCTACATTGCCACTCCAATATTTCTGATGGCTTGCTCGCGCCCGCTGCCGTGGCGGCGCGCGCCCATGCCAATGGGGTAGAAGTCTGGGCATTGACTGACCACGACGAAGTAAGCGGCGTGGCCCAGGCGCGCGAAGCGGCGGCCGCACTCGGCCTGCCGTTCGTCGCCGGTGTTGAAATATCCGTCACTTTCGCCAACCAGACCGTGCATATCGTCGGCCTGAAGATCGATGAGCAAAACCCGGCGCTGCTGGCCGGCCTGGCCCAGACCCGTTCCGGGCGCGAACGGCGCGCGCGCAAGATTGGCGACGAACTGGCGCGGGCGGGCATTCCAGATGCCTTTGCGGGCGCGCTGCAATTTGCCGGCAACCCGGACCTGGTGTCGCGCACGCATTTCGCCCGGTTCATGATCGCCTGCGGCGCCTGCCGCGACGTGCAAGACGTATTTGACCGCTACCTCGTCAAGGGCAAGCCAGGCTTTGTGCCGCACCAGTGGGCCAGCCTGGGCGATGCCATCAGCTGGATCCGTGGCGCAGGCGGCATTGCGGTGCTGGCCCATCCCGGCCGCTACAAATACGATGCGCTTGCTTTCGATGCCTTGCTTGATGAATTCAAGGCTGCGGGTGGCGCCGGCATCGAAGTCATCACCGGTAGCCATACACCCGACCAGTATGGCGAATATGCGCAAGTGGCACGCCGCCACGGCTTGCTGGCTTCGCGCGGGTCGGATTTCCATGGTCCCGGCGAGTCGCGCATCGACCTTGGCCGGCTGCCGCCACTGCCGGACAGCCTGAAGCCGGTCTGGCATGACTGGGAATGGTGACCCGGGAATGGTGACCCGGGAACGGTGACCTGGGAACGGTGACAAGCGGCCCTCCGCCCCAGGCTGGGCTACCTGGCCCGATATTGAAATCCTGCTGCGCGCCCCAAACTAGCCCTCGTTTCCCGGATTTGCCGGGAACATGCGGATCCGGTTGATACACCCTGCTGTTTTAACTGGTTCCTGTCCGGTCCTGCTGCACCTAGAATTGATAGCCGTTTCCCTTCCGGAGAGAGAGAACAAAATATGAAACGCATCTTCCTGTTCCTGGCGACGAACATCGCCGTCGTACTGGTGCTGACAGTGGTGCTGTCGGTGCTCGGCGTCGATCGCTTCCTGACCAGCGCGGGCTTGAACCTGCCGATGCTGGCGGTGTTTTCGCTGATCGTCGGTTTCACCGGTTCCATCATCTCGCTGCTGATCAGCAAGCCAATGGCCAAATGGTCCACTGGCGCACAGGTGATCGATGCGCCATCCAATTCAACCGAGCTGTGGCTGGTTGATACGGTGCGCAAGCTGGCTGACAAGGCCGGCATCGGCATGCCCGAAGTCGCCGTCTATGAAGGCGAGGCCAATGCCTTTGCCACCGGCGCGTTCAAGAATTCAGCGCTGGTTGCCGTGTCGACCGGTTTGCTGGAAAGCATGACGCGTGATGAGGTAGAGGCGGTGCTGGCCCATGAAATCGCCCACGTCGCAAATGGCGACATGGTGACCATGACGCTGATCCAGGGCGTGGTCAACACCTTCGTCGTGTTCCTGTCGCGCGTGGTCGGTTATGCAGTGGATCGTGCCCTGTCGCGCAATGATTCCAACAGCGGCCCCGGCATCGGCTACATGGTTGCAGTCTTTGTCAGCCAGATCGTGTTTGGCATCGCCGCCTCGATGATCGTGGCCTGGTTCTCGCGCCATCGTGAATTCCGGGCTGACGCCGGTTCCTCACAATTGATGGGCACGCCGCAGCCGATGATGAAAGCGCTGGCGCGCCTGGGCGGCCTGGAGCCAAGCAGCCTGCCGCAGGGGCTGGCGTCGCTGGGCATCAACGACAAGCAAGGCTTCCTGGGATTGTTTTCTTCCCACCCGCCGATCGAAGAACGCATTGCCGCATTGCGCGGCCAGCGTTAAACCACTGCTAGCAGTACCTGACGGCGCCGGCCGCTGGCCGGCGCCGCTTTTTATTCCATGAGCCAATTCTTCCAGATCCATCCCGAGAATCCGCAACTGCGCCTGGTCAAGCAGGCGGCCCAGGTCATCAAGGGCGGCGGCATCGTCGCCTTGCCCACCGATTCCTGTTATGCGCTGGTTTGCCAGCTTGACGACAAGGCTGCGGTGGAACGCTTGCGCCGCATCCGCGGCATCGATGAAAAGCATCACCTGACGCTGTTGTGCCGCGACCTCAGCGAGATCGCCCAATATGCGCGCATCGACAATCGCCAGTACCGCTTGCTGAAGTCGGCCACGCCCGGACCCTATACCTTCATCCTCGAAGCCACGCGCGAAGTGCCGCGCCGGCTCAGTCATCCTTCGCGCAAGACCATTGGCTTGCGCGTGCCCGAGCATGCCGTCACCAGCGCGCTGATGGAAGAACTCGGCCAGCCACTGCTGGGCACGACCCTGATCCTGCCGGGCGAGGACGAGCCGCTCACCGATGCCCAGGAAATCCGCGCGCGCCTGGAAAAACAGGTCGACCTGGTCATCGAATCCGGTTCCAGCAGCGTGGTGCCCACCACCGTCATCGACCTGAGCGGCGAAGAAGCAGAACTGGTGCGCGCCGGCCGCGGCGACCCGGCCCTGTTCGGACTGTGATCGGACTTGTGCCTGCCGCCCGGCCGCGCCGGGTCCCTCTGCTAGAATCGCGCACATGAATGACCTGATACAGACCCTTGCGGTCTATTCGCTGCCGGTGCTGTTTGCCATCACCCTGCACGAAGCCGCGCACGCCTATGCCGCCAAATATTTTGGCGACAATACCGCCTATTCGCTGGGGCGCATGAGCCTGAACCCGCTCAAGCATGTGGACCTGATCGGCACCATCCTGATTCCGGTGGTGCTGTTCCTGTTGCGCAGTCCTTTCCTGTTTGGCTATGCCAAGCCGGTGCCGGTGGAATTCGGCCGCCTGCGCAATCCAAAGAAGCAGATGGCTTTCGTCGCGCTGGCAGGGCCGCTGGCCAACCTGGTGATGGGCCTGGGCTGGATGATCCTGCTGGTGCTGCTGGCCGCCTGGGGCGACAGCGAGGATTTTTTCCTGCGCATGGCGCGCGCGGGCGTGGAAACCAATCTCGTCATCTTTGCCTTCAACCTGATTCCGCTGCCGCCGCTGGATGGCGGCCGGGTCATGACCAGCATCCTGCCCAATAAATATGCATGGCGTTTTGCCCAGCTTGAGCCTTACGGTTTTTTCATCGTGCTCGGCCTGGCTTTCATGAATGTGTTGAGCTTCTGGATGGTGCCCGTCATGAAGGCTGCGAATTTCCTGTTGCTGCTGCTGATTTCGCCGCTGCGCCTGGCGCTGGGCTGAGCTGCAGCCGCCCTGGCATGCCAAGCCGGTTGCGGCGCCGCCGGGGCCGCCCCGGCCGCCCGGCACTATCTTGAACCCTGGACTGTCGAACTTAATTCTATGTATCCCGATCGCGTAGTTTCCGGCATGCGCCCCACCGGCGCGCTGCACCTGGGCCACTATCATGGCGCGTTGAAGAACTGGGTGCGGCTGCAGTCCGAACATCCCTGCCTGTTTTTCGTGGCCGACTGGCATGCGCTGACCACCCACTATGATGACCCGAGCGTGATCGAAGCCAGCACCTGGGACATGGTGATCGACTGGCTGGCTGCCGGCGTCGATCCGCAGCAAGCCAGCATCTTCATCCAGTCGCGCGTGCCCGAACATGCAGAGCTGCACCTGTTGCTGTCGATGACCACGCCGCTGTCCTGGCTGGAACGGGTGCCAACCTACAAGGACCAGCAGGAAAAGCTGGCCGACCGCGACCTGGCGACCTATGGCTTCCTGGGCTATCCGCTGCTACAGGCGGCCGACGTGCTGATCTACCGTGCCAGCATGGTGCCGGTGGGTGAAGACCAGGTGCCGCACGTGGAAATGATGCGCGAGCTGGCGCGCCGCTTCAACCACATCTATGGCCGCGAAAAGAATTTCGAGGAAAAGGCGCAAGAAGCCGTGCGCAAGCTCGGCGGCAAGCTCGGCAAGGTCTACACCGGCTTACGCACCGCCTACCAGGAGCAGGGCAAGCATGAGGCGCTGGAGCAGGTGAGGGCGCTGCTGGAGCAGGCGCAGAGCCTGTCGGCGGACGACCGTGAGCGGCTGCAAGCCTATGTCGCCGGCAGCCGCAAGACCGTGCTGGTGGAGCCGCGCGTGCTGTTGACCGAAGCATCCCGTCTGCCGGGACTGGATGGCGGCAAGATGTCCAAGAGCTATGGCAATACGATTGCGCTGCGCGAGGAAAAGGATGCCGTGGTGAAGAAAGTGCGCACCATGCCAACCGACCCGGCACGTGTGCGCCGCACCGATCCGGGCGACCCGGACCGCTGCCCGGTGTGGAAGCTGCATGAAGTCTATTCGGATGCGGCGACCAAGGATTGGGTGCAGCAGGGCTGCCGCTCGGCCGGCATTGGCTGCATCGAATGCAAGCAGCCCGTCATCGAAGGCATCCTGCGTGAACAGGAGCCGATGCGCGAACGCGCCCAGCAGTATCTCGACCAGCCGGCGCTGGTGCGCGACATCGTCGCCGCCGGTTGCGACCGTGCCCGCGGGCTGGCGCAAGAGACCATGCGCGACGTGCGCGAAGTCATGGGCTTGAACTACAAGTGAGCATGGCTGGCACCACGCCCCACATCGCGCTTGAGCGGCCCTCGGCCTGGGTCGCACGGTTTGCGCCGCTGGTGCCGCCGGGACTGGTGCTCGACCTGGCTTGCGGCGGCGGGCGCCATAGCAAGCTGTTTGCCGCGCTGGGCCATGAAGTCCTGGCGGTAGACCGCAATGCCGATGCGCTGTCAGCCCTTGCCGCCGCTGGAAACAGCCGCATCCAGACGTTGCAAGTCGACCTTGAATTGCCGCAGGCCAGCGCGCTGTTGCAGCCCGGCTGGCCGTTGCAGCACGGGCGCTATGCCGGCATCGTCGTAACGAACTACCTGCACCGGCCGCTGTTGCCGCATTTGGTGGCCAGCTTGCAGGAGGGCGGCGTGCTGATCTATGAAACCTTCGCCGCCGGCAACGAGCGCTATGGCAAGCCGTCCAGCCCAGCGTTCCTGCTGCAGCCGGGTGAGTTGCTGCAAGCGCTTGCAGCAACTGCGCAGCCGATGCGGGTGATTGCCTTCGAAGATGGCTTCGTGCCCGGTGAGCGGCCCGCCATGGTGCAGCGAATCTGCGCACTGCGCGGCGCAGCCGCAAATGACAGCAGCCTTTCGCTCTGAGCCGGGCTGCGCCGGCCTGCAAGGGGGCGGTGGGCATCGCTGCGGCGATCCGCTACAATCGTGTTTTACTTCATAGCAAGCAGTCAATCACATCATGATCCAGGGAAGCCTTGTTGCAATCGTCACGCCCATGCATGCAGATGGCAGCCTCGACTTGCCCGGATTGCGCAAGCTGATTGACTGGCATGTCGCCGAAGGCACCGATGGCATCGTCATTGTCGGCACCACCGGCGAGTCACCGACAGTTTCAGTGGAAGAGCATTGCGAACTGATCAAGGTGGCGGTCGAGCACACTGCCAAGCGCATTCCCGTGATTGCCGGCACCGGCGGCAACTCAACTGCCGAAGCGATTGAACTGAGCCGCAATGCGCTGAAGGTTGGCGCCGATGCATCGCTGCAGGTCGTGCCCTATTACAACCGCCCGACCCAGGAAGGCATGTACCGGCATTTCCGCGCCATTGCTGAAGCGGTCGAACTGCCGATGATCCTGTACAACGTGCCCGGCCGCACCGTGGCGGACATGAGCAACGACACCATCCTGCGCTTGGCGCAGGTGCCCGGCGTAATCGGCATCAAGGATGCAACCGGCAATATCGGCCGCGGCAACGACCTGATGCGCCTAGCGCCGAAATCGTTTGCCGTCTATTCCGGCGACGATCCGACCGCGATGGCGCTGATGTTTTGCGGCGCCAAGGGCAATATTTCGGTAACAGCCAACGTGGCGCCGCGCGCGATGCATGAACTGTGTGCCGCCGCCATGGCGGGCCGCCTGGCCGAAGCCATCGCCATCAACAACGGCCTGATCCCACTGCACGACAAGCTTTTCGTCGAGCCCAATCCGGTACCGGTCAAATGGGCAATGCATCAGATGGGCTTGATGGGCCCGGGCATGCGCCTGCCGCTGGCGCCGCTGGGCGAGGCGTATCACGACATTGTCCGTGGGGCATTGCGTGAATCGGGTGTATTACAATAACCGGCGTCAAGACGCTCCTGCCTGTCGCCTATCTCCCGGTACTACTATGAAAAAATGCCGTAACACCAGCGGCGCCGCCCGCGCTGGTCTCCGTTCCTTGTGTGTGCTGTTGCTCGCCGGCCTGGCTGGTTGCGGCACGGTGCAATCGTCCTTCGGCACCCTGTTCGAAGGCGAAAAAATCGATTACAAGAGCGCAGGGAAACGGCCCACGGCCAACCTGGAAGTGCCGCCCGACCTGTCCCAACTGCAAAACGACAGCCGCTATACATTGCCCGAAGCAGCGCGCGGCACGGCGACGGCATCGGGCCTGGCCACCAACCGCGGCACCACCGGCACGCCGACCCAGGCCGTTGCACCCAAGGCCGCGCCCGACATGCGCATCGAGCGCGACGGCAACCAGCGCTGGCTGGTGGTTCGGAAGACGCCGGATGAATTGTGGCCGCTTTTGAAAGACTTCTGGCAAGACAGCGGTTTCCTGATCAACCTTGAGCAGCCCGACGCCGGCATCATGGAAACCGACTGGGCCGAGAACCGCGCCAAGATTCCGCAAGACATCATCCGCCGCACGATAGGCAAGGCGTTCGACTCGGTGTATTCGACCGGCGAACGCGACAAATTCCGCACCCGCCTCGAACGCCGCGCCGACGGCTGGACCGAGGTCTACATCAGCCACCGTGGCGCGCGTGAAGTGCCGGGCGGCGTGGGCGGCGACAATTTTGTCTGGTCGCCGCGGCCAGCCGATCCAGAGCTGGAAGCAGAATTTGCCGGCAAGCTGATGGCGCGCCTGGGCAACGATGAAGTGAAGGTCAAGCAGGAACTGGCCAAGGCCATGCCACAAGCCGCGCGCGCCCGCATCGTCAGCGCCGGCGGCAGTCCTTATGTGGAAGTCAGCGAAGGATTCGACCGGGCCTGGCGCCGGGTTGGCCTGGCGCTGGACCGCGTCGGCTTCACCGTCGAAGATCGTGACCGCACCCAGGGCGCCTACTTCGTGCGCTATGTCGACCAGAATGAAGACGCCAAGAGCAAGAGCGAGAAAGGGTTCCTGTCCCGCATCTTCTCTTCATCCAAGGATGACAAGGCCAAGCAGGCCCAGCGTTACCGTGTCGTGGTCAAAGGCAGCGGCGAAGCGAGCCAGGTATCGGTCCTGGATGGCGAAGGCCGTCCGGACGCCAGCGGCACCGGCGCACGCATCCTGGCGCTCTTGAACGACCAACTCAAGTAAACGGCGCAAGCCGGGCAAACAGCCGTAGTGCGCGGGGCGCGCTGCGGCTTCAACCAGACTCACAGGCAGGCCATTGAGATTTGCAAGCCTGGGCAGCGGTAGCGAAGGCAACGCGCTGCTCATATCCGCCTCTTCTGGCACCACCCGCACCACCGTCATGCTGGATTGCGGTTTTGGATTGCGTGAATGCGAGCGGCGCCTGGCGCGGCTGGGCATGGCGCCCGCCGACCTGGCCGGCATCGTAGTCACCCACGAACACCAGGACCATGTCGGCGGCGTATTCAAATTCGCGCGCCGGCATCGCACGCCGGTCTGGATCAGCTATGGCACCTGGCAGGCTGCCCGGCGCGATGCCGACAAGGTCGACGTGCGCTTTTGCCGCGATGGCGACCGGGTCGCCATCGGCGACCTGGAATTGCGGCCCTACACCGTTCCGCACGATGCGCGCGAGCCGATCCAGTATGTGCTGGGCGACGGTCAACACCAGCTTGGCGTGCTGACGGACGCCGGCCAATCCACGCCGCACCTGGTGCAGATGCTGGGAGGCTGCGACGCGCTGGTACTGGAATGCAATCATGACGAGCAGATGCTGCGCGACTCCACCTATCCACCCTCGCTCAAGTGGCGCATCGGCGGGCCCTTCGGCCATTTGTCCAACCGTGCAAGCGGCGACATCCTGGCGGCACTGGACCAGTCACGCCTGCGGCGCATCGTCGGCGCGCACCTGAGCAAGCAAAACAACTCGCCGGGCCTGGCTCGCACGGCGCTGGTGACAGCCTTGGCCGACCAGGGCACGGAAGTCATGATCGCTTGCCAGGATGAAGGCTTTGGCTGGCTGGAGGTCGCCAGCTGAGTCGGGCCGGCGCATAGCCAACCCGCCTTGCTGGCCCTGCACAGGCGAAAAAAAACCGGCCCGAAGGCCGGTTTTTGTTTTCCGGACGGATCCGGGAAACGAATTACTTCGATGCAGCAGGTGCCGAAGCAGCAGCAGGTGCCGAAGCAGCCGGAGCCGAAGCGGCCGGTGCCGAAGCAGCAGGTGCCGAAGCCGAAGCAGCAGGAGCAGCAGCGTCAGCCGGAGCCGAAGCGGCCGGGGCAGCAGGAGCCGGTGCAGCGGCAGGTGCCGGAGCAGCAGCAGGTGCCGGAGCAGCAGCAGGCGCGACGACTTCTTCTTTTTTGCTGCAAGCGACCAGAGCAACAGCCAGCAGGGAAGCGATCAACAATGTTTTTTTCATGTTTTTTCCTCAGAAATGAATCAAAAAAGAGACGATGAATAATTACCGGTAATTATCGCTCGATTGGTTTTTTCACTTCTGCACGACGTGCCAAAAGCAAAACATACCAGCCCAGAATTATAGCGCAGAATCATTTCCCCACGCACAACACAGTTGTCAAGCCGTAAGCGGTTTGTAAGCAATTGTGGCTTTGACTCCGCAAAAACCTGCCATGGGAACGTGCCCGGCTCAATTCAACAGCAGCCAGCCGTCGCAATACCAGTTGTGCAGCGCATCCAGCACGTCGTCGCTGGCTTGCGCCACGTCTTCGCCGGACAGACGGCGCTGGTTGGCCAGCAGGCGCAGCGCCTTGCGGTCCGCCGTGCCGGTATCGAAAGACTCGCCATTGATGAAGACGCGCTGGCCCGCATACAGCATGCGTGAACGGGGCGACAAGGCCACGCCGCGCTTGCGGGCGGCCTGGCTGAAGCGATGGGCCGGCATCAGGCTGTCCGGCGCGTCGAAGAACACTTGCGGTTTCGGGCTGGACAGGTATTCGCCCAGGAAAAGGCTGATGTCGTCGCGCTCGAAGCGGATGCGCTGCAGCGCCTGCGTCACCTGGTCCAGCATCTGCGCCGGTATCTCAGCCGGACGGGAAGTGGGCGCCAGGCCAGGGTCGGCATATCGGCCGGGCAGGTCAACAGTGTCTGCCATGAACTGCAGGAAGTTCTCGGCCAGTTCCTGCCAGGCCGGCGCCCTGAAGCCGATCGAGTAAGTCATGCATTCACCCTCGGCCACGCCATCGTGCGCATATTGTGGCGGCAGGTAGAGCATGTCCCCGGGCTCGAGCAGGTAGTTTTCTTCGGGTTCGAAATGCTTCACTATCTTGAGGGGCAAGCCTTCCTGCAGCGACAGGTCGGATTGGCGACCGATGCGCCAGCGCCGCTTGCCGTGGGCTTGCAACAGGAAGACATCATAGGAATCAAAATGCGCGCCGACGCCGCCGCCATCGCTGGCATAGCTGATCATCAAGTCATCCAGGCGCGCGTCCGGCAGGAAGCGGAACTGGCCAAGCAAGTCATCGGCGCGCGCATCGTGCAGGTTGACGCCTTGCACCAGCAGGCTCCAGTTGCGACGCGTAACCTGGGGGAGTTCAGCAAACGGTCCCGAAGCCAGTTTCCATTTGCCGGCATTTTGCGTGACCAGGCGCGACTCCACATCGTCGCGCGCGGCCAGTGCGAAGACTTCATCGCGTGTGAGCGGCGCTGCAAAACCGGGAATGGCCTGGCGGATCAGCAATGGCTTCTTGTGCCAGTAATCCTTGAGGAAGGCTTCAGGCGTCAGGCCACCTAAGAGGGCAAGTTTTTTCATCCGCGCATTATAGCGATGCTGAAGCATGCGCCGGCTCGACAAGTCCATCGAAGCTACGGTATCCCCTCCCTTTCAAGGGGAGGGTTAGGGTGGGGATGGGGTCAACGCACGCGTGCATGGGCACCAGGCAATGTCGCTGCTTAATGACGCCGGGGTCAACGCACACCTGCATGGGCGTCAGCACCAGGCTGGACTGCGGTTCGATCCGCTGCTGCCGGCGCCCTGCCCGAACACGCAAGTCCACGGAATCATCTTGAAGCGCGCCAGTCTCAGCCACTATTGCCCGTAATATAATCGCGGGCTTGCCTTTCCCTTCACGGCCGCCGCCCGGATCGCTTGCTTGCGGCCAGCCACGACTCGATTCAACTCATTACAAGGACGCATCATGATTGCCAAGGACACTGTTGTCACACTGAATTACAAGCTGTCGGATGCGCAGGGCAACCTGATCGAGGAAAGCAACGCACCCATGGTTTACCTGCACGGCGGCTACGGCAATACGCTGCCCAAGCTGGAAGAAGCGCTGGCCGGCAAAAACGTTGGCGACAAGCTCGACGTGCAAGTGGAACCGGAAGACGCATTCGGCGAATACGATGCCGAGCTCGTGCGCGTGGAAGAGCGCAGCCGCCTGCCATCGCCGCTGGAAGTCGGCATGCAATTCGAAGGTGCGCCTGACGCCGATGCGGATGAAGACGAATCCGTCATCTTTACCGTCACCGATATTGCTGGCGACAAGGTGGTCCTGGATGGAAACCATCCGCTGGCCGGCATGGCACTGCGCTTCGCGTTGGAAGTGGTGGAAGTCCGCCCCGCATCCGACGAAGAAAAGGCGCACGGCCATGTGCATGGACCACATGGTCATCACCACCACGGCGGTCATGATGATGAGGGCGACGAGGCCGACGAATTCCGTACGGTGCGCGTGCAATAAACCAGGGCAGTCACGCCGAGCGCCGCAGGGCAGGGTCGCCAGCAGAGCCCAGTTTGGGAATGTCTCAGCGGCCCGCCGCGCCGGCTCCCGAGTATCAGCTCAGCGGCTCGCCCGGCCTGCGCCTAAGTATCAACTCAGCGGCCCGCCGCGCCCACTCCCGAGCATCTGCTCACCGTCGCGCCGTGCCCGCTGCGCGGCAGCTGCTCACCGTCCGGCCCGCAAGCTGAAGGCGCCCGTGCGCAAGTCGATCCTGACGTGGGTCCACCCCGTGCCCGGCGCCAGTTCCAGTTGTCCCAGGTTGCCTTGCCAGGCCAGCAGCGGCCGGCCGGCGGCCCTGCCGCTTGCCTGGTGCACCAGCACCAGGCGCCCGGGGTAAAGCGCCGCCATGTCACGTAGCTGGCGCCGGAATTCGAAATAGCCGTCCCGGCCCCAGACTGTATTGCGACCGGCACGCGGCGGCGTAGCCAGGCGCGGGTCGCCATCGAAGAACAATACGATCGTGCGTGTCTTGCGCGCCCGCGCCGCCTGCAACAAGCGGTGCAGCCAGGCGCGATTGGCAATCATCCTGTCTTCGAATTCACTGTTGCTGCCGGCGGCGGGCAG
Organism: Paucimonas sp.; assembly: GCA_028292545.1. Classification (GTDB taxonomy): domain Bacteria; phylum Pseudomonadota; class Gammaproteobacteria; order Burkholderiales; family Burkholderiaceae_D; genus Lacisediminimonas. Next base: position 36,489 of record JAQGMC010000082.1, read on the forward strand.
GAAGTGGTTATTGTCCCCCGGCAGGTTGACGGTGCCGAACAGCACGCCGCCCGCTTCCCAGCGCAGGTTCTCTGGAAAACCGCGAAATTGCGCCGATGCGGATTGGCGCATGACTGCCAGCCGGCCGCGGCCCGCTGCAGCCGCGCCACTGAAAAATACTTCGCGCATGCGCGCCAGCCGGTCCATTGCCGCTGGGCTGCCGTCTTCGCGTTTGCACTCTGCCCAGTCGGCGGCGGACAGCGCCAGGATCACGTCATTGCGCGCGTCGGCAAGCAACTGGCGCCTATCGTCGTACAGGCTGTCGGTGCAGGGCTCGGTCGCCGACTTGACGCCCGTGAGGATGATGAAGGCTTGCCGTTCGCGGTCGGCCTCGGCCAGGGCCTGGACCAAACTATCTTCACTCGGCCCGATCGAGTCCGGCTGGTGGACGATGGCGAACTGCAGTTCGCGTGGGCTTGGCGGCGCGGCCGTGGCAAGTGCAGGCAGGCAGGCGGCGAACATGGCCACGGCCAGCAGCCATGCGCACTGCGCGGCAAGCCGCGGTTTTGTGGCATGCAAAAACAAAATCATCAGGCGCGATTCTTGTCGTTCGTTACGCTATCGTCACCCGCAGCCAGGCGCTTGAGCCGGTACAGCGCCTCCAGCGCTTCGCGCGGCGACATGCTGTCGGGATCGATGGCGTCAAGCGCCTCGCCCAGCACCGTGTCTTGCGGCGCGGCGGCAGGCGCAGGGCATTCTGCATCCATTGCGTCCAGGTCAGGAACCGAAGCAAACAAGTCGAACTGGGTGGTCGAGCCAACCGACTGCGCTTCCAGTTGCGCCAGGTGGCGCCGCGCTGCGCGTATCACCTGTCCGGGCACGCCCGCCAGTTGCGCCACTTGCAAACCATAGCTTTGCGAAGCCGGCCCGGGCTGTACGGCATGCAGGAAGACGATGCTGTCCTTGTGCTCGATCGCAGACAGGTGAACATTGGCAGCGCTGGGCCAGGCCTGCGGCAATTGCGTCAGTTCGAAATAATGGGTCGCAAACAGCGTGAAGCTTTTTGTGGTTTCAATCAGGTGGCGCGCAATTGCCCAGGCCAGGGCCAGGCCGTCGAAGGTAGAGGTGCCGCGACCGACTTCATCCATCAACACTAGCGAGCGTTCTGTCGCGCCGTTCAGGATTGCAGCCGATTCAGTCATCTCCACCATGAAAGTCGAACGGCCGCCAGCCAGGTCATCTGCCGCGCCGATGCGGGTGTAGATGCGATCCACCGGGCCGATGGTGGCGCTGTTGGCCGGCACGAAGCTGCCGACATAGGCGAGCAGGGTGATCAGCGCCACCTGGCGCATGAAGGTTGATTTGCCGCCCATGTTGGGGCCGGTAATCAAGAGCAGCCGGCGATCAGGCCCGAGCTGGCAATCGTTGGCGATGAAGCGCTCGATGCTTTTTTCCACTACAGGATGGCGGCCCTGTTCGATCGTGATGCACGGTTCATCTACCAAGTGTGGCGCACACCAGTCGTTGGCCAGCGCATGCACGGCCAGCGCATTGAGCGTATCGACTTGCGCGATGCCCTGCGCCACTTCCTGCAAACGCGGGATGTGGGGCGCCAACTTTTGCAGCAGTTCGTCGTACAGGAATTTTTCGCGCGCCAGCGCCCGTTCCTGGGCCGAGAGCGCCTTGTCTTCAAACGCCTTCAGCTCGGGCGTGATGTAACGCTCGGCATTCTTCAAAGTCTGGCGGCGGCGGTAATCATCCGGCACCTTGTCGGCCTGGCCGTTGGTCACTTCAATGTAGAAGCCGTGCACCTTGTTGTATTCAACCCGCAGGTTGGCGATGCCGGTGCGCGCCCTTTCCCGCGTTTCCAGGTCAAGCAGGAACTGGCCGGCGTTTTGCGACAGCGAGCGCAACTCATCCAGGTCGGCATCATAGCCAGCGGCGATTACGCCGCCATCGCGCACCATGGCCGCAGGTTCGGGTGCGATTGCGCTTGCCAGCAAGGCCAGGCAGTCATCCGGCGTGGCAATGGCTTGCGCCAGTTGCGACAGCAAACCATCGGGCAGCGAACTGGCGGCGTGCAGCAATTGCGCCTGCAGCGCATTGAGTTGCCCCAGCCCGTCGCGCAGCCCGGACAAGTCGCGCGGCCGGGCCGACAACAGCGCAATGCGGGTCGTGATGCGCTCGATGTCCGGCACTTGCGACAGCGTCGCATTCAGTGCGTCGCAAGCCTGGCAGCCCATCAAGGCATTGATCGCGGCATGGCGCAAACGCGCGATGGCAGCATTGGTGGGCGCGTGGTGCAGCCAGTGACGCAGCATGCGTGAACCCATCGCAGAGCGGCAATGGTCGAGCAGGGCGAAGAGCGTCGTGTCCTGTCCGCCTGCATCCGGCGCGCGCAGGCTGTCAGTCAATTCCAGGTTGCGCCGGGTCGCCGCATCCATGCCGATGAATTCATTCTCGACTTCGACTGCCAGCGAGCGCACATGCTGCAAGCCGCGGCCCTGGGTCGATTCTGCATAGCGCAACAGGGCGCCTGCAGCCCCCAGCGCAACCGACAGGCTGGCGGCATCAAAACCGGCCAGCGAGGCAACGCCGAGTTGCGCTTTTACGGCCCGCTCGCCGGCCGGCAAATCGAAATGCCAGTCGGGCACGGCCGTGAGCTTCGTCACTGGCAGTGAGAAACCCAACGCATCGCTGGCCAGCACCTCGGCCGGCACAATGCGTTCCAGTTCCTGGCGCAGGCGCGCCGTGATGGTCTTGTCGTCGCCGCTGAATTCCATCGTGCGCAGGCGGCCCGATGCCATCGACAGCCAAGCCAGGCCGACGCTGGTCTGGCGCCGCTGGCTGGTGACGCAGACTGCCAGCAGGGGGCGCTCGGATTTCTCGGGCAGCAGGTCTGCATCCGTCAGCGTGCCGGGCGTGACCACCCGCACGACCTTGCGCTCCACCGGCCCCTTGCTGGTAGCCGGATCGCCGATCTGTTCGCAGATCGCGACTGACTCGCCCATCTTGACCAGGCGCGCCAGGTACTGGTCGGCAGAATGGAAGGGCACGCCCGCCATCTTGATCGGCACGCCATTGCTGGCGCCGCGCTGGGTCAGCGTAATGCCAAGCAGGCGCGCCGCTTTTTCCGCATCCTGGTGGAAGAGCTCATAGAAATCGCCCATCCGGTAGAACAGCAGCGTGGCGGGATGGTCGGCCTTGATGCGCAGGTACTGCTGCATCATCGGCGTTTGTTTTTCGAGGTTGCCCGACAAGTCCATGGCTGGAGAGGAAAGATTGCGCGCCCGCGGGCCAGCAAGTGCGCGCCGGCAAGGCTTGGGCAAAGGGAGGATTGTAGTCCAGCAGAGAGCGGTTCTTGGTGACTGATTGCGGGTTTTGGTGGCAGGCGTTACGGCCTGATCGATTGGCGACCTTGGCTGGGCAGCATCATGTCACTTGATGCTGGTTTCGTTGGGTACCGGTGCCAGCCAAGCGGCGTGCCGGCCGCTACCCTTCTCCGGAACGGCGCCGCGTCTTTGAGGTACTACATAACCAAGCCAAGCCACGGTATCCCCTCCCTTTCAAGGGGAGGGTCAGGGTGGGGATGGGGTCAACGCACGCCTCTTGAGTCCGGTTCCGCGGGTTCGATCCCATCCGAGTATTTTGTATCGCTGTGGTTGACAATTGTAACCAAAACCGATACAACGTCCGCATGAAAACAAAGACTGCTCCCAACCGTATCTCGCTGGCTGACGCTCTCTTCAGCAGGACGACGAAGGCGGTGATTTCGCGTCTTTTTTCCCACCCGGAGCGATCATGGCATTTGAGAGAGTTGGCCCGGGCCGCCGACGTGTCGCCTACCATGTTGAGCAAAGAGATTGATATTCTCGCTCTGGCCGGAATCGTCCTCGACGAGCGCGACGGCAATCGTCGTCGTGTAATGGCCAACAGTGAGTGCCCCATTTTCGACGAACTCAGGGGCATCGCGCGCAAAACCGCCGGCCTGGCCGACGCTATCGGGGAGGCGCTCTCCGGCATCGAGGGGATCGAGTGCGCTTTTGTGTTCGGATCGGTAGCGCGAGGCGGGGAGAGGCCCGGAAGCGATATCGATGTCTGCGTGATCGGCTCGGCTAAAAACCGCGAGGTCATGTCCGCCATGGCCTCGATCGAGGGGGGCGTGGGCCGACCGATCAACCCCATTGTTTATAGTCCAAGCGAGATCACGCAAAAAGTGGCTGAGGAAAATGCTTTCGTGTCCAGGATGTTAGAGGCAGAGAAGATATTTTTGATAGGGGGCGACGATGAACTTAAGCGAGCAACTCGCTAGTCTGCTTGGCAGGGGAGCCATCTAACCTTACGAGGCCGACACGGCAGAGGTAAAAGTTCATATCGACGCGGCCAAAGGATATCTGGCCGACGCGCAAAACGCAGATAACACTAACCTCACCAGATTCATGGTGGCTAATACCGCAGGGCATAGCCTGCTCACGGCGGCGCTTAAGATGGCGGGGTATCGAACGTCTTCGGAAAAGGGGCATCGAGCGCTGCTCTACGAGATCCTTGATGGGCTTATTCCCGGAGCATCGGGCGCGAAGGACACGTTGTCGAGAGCGCATAACGCCAGGAACAAGGCGGAATACGAGGGTGACGCCTTTGAGCCCACAAACGGCTTGATTGAAGACTTGGTTAGCGCCGTGCAAAGCGTTAAAGAAGAGGTGGACTACAACTTCAAAAAGTTCAAAGCGGAGCGCGAGGCGAAATTGGAAGCAGTTAAACAGCCGAACGGCCAAGGCGCCAACGGCGCCGCCGAGTCGACGCAGGCTCAACAAGGCCCGGGGAAGAATAAAAAGAGAAGGCCATGAGTTCGAGTTTGGCCGCTCGCGCGACGGCCAGCCACGAGATTTGTCACAACACGATGCACAAGTAGCGGCTCGACCGCACAAAAGCCTCCGCAAGAAGCCGGGTGACTCGGCCTACGCCCTCAAGGAGCTCACTGCCGAGAGTGGCGCGCGATCCTTGCGAGCGAGCCCGGCGTGGCGAAAGTCGCAAGCTCGCTGTCGCCCATGGAGGACCACGCGAAGTACCGCGCACGGCTGGATCAAGGCAATTGAGAGGGATCCCATTGCGATTTCCACCGCAGCTAAAAATGCGGAGAAGAATTTGGATACGTGCTGCGCCGGGCCGCGCGAGTGTCCGACAAAAAAGGCCGATGGCCTGTGCTCACCCCTTCATTTGTCGACGCAAGGGCACCATGAGATCCTGCGCGAGTTCGGCGGCTTGGAAGCGCAGGGCCGCACGGGGTCGGTCGGTCGAGGAGATCGGCGGCTGTTGCCCACCGGCCATGCGCATAGTTCCGGAATTCGGACTGGCATCTTGCTCCGCTTGCGTGCGCCATCCCATGTAGTCGCTCGCCTCGATCGACGCCACCAGCGCGACATGCGTGATGCGCTGAGTCGAATCGATCTTGTCCAAAAGCCACGCGCAGAATGACAAGGCGGCGGCCAGCTCGCGCAATACGTCCTCTTGGATGACGGCGAGCATGCCGAACCCGTTTTGGCGGCTGCCCTCTGTTCGACTCAGGGGCAGGCGCAGCAATAGCGAGCCGTCCTCGCTAAGCTGGATTCGGGCACCACGCTCCTGCTCCACGACGAGTGCCGACCCCATAATGCTGGGGTCGACTCCCTTGGACCTGGAGAACAGTTTGGGCTCGACAAAGAGCGCCCGTTGGTGGATGGCGTCGGCCAGGTCGGGAGCCTCCAACTCGGCGGGCCGCAAGAGTTGTTGAATCGGGCCGCCTACGAGGCCGACGTGGAGGGTCGGGGAGGCGGCGCGACTATTTTGCCGAGCCTTGGAAAGCAGGGCGAGAGCCGCCGTCGACAATGCTCTCGTGTCGAGGGGGCCGGCAGCGTTCGCGAGCTGATAGTCGTGGACGGCTCGCGTCACCAAGTCCCGCAGCTCGTCGGCGGTCTTGAAGCCTGCGCGAAAATGCCCTGCCTGCCAATCGCCCACCTCCAAGACAAACTTAGCCTGCGGCTCGTCGCGCTCGACGCCCTCTTGGACGAACATGAGTATGGGCTTCTTTCCCCGCGCTTCCAGATACTCCTCGTGGGTAGGAGATACGCCAGACGACCCCTGGACGACCCCGTAGCGTGGCCCAAGAATCAAGACCACCAAGTCAGCGGACCGCACGCCTTGGAGGCAGGCGATTTGGGGCGAACTGGCCTGCGAGCCAAAATCCTCGGCAGCCACGGGCTCGTGGCGCAGCGCAGCGATCGCCGAGCGCGCTGCCGCGCGGAACGGCTCGAATCCACCGATCAACGAGCTGATGAAAATTCTCATGTGAAGTCTCCAACTTTTGTGCAACAACTTGATTGTGGGTGGCCCGTACGTCGAGGTTTCTCAGCTTTTCGCTTTGTCGATGTACGTGAGCAATCTAGCAGTTCCGGCTGCCGGCGCGAGGACATCTATTCCATGACCCGCTGCCTCACAGCGATCAGTCATGGTCCGAAGCGATCACGGTTCAGAGGCATGGCGTTCGAGATAAAAACTTCGGGACTGGCGGTCTGGGTAGCGCCCCTGCCGCGGAGAGGAAAGATTGCGCGCCCCCAGCTCAGCGCAAGTGCGCCGGCAAGGCTCGGGCAAAGGGAGGATTGTAGTCCAGCCGAACGCGATTCCCGGTGACTGATTGCGGGTTTCGGTGGCAGGGGGCTGCGGTTCGATCGATTGGCGAATCCAGCTGAGCAGCATCATGTCACTTGATGCTGACCTCGTTGGGCACCGGTGCCGACGGGAGCAATCTGGAACGGATCGTCATAAGATCTGGCTTGGCCTTAGAGGTCCAGCGGACGATACGGTAGCCGGCACTGGACAACATCGAATCGCGCTTGGCGTCCCTCTGGTCGTCATGCGTGCGGTCATCAAGCTCGATGATGGCGACGACCGCTCCCGTTTTTCGATCCTGCATCACGAAGTCGACTATTTTCTGGGCAAACATTCCCCGAAGTCGGAAGTAAGCCTTGCCATCTTTCCGGGACACGGCAGGATCAATCAGCGCTCCCATCGCGACCTGGGGGCAGAAGCGGTATTCCGGAACGGCAGATTCAAGGCGTCCCAGGAATTCCAGTTCATTGGGCGTCAATAACGGTTTGGCTTTGAACTGCGCATCACGTCTCCCGCTGGTGGGCGCGGCAAATCTGGTTTTCAGCAAGGCCATGCCAACGGCTGCCGCTCCAGCGAATGCCGCAAGCATAATGAGGTTCGAAGTCGTGCTCATCAATTTTCCTTTTTCTTTGTGTCGGCTCAGGCGCTTGTACCCCATCCCCACCCCCGCCCTCCCCTTGAAAGGGAGGGAGTTTTCCGGGGCCTGCACAGTCGAGCGGAGTGCCGCCAGCCAGCCTCCGCTTGGAAGGCAGCCGCCTTCGAAGTACTACCTAGCCAGCCAAGCCACGGTATCCCCGCCCTTTCAAGGGGAGGGTTAGGGTGGGGATGGGGTCAACGCACGTGTCTTGAGTCCAGTCCCCCTGATGGCCGATTGATTTATGCTTGCAATATTCAAGTATTGGCCAAATTCCAACGTGGCAGCCCAGTTCTGACACTCGTCGCGTTTTTTGGCTTTAGTACCAGCCCAAGTACTAATCTGTCGCGTTTATTTCACCAAGACGCTCGAATTGTCGCAAAAATTTAAATTTGAAACCCACCATGGAGCTCCGATGAAACCAATAAAGTCTATCCTCGCCTGTCTCGCCCTCGCAGGCGCAGCACTTGCCGGCACGGCCCAGGCACAAGCCCAATCTCCCGCCCAATCCCAACAGCAGCGCGGTCCCGACAAGGTGGTCTATCACATCGACAATACTGAAGGGCAAGCCACCAAGGGTTTGCGCAATATCCGCAACCACCTGGACACGGCGCCAGACACCCGCGTCATCGTCGTCGCCCATGCCGATGGCGTGGACTTCCTGATGGATGGGGCGAAGGACAAGAAGAATGCCAATATCGATTACGGCGCGCTGGTGGCGGCGCTGAAATCGCGCGGCGTGCGCTTTGAAGTGTGCGAGATCACGCTCAAAAACCGCAACCTGAAAAAAGAGCAGTTCAGCATGGATGCCGAGTTCACGCCGTCCGGCGTGGTGCGGGTGGCGCAATTGCAGACGCGCGAAGGCTACGCGTATATCAAGCCCTGACGTCAGCCTGGCCCGGGCAGCGACCGGTGGATTCGAACCACCGGTTGCTGCCGGCGTCACCGCCGCTTCCAACGCCGCACCACGGCGCAGGCCGCCGCAAATCGAACAGCCGGTCCCAACGAGGCTGCACCGTTTCCACGCCGTATAACTCAGCCCGTATAACCCCGCCCGTATAACTCCGCCCGTATAACTGCGCTCGTATAACTGCACCGGCAAAACTACGCCGATATAACCACGCCATTCCCCGCCTTGCGCCGACCCTGTACCAGCCCCCGGCCCGCCTCCCTCGCGCTACTGCGCTAGCGCAAACTCGCTTCTCCCGCCGCCCTTACCGGGGTGCGCTCTCCAGCCAATACTGATGTTGGACCCGGCCGTGACTGCATGGCGTGGGCAGGCAACAATTCCAGGAGATGATCATGGCTGATGTTCTCGCTAAACAGGGACTGGTCCGGAAAACTGCAGGCACGCCAGACGAGGAACGGCCCTTTGCCCAGGGCATGGGCAGCCTGAAGGTATTCAAGCTCGGCGATGCAACGATAGGAAGGGGCGAATTCAAGCCCGGCTGGCGCTGGAGTTCGCATGTCAAGCCGATCGTTGGCACCGATTCCTGCCAGGCTTCGCATACTGGCACCGTCTTGTCCGGCAGCATGTGTGTGCGCATGGATAGCGGCGAAGAGGCGACTTACCGCGAAGGCGATTTTTTCTACATGCACCCCGGGCATGACGCCTGGGTAGTTGGCGACCAGCCTTGCGTGATGCTCGATTTCACCGGCGCGGCAGACTACGCGCGGCCGCATTGAGGGCGCAAGCAATCCGGGAGGCGGGATATGGGCACTGAACAAAATAAGCAGCTCGTCATGCGTGGCTACGAAATGTTCGGGCAGCAGGACATCGAAGGCTTGCTGTCGCTGTATGCCGACGACATCGAGTGGGTCGGCTACGAAGAGCCGGAAGTGCCGTTCTCCGGCACCTACCGCGGCAAGGCTGGCGTCAGGCAATTCTTCGCCGACCTGGCGCAGGCGCTTGACGTGGAGCGCTTCGAAGCAAAGCAAGCCATCGCCGAAGGCGACAAGGTGGTCGTGCTGGGCCATGCGGGATGGAAGGTGCGCGACAGCGGCGAGTTGCTCGATTACGACTGGGTGCACGTGTTCGACGTCAAGGATGGCCTGGTCCGGCGCTTCCAGCATTTCGACGACGGCGCCCAGTTAGCGCGGGCATTCGGTGGCTTGCCAATGGCAGGCCGGGGCGCAGCCAGGGCCACGAGCCCTGGCTCACGCCCGATGCAAAGTTGAAACAGCGGTTGACCGGGGCCGCATAGCTGACCGGGGCCACACAGCTGCATCGGCCGGGCGCGAGTCGCCTGGCAGGTTCAGGCTTTGGCGCGATAAGCCCTGAGCCGGTCTTTCAAGCCCGGTTCTGCGGCCGACTGAACCAGGTCGGCCAAGTCTTGCGCGCGCGTGTCAGGCGCAGTCACCCGCAGCAGGGCGGCACTGGCGGCGGCGCTGAGGGCGTCGATATCGGCGCGGGCCGTGCGTGCCAGCGCATCCCATTGTTCCACCGGCGCCACCTGGTGGATGAAGCCAATGGCCAGCGCTTCCTCGCTGTCAAACTGGTGCGAGCGCATCAGGATGTCGCGCGCACGGTCCATGCCCACCCGCTGCGCGAAGCGGCGCGAACCCAGCACCAGCCCGAAGCGCAGCCCCGGCATGCGAAAGCTGCTGCCGGGCGCGGCCATGCGCCGATTGCAGGAGCAGATGATGTCCACGCCGGCGCCAAAATTCTTGCCGTGGGCGAAGGCCAGGGTCTGGAAGGGTGCATGGTAAAGCGCCTGCAGCAATTGCTCGATGCGCACGAAGCGCAGCACCAGGTCGCCGTGCGACACGTCTTCGAAATCGCCCAGGTCGAAGCCGGCGCAAAAGTTGCGGCCATTGCCGCGCAAGCTCATCACCCGCGTGCCGTCCGTGCTGGCCGACGTGACGATGGCGAGCAGCGCATCGACCATTTCCTCATCCAGCGAATTCAGTTTGTCGGGCCGGTTCAGCGTGACGTGGCAAATGTCGCCCTCGCGCTGCACCAGCACGCGGGCTTGTGGGTCTGCGGTTTCTGCATTCATGCGCGTTGCTGCCTTTTCCTTGTTGTCTCTGCTTCGGCCGTGCCGCCGGTCTGCGCGAGTATGACGAGCGAGCCAGGCTTTGTCCATGCAGGCGCTGGCCATCGCCGCCGCAGTTGCGGCGCCTTGGTGCAGCCTGTCGCGCGGCGCCTTTGGGGCAGCTCCCATCGCGCAGCCCCGTCGTGGAGCCCCATCCTGCGGCGCCGATCGTGCCGGGCCCATCGTGCAGCGCGGCTTTACACCAGCAGCAATGCTTTGCATACTCTGCTGGCTGAACCGGTCACAAGGCAAGCCACTGGCTTGCTGACCGGTACGCCCATAACAAACACGCGAAGGAGACAATATGCAGTACAGGAAATACCTGGGATTCGCGCTGGTCCTGGCAAGCATCATTGGCGCCCAACCGGCGCTGGCGCAAGCCTGGCCCAACGCCAAGCCCGTCGTCTTCATCAATCCCTTCCCGCCGGGCGGCGCGGTGGACGCCTTTGGGCGGCCGCTTGCGCAAGTGCTGTCGAACCAGATCGGCGCGCCGATCGTGGTGGAAAACAAGAGCGGGGCCGGTGGCACCGTGGGCGCGGCGCTGGCCGCCAAGATGGCGCCGGATGGCTATACCTGGCTGCTGGGCGCCATCCATCACACCATTGCCCCCAGTATTTATCCGCGCCTGCAGTACGACATTGAACGCGACTTCGAGCCCGTGGCCCTGATAGCCGACGTGCCGCATGTCATTGTCGTCAACCCGCGCAAGGTTCCTGAAACCGACCTCAAGTCGCTGACTGAAAGGCTGAAGAAACCCAACAAGGTTGATTACGCGTCCACCGGCACCGGCACCTCGCAACACCTGACCGGCGAGCTGTTCAAGCTGAAGACCGGCGCCCAGATCAACCATGTGCCGTATCGCGGCACCGGCCCGGCCTTGCAAGACCTGGTGGCAGGCCATGTCGACATGATGTTCGATACGCTGGCAGGCGCCGGCGGCTTCATCAAGAGCGGGCAATTGCGTGCGCTGGCAGTCACGACCAATGAAAGGGTGACGGGCTATGAAGCCGTGCCGACCACGCGCGAAGCCGGCATGCCGGATTTTGTCGCGACATCCTGGTACGCAATGTGGGCCGTGAAGGGCACGCCCAAGCCAGTGGTCGATCGCATGATTGCCGAAGTCAACAAGGCGCTCGCCAGTCCGGATATCCAGGCCAAGTGGACCACGATGGGCGCCACTACGCGCAAGCTGAATGGCCCAGAATTCGGCAGCTTCGTGCACGGTGAAGTCGCGCGCTGGGCCGACGTGGTCAAGCGCGCCAATGTGAAGGTGGAGTGAAGGTACTGAAGACGGACTGAAGACGCAGGCGCGGCTGGCGCAAGCACGCGGCCGCGTCCTGGCGCCGGCGCTGCATTGCCGCGGCGCGGCCTGCGCCGTAGTGCTGGCTTGCCGCCTGCGCGTGGGCGGTACGCAGCATAGCGAGTTTTTTCAGCGTCGGACCTGTTGCTTCCCGACGCGGTTGTGGGATCATACGGCTCGCTGTTAATACGGCGACATGGGCCGGCACGCCGGTTGGCGGCCCGTGCTGTAGGGACTTGGGGAAGTTGGCGCAGTTAGGCTGCCGGGATGCTTGCACACCGGCAGGCTGGCGCGTCGCCTCCAATCGGAACATTCCAACCAAGTCATCTATGTCCAGCACATCTGCTCCTTCGGCGTCATCCACCCCGCCCACACCGGCTGAATCGGTTGCGAACCAAGCAGTCGATACCCGCAAACGCATCTACGCCATCGTCGCCGCATCCTCGGGCAACCTGGTCGAATGGTTCGACTTCTATATCTACTCCTTCTGTGCGATTTATTTCGCGCCGCACTTCTTCCCGAAAGGCAACCTGACGGTACAACTGTTGAACACAGCCGGCGTTTTCGCAGCCGGCTTTTTGATGCGGCCTATCGGTGGCTGGATGTTCGGGCGCATAGCGGACCGCAAAGGCCGCAAGGCAGCGATGGTGCTTTCTGTTTTCATGATGTGCGGCGGTTCGCTGATGATCGCCGTGCTGCCCGGTTATGAAACGATCGGCACGCTGGCGCCGGCCCTGTTGCTGGCGGCGCGCATGCTGCAGGGCTTGTCCGTGGGTGGCGAATACGGCACCAGCGCCACTTACATGAGCGAAGTCGCGCTCAAGGGCCGGCGTGGCTTCTTCGCCTCTTTCCAGTACGTGACGCTGATCGGCGGCCAATTGCTGGCCGTGCTGGTGCTGGTAATACTGCAGCACCTGCTGTCTGACAGCGACATGAAAGACTGGGGTTGGCGCATTCCCTTCGTGCTCGGCGCCCTGGCCGCGGTGGTTGCCATCTACCTGCGGCGCAGCCTGTCGGAAACCGCAACCGATGCCGCCCGTGGCAACAGCCAGGCGGGCAGCCTGGCTGGCCTGATGCATCACAAGCGCGCTTTCTTCACCGTGCTGTGCTTCACCGCCGGCGGCTCGCTGGCGTTCTACACCTTCACCACCTACATGCAGAAGTACCTGGTCAATACCTCGGGCATGAGCGTGAAGATGGCCAGCACAGTCATGACCGGCGCGCTTTTGGTCTACATGCTGATCCAGCCTTTGTTTGGCGCGCTGTCCGACCGTATCGGCCGGCGCACGTCAATGCTGCTGTTTGGCAGCCTGACGGCGCTGATGACTGTGCCGGTGTTGTCTGCGCTGGCGGCAGTGAAAAATCCCTACGCCGCGTTTGGCCTGGTGGTGCTGGCGTTAAGCGTCATCAGTTTCTACACGTCCATCAGCGGCTTGATCAAGGCTGAAATGTTTCCGATGGAAGTGCGGGCGCTGGGCGTGGGCCTGTCGTATGCCATCGCCAACGCAATCTTTGGCGGCTCGGCGGAATATATTGCGCTGTGGCTGAAGTCAGTCGGCATGGAAACCCGCTTCTACTGGTACGTCAGCGCAATGTGCGTGGTGGCACTGCTCGCCTCGATCGCGATGCGAGAAACATCCCGCCACGGCTACCTCGTGCACGAAGACTGACCGCGCCGGTCGCGCCTCATGAAATCCCCTCTCCTTGTAAGTGAGGGGAGGGAGCTTTCGCGGTCCCGCATAACCCATCGAAGCTACGGTATCCCTCCCTTTCAAGGGGAGGGTTAGGGTGGGGATGGGGTCAACGCACGTTTGCAGATTCACTTCCGCGCCCGCTCAGCTTACCGTTAGTTGCCAACCCCATCCCCACCCCCTCCCTCCCCATGAAAGGGAGGGAGCTTTAGGGGTACAGCGAGGTCCATCGAAGCTACCGAATCCCCTCCCGATCAAGGGGAGGGTAAGGGTGGGGATGGGGTCAACGCAC